>VBAC01000001.1:0-331224 GCA_005883305.1 Alphaproteobacteria bacterium | reverse complement strand
CCGCCACGGCCTTCCTCACCCTCCCGCCGAGAAAGCCCCGATGAGCGAAGGCCCTTCCCTCGTGAAACGGCTCAGGATCGAGGCGCATGCGGTGTGGCTCGCCGCGCGCGATCCGCGAACGCCCTGGGCCGCGCGCGCCCTGGCGCTGCTGATCGCCGCTTACGCCTTGTCGCCGATCGACCTCATCCCCGATTTCATCCCGGTGCTCGGCCTGCTCGACGACGCGCTTCTGATCCCGCTCGGCCTGTGGCTGGTCGCCCGGATGCTGCCGCCGGGCCGGCTCGACGAGCACCGCCGAGCCGCCGCAGCCGCGGCCGAGCGTCCGGTGAGCAAGGCCGGCGCGCTGATCGTCGTCGCCTTGTGGGCCGCTCTCGCCTGGGTGGCCTGGTCGTGGCTGCGCTGGGCCTATGCCTAGGCCTTCGCCCGGAAAGGCGTGAAATCCGTCCCCTCGTCGTAGACGTCGACGCCTTCTTTGGCCTTGAGCCAGCCGACCACGGCATAGGTGACCGGAGTCAGCAGCGCCTCCCAGCCGACCTTCAGCGCCCATTGGGTGACGAGCACCTCGATCACCAGATCGTTGGGCCACCCGGAAGCGCCCCAGAAGGCGAGCGGGTAGAAGATCAGGCTGTCTACGCCCTGCCCCGCGACGGTCGAGCCGATCGTCCGCGCCCAAAGGTGCCGGCCTTTGGTCCGGATCTTCATCTTGGCCAGCACGTAGGAATTGACGAACTCGCCCGCCCAGAAGGCGATCATCGAGGCGAAGACGATCCGCGGCACCTGGCCGAACACCTGCTCGTAGGCCGCCTGCCCGCCCCAATCCGCGGCCGGCGGCAGAGCGACCACCACCCACGACATGAAGGCCATGAACAGCAGAGCGGCGAAGCCCGCCCAGATCACCCGGCGCGCGCGGGCGTAGCCATAGACCTCTGTCAGCACGTCGCCGATCACGTAGGAGATGGGGAAGAAGAGGATCCCGGCGCCGAACGGCCGCAGCCCGACCCAGGGCAGGTCGATCACCGCCACCTTGCCCGCGCCGAGCACGTTCGAGAGCAAGAGGATGGTGACGAACGCAGCCATCACATAATCGAAATAGCGCAGCCGAAGCTCGCCGAGCGCGGCGGCCTTCACTTCCCTGATCTCGCCCATCGTCCCCCCGAAGCCTCTGAGGCCGCTTCCAACCATGTTCGGCCGCACTCTCTCTACCGCCTCGGGGTCGCCGCGCCAGAGCGCCAAAGCGTGATCGCCGGCGATTTCCGCCTGCGCCTCGAGCGTCGCCTCGGCGAAGCGGGTCTCGCCGGGCGCGTAGCGATACATGGCCGGGGCGTGGAACCCTGCGCCGATGAACTCGCGGGCATAACGCAGCAGGAAGCGGACGAGGCCGAGCGCGCGATACTGCCACACGTGCATCATCTCGTGCACGAACAGCCGCCGCCGGGCCTCCGCCTCTTCCGCGAAATCGGCGACCGGGTCGCGCACGTAGATCGTTCGCCCGAGCGTGATCGCCGGATTGCCGTTGGCGAAGGCCAGCATGGGAATCGGATTCCAGCCGGCGCCGTGGCGGATTCGGACGCGGCCGTAGGCGAGGGCGTTGCCGAACACCGGCTCGGCAAGCGCGATCTCGCCTTGCGTGAGGGGTCTGGCGCCCATCATTCCGCCCGCATAATCCCATCCACATCTTCACCAAAGCGCGCTAGACGCTTGCCGCGCGCGCCCGTAGCTCAGTTGGACAGAGCACGAGCCTTCTAAGCTTGGGGTCGCAGGTTCGAATCCTGCCGGGCGCGCCAGCTTGCTCTTCGCTGGCGCCTGGGCGGGCGCGGAAGTTTTCGAAGTTTCCGCTTCCCTGAAACTCGCCAATCGGTGCCTCGAAAGCAAACGAGCGCGCGGAGCTCCGGCCCCGCGCGCTCGCGCATTTGCCCCCGCTCGAGGGCTATTGGGTCAGCTGGCCCTTCGGCGTGACCACGCGAACCACCACCCGGCGGGCCTGGTCGTTGCTGGTCGGCGCCTCCATTCCCGGCGCGGCCGCGGTCTCGCCCATGGCCGAGGGCGAGAGCACCCGGCCCGGCTGGATCGCGCCGGTCTGGCGCACGAAGTTGCTGACGGCGATCGCGCGCCTGAGGCTCAGCCGCTCGTTCGCCGCCGGATCGCCGCGGCTGTCCGCGAAGCCGATGATCGAGATCCGGTAATTGCCGAAGCCGGGAGCCGCGCGGGCGAGCGCGCGGAGCTGCTCCTGATACTGAGCGCCGACGGCGGCGCTTCCGGTCGGGAAGTAGACGGTGACCTCCTGGCGGATCTCATATTCGTTGCCGTCGATGATCGCCTGGCGGAGCGCTGCCCGCTCGGTCGCCGCCTGCTGGAACTGCTGCTGGGTGCCGCCCGTCGCGGCGATCGCCGCGCGCCAGTCGCGCTCGCGGAACTCGATCTCCTCGGCGGTGAGGGTGCTGCCCTGCTGATCGCCTTCGGCCTTGATGATCAGGCCCGGAATCAGGGCGCCGGTATTGCTGTCCCGCGATCCGGCGAGCGCTCCGCTGCGATTCTCGCGGATCCGGGTCGAGGGCGTCACGACGACCGTGATATTGCCTTCGCGCGTGCGCACGTTGAGGTTGTTCTGGCTGCGCGAGATGATGACTCCCTCGCGCTCCGCAACCTGCGCGATAGCCGATGTCGAAACCATCAGCGCCGCGGCAAAGAGCGCGAATCCCCGCTGTTTTACTCCCATGTCGAAAAGTCCTTCCCTAGGAACACTCCCTAAGGGTGGACTAGCCTCTTTGCCTGAGGCCACGCATCGGTGACTCTACTGAATTCGGCCCGCGCGATTCATGATCGCCGCCGATTTGGCCCCGCTATCGGCCAAGCGAGAAGGAGGAGGAGCGAAGGGTGGCGACCTTCGGAGCCGGAATCTGCGGCGGCGCCCCGGCCGCGACCCGCATCCCCGGAAACACCTCCTCGAGCGGACGGGTCTCGGGCAGGATGTAGACGATTCCCCCGGCCTCGGCGAACAGCGGCTGGACGATCTCGCGATAGAAAGGGATCGGCACGTTGATGCAGCCGAAGGTGATCCGGTTGTCCTCGGGCGAGAGCGATTCCAGGCGCTGCAGCCGCCGCTCGCGCGGATTGGTGGTGACGACCGGGTGAAGCGCGACCGAATTGGCGAAATCCACCCACAGGACGGTGTGGCCGCCATAAGCCGGGCCGTAGCGCGCGACGAAGCGGCCTGCCGGGGTCGTCCGCTCGGCCGGGCCGATCTGGGAAAGGTCGCGATCGCCGACCCCTGGGGTGGAATCGTCGCCGCTCGCCACTCCGAGCAAGGCCGGAGCGGCGCCCACCGCATTGCCTTGAGCGTCGAACACGAACACAGCCGCGGCCGTCTTGTCGATGACGATGAAGGGGAGCCCGCGATTGTCGCCGCTGGCGACCACCCAGCCGATCGTCTCGCGTGCCGCGCGGGTGGGCGCGGCGAGCGGATCGGCGTCCGGCGGCGCTTGGCCGAGCGCCTGCGCGCCCGCTCCGGCCGCGAAAGCCGCCGCGGCCTCCACTTGCGCAGAAGCCGGGGACTCGAGCGCCCCCGCGACCGCCAAAGCGATCAAAGCTGCTCTCGCCTGGCTACGCATGTTCATTACCTGGCACCACGACGCGAACCGATCCGGGCGGCTGAGGTTCCAGGCCCGGAATCGCCGCGCGACTCCGGGACCCGGGCAGGATCAGTTGCGCGGACGCCTTTGCGACGCCATGCGCTGCTCGATACCGTCGA
The DNA here is from genome assembly GCA_005883305.1 of Alphaproteobacteria bacterium. Classification (NCBI taxonomy): domain Bacteria; kingdom Pseudomonadati; phylum Pseudomonadota; class Alphaproteobacteria; species Alphaproteobacteria bacterium. Next base: position 327,476 of record VBAC01000001.1, on the reverse strand, counting down.
CTCGGCCGGTCAGCTCGTCGATGCGCTGGTTGGCCCGTTGCGCCTCGCCGGCGGCGGCCTGAGCGCCCTGCAGCGCCGACTGGGCCGTGTTGTTGACCTCGTTGACCCTGGCCTCGAGCGCGCTGACGCGTCCGTTGACCAGCGCAATCTGCTCGTCGACATATTCGGTGGTGGCGCAGCCGCTGAGGCCGAGGCCGCCGACCATCGTGACGAGAGCGATCGCGATACTCCTTCTCGGTGAGGGCATTTTTCTAACTCCCCTGTGGAGATTGACGTCCGCAACCGGGCACGCCGCCCCGAGGAAGCGAGCCCGACCGGCCGATCGATCGCCGTGGCCGGCGACGACCGCTATTCGCGAGGAGCAAAGCGGGCGTAATAGGGGAAAACCCCGGTTTCCCGGGCGAATTGTAGCGGGATTCTACGGAAGGGGGCGCCCCGGCCCGTCACAGAAAACGCCCGGCGCCAGCCTAAGCCGAAGCGCCGGGAAGCAATTCCGCGGTCCGGCCCAAGCGGGCCGGACGGATTTCCGGATCAGCGGTCGCCGTTGCCCATCAGCGGGCTGCGATCGCCGTTGCCCAGAAGGTCGGAGCTCTCGTCGAACCCAGCCTCGAACGCATCATTCCCGGCGATCCCTTGCGGGCTCGCGCCGTCGATCCCCTCCGGCTGGTCGGAAGGCTGTCCATCGCGCTGCTTGTTGTCCATGACCGGAAAACTCCTGATTGGAACGGCTTGAGTTTACGCGAAACCGAGGCGGTTAAGCAAATCGTTAAACGCGGGGGCCCGCCGAAGCGGATCGACGAACGGATCGTTGCGCAGATAGACGAGGCCCGAATCGATCGAACGGAACGCCTCGGCAAGCCGGGCCATCGCCTCGTCCGGCCGCCCGGACTGGGCGAGGACCTGCGCCTGCTGGTAGAGGCCGTTGTCCCCATGCTCGGCGCGCAGCCGATCGAAGGCGGCGGCAGCCTCCGCCTCATTGCCCTTGCGCCCCGCGACGATGGCGATCCCGGTCAGCTTGAACAGGCTGCTCGGCTCCCGCTCATATTCGGCCCGGGCCTCGTCGATCCGGCCCATCATCAGCAAGGCCGCGCCGATCGCCGAATGGGCGACCGACAGCTGCGGGTTGAGCTCGAGCGCGCGCCGGAACGAAGGGATCGATTCCGCATAGCGCCGCGCCGAATATTCGACGTCGCCGATCAGGCGCTGGGTGCGGGCGTTGAGCGGATCGAGCGCGGCCGAGCGGCCGATCGCCTCGCGCGCGGCCGCGATCCGGCCGCAGCGGGCGCTGTAGAGGGCGTAGCGGCTGAGGATGTCGGCCTCGCCCCTTCCGAGCGCGAGCGAGCGTTCGTAGGGCCCGCGCGCGGCCCGGGCGTCGAGCCGGCCGTTGAACAAAGCGAAGCCGAGCGCCGATTGGGTCTCGGCGACCTCCGGAGCGAGGGCCGCGCCGCGCTGCGCGGCCTCCACCGCCAGCCGGTAGGTCTCGCGCCGGCGCTCGCCCTGCTCGTACTGGTTGCCGATCACCGTCAAGGCGCGCGAGCGCGCCGAATAAGCGAGCGCGTAGCGCGGATCGGCGGCGATGGCCGCATCGAAATGGGCCAAAGCCGCGCGATCGCTTTCCTCGTCGATCGCCTGATCGAAAAGGTCCTTGCCGCGCAGCTGGGAATCGTAGGCGGTGAGGTTCGCGGTTCCGCCGGCCGCGGCCGCGGCGGTGCCGCGGTGCCCGGACTGCTGCCGGTCGATCTGCGCCGCCAGCGCGACCGCCACGGCGTCGGCGATCTCCTCCTGCACCGCGAACAGATCGGCCAGGGGACGGTCGAACGCGCGCGACCATTGGCTGAATCCCGTCTCTCCGTCGATCAGCTCGGCTGAAATGCGCACCACCGAGCCGGTCGTCCGCACGTTGCCGTCGAGGAGATAGCGCACCTTGAGCGCGCGCGAGATGGTGCGCGCGTCGTCGTTGCTGTCGCGGAAGCGGTTGGAGGAGGTCTGCGCGGCGACCTCGAGCAGCGGATTGCGGGCGAGCTGGGTGCGGATCTCGGCCGCGAGGCCGTCCGAGAAATAGGCGCGCCCCGCATTGCCGCCGAGATTGTCGAATGGAAGAACGGCGATGCTTCGGGCCTGCGCCTCGCCGCCGAACAGGCCGGCCCACCAGGCGATCCCGCCGCCCGCCGCCGCGGCCGCCGCCGCTCCCCCGGCGATGAATGCGCGGCGGCCGACCGGCCGCTGGAGCGGCGGCGAGGGCTCCGGAGCGGACCGTCCGTGGAGCGCCGCCACCGCATGGATCATCGCGTCGAGGCCCGCCTTGCGGCTCCTGGCGCCGCGCCCCGACAGGTCGATCGTCTGGAACTGGCGGAAGCCGAGCGGCGGCTGGGCGCCGTCGATCGTCAGCGGGACGATGCAGCGGCGGTCGCGGCCGCGCATCGCCTCATCATGGACCCAGTGGGAGGCGACCGACGTATTCGACCACAAGACGACCACCGCCTTGGCGCCCTCGAGCGCGGCTTCGGTCGTTCCGAGATAGCGCTCGCCGCCCTCGAGCTTGCCGTCCCACCAGACCGAAAAGCCGGCATTTTCGAGGGCGCGGATGATCGGGAGCGCGGCCTTGCGGTCGGCGCGGGCATAGCTGACGAAGACGGACGTCGGCCCGCTCTCCCCAGTCTCCCGCTCCTCGCCGGTAGCCATGGTTTCAGCCCCCTGTGCGCCCGTCTTCAAGCCGGCGCGGCCATATCCTACCATCATGTTCGGCCGAACCGAAGGGGGACTTGCTCCCGCCGCGCCGCCCGTTACCTTGGCTCGATGAGCGACGATCCGGCGAGCGCCCCATCGAGCGGCCTTCCACCCCCGCGCCTGTGCGTCGGAGTCACCGGCCACCGCGACGGAAACGCCGCCTTCCTCGCCAACCGGGCGGCGATCGAAGCCTCCCTGCGCGCCGTCTTCGCAGCGGTCGACGACGCCGCGACGGGCCTTTCGGCGGCGCGGACCAGGCTCCACGCGCTGCTCGCTCCCGGGGCCGACATGATGGCGATGGAGCTTGGCCTGGCGATGAACTGGGAGGTCGTGGCGCCGCTCCCGTTCGGCCTCGAGCTCAACATCGCGCTCAACTGCCGCGACATGAGCGAGGACGATGCGCGGGCGCTGCTGCACGGCGATGGAGCACCGTCGCCCGCGATCGCCGGGCAGGCGCGGGCGATGCGCGAGATCGCGGGTCGGGTTCAGCTCTTCGAGCTCGCCGAGGAGGATGATTTCGTGTCCGGGCTGTTCATCGCTCACCTGGCGACGCCGGGCGACCGGCACGCCGCGACCGAATATTCGATCTTCGTTTCGGAACGGGCGGCGGCCGCGGCGCGGATCATGATCGAGCAATCGGACCTGCTCGTCGCGATCTGGGACGGGGCGACGCCGGGCTCCATCGGCGGCACCCGCCATTCGATCGAATCGGCGCTCTACCACGGCCTTCCGGTGATCTGGATCGACGCCAACGAGCCCGAGTCGGTCTACGTCCTTGAAGGGCCGGACGCGCTGGAGCGGCTGGGGAGCCCGCAAAAAGCCGCCGAGGTGGCGGCGTTCGTCGCCGCCATCGCCAGCCCGGCGGACGTCGATCATTGGGAGCGGGCGGCGCGCCTGCATTCGGAGCAGTGGCACAAGCGAAGCAGCCGGCGATTTCATGCCTATCGGAGGATCGAGACGATCTTCGGCGGCGCGGGCGCCGGGCGCTTCTTCCGGAGCCTGGTCGAGCATTACGAGACGCCCGAGGCGATCGCCGAGGGATCGGGCGCCGAGCTACTGGCATCCGCCCGCGCGCTTTCGGGCACGGATTCGGCGTTCGTCGAGCGGCTGAAGACCCAGGTGCTTCGGCGCTTCGCCTGGGCCGACGGCCTGTCGACCTACCTTTCCGACGCCTATCGCGGCGGGATGGTGACCAACTTCCTTTTGTCGGCGATGTCGGTCATCGCCGGAGTGGCCTATCTGCCGCTCGTCGGGGTCGACTGGAAATGGCCGTTCGCGGCGGCCGAGCTGGTGCTTCTGCTGGCGATCGTGGGCATTACGATGGTCGGCCGCAGGCGGCGCTGGCACGGGCGGTGGCTGGAGACCCGCAGGGTCGCCGAATATCTTCGCCACGCGCCCATCTTGCTGCTGCTCGGAGTGACCCGGCCCGTCGCCCGCTGGCCGCAGGGATCGGGCACGCAATGGCCGGAATATTATGCGCGCCAGGCGCTGCGCGCGGCCGGCCTGCCCAGGATCGTCGTCACCCAGGAGCATCTCCGCTCGGCGCTGGTGCTTCTGCTCGCGCGCCACGCCCGGCAGCAGCGCGACTACCACCGGCAAAAGGCGGCGAAGCTCACCCGGGTCCACCACCGGCTCGACCGTATGTCGAACGTGATGTTCGTCCTCGCGATCGTCTCGGTCTGCGTCTATCTCGGGGTGATCGCTGCCGCCTATTTCGGCCTCGTTCCCGAGCATGTCGGCGAAGTGCTGGCCAAGCCGCTGACCTTCCTCGGCCTCGCCCTGCCGGCGCTTGGCGGCGCCTTCGCCGGAATCCGCTATCTCGGCGATTTCGACCGCTTCGCGTCGATCTCGGAGATCGCGGCGGAGAAGCTGGAGGGGCTGGGCGCCCGGATCGAAAGGCTTTTGACCGGCACCGAGCCGAGGCTTCGCTACGCCCAGGTCGCCAGCCTCGCCCACGCTTTGGACGACGTGGTGATCGGCGAGATCGAGAGCTGGCAGGCGGTGTTCGCGGTCAAGAACATGGCGGTGCCGGTCTAGAGCCAATCGCGCAGGAGCGCTTCGGCGTCGGCCCCGCGCGGGGGGACTTTGCCGGGATCGCCCGCGGGCGTGCCGGAAAAGCGCGGCGCCGGAGCGGCCTGGAGGAAGCCGCCGCTTTCGAAATAGACTCTGCGCGCTGCCATATGCGGGTGGTTCGCCGCTTCCCCGGGATCGAGAACGGGAGCGAAACAGGCGTCGGTCCCTTCGAGGAGGGCGCACCATTCGTCGCGGGTGCGGGTCGCGAAGAGGGCGGCGAGACGCTCCTTCTGATCGGGCCAGGCCGCGGGATCGTAGCCGCTGGCGAAGGCGGGATCGTCCGAAAGCCCCAGCCTTTCCAGCAGCAATGCGTAGAATTTGGGCTCGAGCGAACCGACCGAGACGTAGCCGCCGTCGGCGCAGCGATAGGTCTGATACCAGTGCGGCCCGTCGAGGAGGCTCCGCCCGCGCTCCGAGTGGAGCCGGCCCGCCGCCTTCAGGGTCATGAGCAGGCCAAGCATGTGCGCGCTGGCATCGACGACCGCTGCGTCGATCACCTGCCCCTGCCCAGTCTCCCGGGCGCTCATCACCGCGGAAAGGATGCCGACCGCGAGGTAGAGCGCGCCGCCGACGTCGCCCACCACGGTCGGCGGAGTGAGCGGCGGCTGGCCGGGCTGGCCCGAATACCAGAGGGCGCCCGACAAAGCGATGTAGTTGAGGTCGTGGCCGGCGGCTTGGGCGAGCGGCCCCTCCTGCCCCCAGCCGGTCATCCGCCCGTAAGCGAGCCGCGGATTGCGCTCGAGACAGACGTCCGGCCCGAGCCCGAGCCGTTCCATCACTCCGGGCCGCATGCCTTCGATCAGAGCGTCGGCCTTCTCCACGAGGCCGAGAACCGTTTCGATCCCCTCGGCCGACTTCAAATCGATGGCGATCGACCTCTTGCCGCGATGGGGAATCGCCGCCGGGCCGAGATCGAAGTCGTCCGGCCCCGGCTCGGGCCGCTCGACCAGAACGACGTCCGCGCCGAGATCGGCCAGCAACATCCCGCAAAAGGGGCCAGGGCCGATGCCGGCGATTTCGAGGATTCGAAGCCCGGCGAGCGGCCCACCGGCCATGGCTCAGCCAAGCCCCAGAGCGACGGCCGCCTGGCCGAAGCCGTTGTCCGGCACCAGCTCGTCCTCGCGGGCCGAGACCGCCTCGAACCGCTCGGCCACCGCTTCGGGGGTAAGCTCGCCGGCGCCGAGCTGGATGCCGCGCGTCAGGGTGACGTAGGCGCGCTCCACGCCGCCGCCGCCGGCCCCCAGCGTGACCTTGTTCGGGGCACCTTCGCTGACCAGGAAAAGCGCCGCGGGGACCACCGTCTCCGGCCCGGTCCGCGCGAGGATCTCCGGCGGCATCACATCCTCGGTCATCCGGGTCGCGGCAAGCGGTGCGATCGTATTGACGTGGACATTGTATTTCGCGCCTTCGAGCGCGAGCGTGTTCATCAGGCCGACCAGGCCGAGCTTGGCCGCGCCGTAATTGGCCTGGCCGAAATTGCCGTAGAGGCCGGTCGACGAGGTGGTCATCAGGATGCGGCCATAAACCTGCTCGCGCATCGTCTCCCACACCATTTTGGTGCAGATCGCCGAGCCGATCAGGTGGACCTCGACGACCGCCCGGAACTCGTCGATCGACATCTTGGCGAAGCTCTTGTCCTTCAGGATGCCGGCATTGTTGATGAGGATGTCGATCCGGCCCCAGCGCTCTTTGGCATCGGCCACCAAAGCGGCGATTCCGGCCTCGTCGGCGACGCTGCTGGCGTTGGCGATCGCCTCGCCGCCCGCGGCCTCGATCTGCGACACCACGGCCTGGGCCGCGCCGTGCGAGGCGCCGCTGCCGTCGCGCGCGGCGCCGAGATCGTTGACCACGACCTTCGCGCCGCGCCGCGCAAGCTCCAGCGCATAGGCCTTGCCGAGCCCGTTGCCGGCGCCGGTGACGATCGCCACCCGATTTTCGAAGCTGATGGTCATTGTGTTCCCTTGCCCCAATCCCGTTCGATTACCCCCCGGGCGCCAAGCGCCGCAAGCCTGCCGAGCTGCCCGGTCAGCGCGGCGGCGAAGCGCGGATCGGCCGCCAGCGCTGGCAGGAAGACCGCCTCGAGGCCCAGCAACGCCCTCACCTGCGCCTCCGGTTCGCTCTGTCCGGCCAATCGCCGGCGAGTCTCGCCGGCCAGTGGATCGTCGACCGCGAACGCCCTTCCTTCGTCATCCCGACCCGCTTGCCAGCGCATCCACGCGGCCACCGCCAGCGCAAGCGCGTCGATCGGCTGCCCCCTTTCCAGCCGGGCGGCGATCGGCGCCAGCAGGCGCTGGGGAAGCTTTTGCGTGCCGTCCATCGCGATCTGGCGCGCGCGGTGCTGCAACCCGGGATTGGCGAAGCGGGCCATAAGGGCTGCGCGATAGGCGCCGAGATCGAGGCCCGCCGGCGGATCAAGCGTCGTCTGGGCCTCGTCCCACAGCGCTTCGACGAAGCGGCGCCCGGCGGGAGTGGCGACGAACTGGTGGACGAACTCCACTCCGGCGAGGCCGCCGAGATAGGCGATCGCGCTGTGCGCGCCGTTGAGCAGGTGCAGCTTGGCGTTCTCCCAAGGGCCGATATCCAAAGCGATCTGAACTCCGGCCGCTTCGAAATCGGGTCGCTCGCCGCGAAAGCAATCCTCGATCACCCACTGGCAATAGGGCTCGGCCTTGACCATCGCCCGGTCGACCAGACCGATCCGCGCGGCGAGCGCCTCAATGTCCGCCACCTCGGTCGCGGGGACGATCCGGTCGACCATCGTCTGGGGAAAGGCGATGTGATCGCGGATCCAGCCGGCGCGCGCCGGATCGCTCGCGTCGATCACCGCTTGCGCCAGCCGCTCTCCGTTGCGCGGGAGATTGTCGCAGGAAAGGATGGTGAGCGGCTCGCGCCGCCGGGCGAGGCCGTCGGCGATGACCCGGATCGCGGCCGCGCCGGGCAGATAGCCCTTCTCGGTGACCGTCAGCGTCACCAGCTTCGTCTCCGGCGAGGCCAGGCGCCCGGCTAGGCCGTCCGCGCCGTGGATCACCTCGCGCAGGGCGCCGATCACCCGTACCTCCTCGCCGACCACCAGCGAGTAGAGGCAATCCTGCGGCGCCATCGCCTCGCGCACCGCCGGCGAGCGGAGCGAAGCGCCGGCGACGCCCCAGCCGAGATCGTCGAACACCAATGCCTGATGGGCGCGGTGAAAGGCGCCGATGCCGAGGTGCAGCACGCGCACCGGCGGGCGCGCGGCCGGCCGGCGAACCCAGTCGGGCGCGAGCGCGAGCGTCGCCTCGCTCAGCCGCGGAGTCACAGCTTGTAGGCCGCCTTGGCGAGATCGTAGGCGAGCGCTCGGGCCACTTCGTGCGCCTCGTCCTCCTCCAGCCTGTGCTCGGCGACCAAGCGGGCGAGGAAGGCGCAATCCATCCGCCGAGCGACGTCGTGCCGCGCCGGGATCGAGAGGAAGGCGCGGGTGTCGTCGTTGAAGCCGACCGTGTTGTAGAATCCGGCCGTCTCGGTTGCCGCCTCGCGGAAGCGGCGCATGCCTTCGGGGCTGTCGTGGAACCACCAGGGCGGCCCAAGCCTGAGCGCCGGATAATGACCGGCCAGCGGCGCGAGCTCGCGCGAATAGACGTCCTCGTCGATCGTGAAGAGGATGAGGGTGAGGCGGGAATCGTTGCCGAACCGGTCGAGCAAGGGCTTCAGCGCACGGACGAACTCGGTCTGAGCCGGGATGTCCGCGCCCTTGTCGCGGCCGAAGCGCTCCAGCACGGATCGGTTGTGGTTGCGGTACACGCCCGGATGGAGCTGCATCACCATTCCGTCCTCGATGCTCATCCGCGCCATCTCGGTGAGCATCTGGGCGCGAAACAGCTCGGCCTCGGCAGCGGTGAAGCTGCCCGAGAGAACCTGGGCATAAAGCGCTTCCGCGTCCGTCGTGGGCAGATCGGCCGTTGCCGCACTCGGGTGGCCGTGATCGGTCGAAGTCGCCCCGCCCACATCGCGGAAATAGGCGCGGCGGTTCTCGTGGGCACGCAGATAGCCGGCCCAGGTGGAGACGTCCTCGCCCGTAATTTCGCCGAGCCGCCGAACATTGCCGGCGAAACCGGCGAAGTCGGGGTCGACGACCGAATCGGGGCGGTAGGCGGTCATCACCCGCCCGTTCCATCCACTGGCGCGGATCGCGCGGTGATGGTCGAGCGGGTCGAGCGGGCTTTCGGTGGTGGCGATGGCCTCGATGTTGAACCGCTCGAACAGCGCGCGCGGGCGGAATTCCGGCCGCCTGAGCGCCGCGTCGATCGCGTCGTAATAATGATCGGCGGTGTCGGCCGACAGCCGCACGTCGAGGCCGAACACCTCGGCGAACACCCAGTCCAGCCACAGCCGCGAGGGCGTTCCGCGGAACAGATGATAGAGGCTGGCGAAGCGCCGCCAGATCGCGCGCGGATCGCTCTCCACGGCCCCGCCGTCGGCGCGGGGGATGCCGAGGTCTTCCAGCCCGACGCCCTGGCTGTAGAGCATCCGGAAGACGTAGTGATCCGGGACGATCAGCAATTCGGCCGGGTTGGCGAAGGGCTGGTTTTCGGCGAACCAGGCCGGGTCGGTATGGCCGTGCGGGCTGACGATCGGAAGGCCGGCGATCGGCTCGTAGAGCCTGCGGGCGATGGCGCGCACGGCCGCATCGGGCGGGAACAGGCGATCGGGATGGAGCTTGAGCGGCTTGGTCATCGCCATCGGCTCTAACCGCTTTTGAGCGGGTGTGAAGGCGCTCACGAGCGCCGGTTCTTGTTCCAGACCGAGATGAGGATGATCGAGAAGGCGGCGAGCCGAAGCAGATAGAGCCAGCTGCGCTCCTCCACCGGTATGTCCGCCAGCCGAAGCAAAGCCTGGTTGAGCCCGAGCAGCCAGAAGGCGATGGCGAAGGCGAGGAACAGGCTGTCGCGGGTCCGGCTCCAGAAGCGCAGGAAGAAGAGGCCCGCCGCGGCGAAGCCGAGGGTGATCGCGCCGGAGAGGAAATCGAGCAGCATCTACTCCTCCCGGTCCCAGATGAAGCCGAACAGGAGCACGCTCACCGCCGCCAGAGCGAGAAGCGCGCGCACCAGCCCCAGGTCGCGATCGCGAAGCACCAGCAGGTCGATGATCACCACCAGGTTGTTCGCGGCCAGCAGCACGAAGCAGAGCGCGCTCCACAAGAGCAGCCGCGCGCCCGTCCGCCGGAAGCTGCGCCCGAGCAGGACCGCGCAGGCGCTGCTCGTCAGGAAGCAGAGGAGATAGACGGTCGTCGGGAACCCGCTCGCCATCGCCTCAATCCTTCCACAGCCGGAAGGCGTCGGCGAACGCGCTGGCGCCGGGATTGGCGGCGGCCACGATCATCCGCCGAACGGCGTTCGGGCTGCTGGCGTAAAGCCGCTCGGTGTCGGCGATCAGCGCAGCCACCGAATCGGAAGCCGGCGCAAAGCGGGCGCCGGCGGGATCGACGAGGATCAGCCCGGCCGCGGCCAGCGTTTCGATGCTTTGGGCAACCACCAGCTCGCTCCCCCTCAAGGCGGCGACCATCTCCGCCCTAGTCAGCTTTCGCTCGTGATTCTGTCTGAGAAGGATCAGCAATTCCAGCGCCCAGACGGACCGGAAGGTCGTCCGGACGAAATCGGCGATTTCCTCGTTCGAAGCCATTGGAAGACTCGAAGACCCTCGATTGCGATCCGATCCACCCGCGGCGCGCCCTAGCGCGGTTCGCCGCCCGTGCAAGCGCGGTTCGGACTTCGTTCATCAAATTTTGGTTTGCTGGGCGCGGGTTGCTGATAAAGTGGCGCCCGGGCAAGGGGATCTTTATCGGGATTCGAGCGGGGGGGCCGCGCGAAGGAACGATTGAGTGAACGACCTTTCCCCCCGCGATCGCCTCGATCGCCGCATGCTCCTGACCGCGCTTCGCGCCTTCAGGCGCGGCGACTTCTCCGTGCGCCTGCCCGACGACCTTCCCGGCCAGGACGGCGAGATCGCCCAGCTCTTCAACGAAGTCGTCACGCTCGAAGAGCAGATGACCGAAGAGTTCGAGCGCCTCTCTCTGGTCGTCGGCAAGGAGGGCAAGATCAGCCAGCGCGGCCGCGTGCGCGGCGCGACCGGGGGCTGGGAAGCCAATCTGCGATCGATCAACGAGCTGATCGAGGACATGGCCCAGCCCACAGCCGAGGTGGCGCGAGTGATCGGCGCGGTCGCCAAGGGCGATCTTTCGCAGGCCATGGCGGTCGAGATCGACGGCCGGCCGCTGAGGGGCGAGTTCCTTCGCATCGGCAAGATCGTGAACACGATGGTCGAGCAGCTCGCCTCCTTCGCGTCGGAGGTGACGCGCGTCGCCCGCGAGGTCGGCACCGAAGGCAAGCTCGGCGGCCAGGCGCAGGTGAAGGGCGTCGCCGGCACCTGGAAGGACCTGACCGACAACGTGAACCTGATGGCCGCGAACCTGACCGGCCAGGTCCGCAACATCGCCGAGGTGACCACCGCGGTGGCTAGCGGAGACCTTTCCAAGAAGATCACCGTCGAGGTGAAGGGCGAGATCCTGGAGCTCAAGAACACCATCAACGTGATGGTCGATCAGCTCAACTCCTTCGCTTCGGAGGTGACGCGCGTGGCCCGCGAGGTCGGCACAGAGGGCAAGCTCGGCGGTCAGGCGCGGGTCGAAGGCGTCGCCGGCACCTGGGCCGACCTGACCGACAATGTGAATCTGATGGCCGCGAACCTGACCGGCCAGGTCCGCAACATCGCCGAGGTGACGACGGCGGTGGCCCGCGGCGACCTTTCCAAGAAGATAACGGTCGACGTGAAGGGCGAGATCCTCGAGCTGAAAAATACCATCAACGTCATGGTCGACCAGCTCAACGCCTTCGCCTCCGAGGTGACCCGCGTGGCGCGCGAGGTCGGCACCGAAGGCAAGCTCGGCGGCCAGGCGCGGGTCGAGGGCGTCGCCGGCACCTGGGCCGATCTGACCGACAACGTGAACCTGATGGCCGCGAACCTGACCGGCCAGGTCCGCAATATCGCCGAGGTGACCACCGCCGTCGCCCGCGGCGACCTTTCCAAGAAGATCACCGTCGACGTGAAGGGCGAGATCCTCGAGCTTAAGAACACGATCAACGTGATGGTCGACCAGCTCAACGGCTTCGCCTCCGAGGTGACCCGCGTGGCGCGCGAGGTCGGCACCGAGGGCAAGCTCGGCGGCCAGGCGAAGGTGGAAGGCGTCGGCGGCACCTGGGCCGATCTGACCGACAACGTGAATCTGATGGCCGCGAACCTGACCGGCCAGGTCCGCAACATCGCCGACGTGACCACCGCGGTGGCCAAGGGCGACCTTTCGAAGAAGATCACCGTCGACGTGAAGGGCGAGATTCTCGAGCTCAAGAACACGATCAACGTGATGGTCGACCAGCTCAACGCCTTCGCCTCCGAGGTGACGCGCGTGGCGCGCGAGGTGGGATCGGAAGGCAAGCTGGGTGGACAGGCGCAGGTCGAAGGCGTCGGCGGAACCTGGAAGGACCTGACCGACAACGTGAACCTGATGGCCGGCAACCTCACGGGCCAGGTCCGCAACATCGCCGAGGTGACGACCGCGGTGGCCCTGGGCGACCTTTCCAAGAAGATCACCGTCGACGTGAAGGGCGAGATCCTCGAGCTCAAGAACACCATCAACACGATGGTCGACCAGCTCAACTCCTTCGCCTCGGAGGTGACCCGAGTCGCGCGCGAGGTGGGCTCGGAAGGCAAGCTCGGCGGTCAGGCGCAGGTGCGCGGAGTCGCCGGCACCTGGAAGGACCTGACCGACAACGTGAACCTGATGGCCGACAATCTGACCGGCCAGGTCCGCAACATCGCCGACGTGACCACCGCCGTCGCCAAGGGCGACCTTTCCAAGAAGATCACCGTGGACGTGAAGGGCGAAATCCTCGCGCTCAAGGACACGATCAACGTCATGGTCGATCAGCTCAACGGCTTCGCCTCCGAGGTGACGCGCGTGGCCCGCGAGGTTGGCACCGAGGGCAAGCTTGGCGGCCAGGCGCAGGTGCCGGGCGTCGGCGGCACGTGGAAGGACCTGACCGACAACGTCAACCTGATGGCCACCAACCTGACGAATCAGGTGCGCGGAATCGCCGACGTCGTCACCGCGGTCGCGCAGGGCAATCTGAAGCGCAAGCTGACCGTGGACGCCAAGGGCGAGATCGCCGCGCTCGCCGAGACGATCAACTTCATGATCGACACGCTCTCGACCTTCGGCGACCAAGTGACCAACATGGCCCGCGAGGTCGGCATCGAGGGCAGGCTGGGCGGGCAGGCCAGGGTGCCGGGCGCCGCCGGCCTGTGGCGCGACCTGACCGACAACGTGAACCAGCTCGCCGCCAACCTGACCAACCAAGTCCGCTCCATCGCCGAGGTCGCGACCGCGGTGACCAAGGGCGACCTCACCCGCTCGATCGCGGTGGAAGCCTCGGGCGAGATGGCCGCGCTCAAGGACAACATCAACGAGATGATCCGCAACCTCAAGGAGCAGACCTTGAAGAATGCGGAGCAGGATTGGCTCAAGACCAACCTCGCCCGCTTCTCGCGCATGCTCCAGGGCGAGCGCGACCTCGCCACGGTCTCCAACCTGATCATGTCCGAGCTCGCGCCGCTGGTGAACGCGCAGTACGGCGTGTTCTACGTCACGAAGCGCGAGGAGGAGGACACCAAGCTCGAGCTGGTCGCCAGCTACGGCGCCGAGAGTCACGACACCTTGCGCCGCGAATTCTCGTTGCGCGAAGGCCTGGTCGGCCAGGCCGCCGCCGACAAGCGGCCGATCCTGCTCAAGGACGTGCCGGGCGATTTCATCCGCATCGGCTCCGGCCTCGGCCAGGCGACCCCGGCCAACATCAACATCCTCCCCGCTTTGTTCGAGGACGACGTGAAAGCGGTGATCGAGCTCGCCTCGTTCAGCGAGTTTAACGAGACCCACCAAAGCTTCCTCGACCAGCTGATGGAATCGGTCGGCATCGTGCTCAACACGATCGCCGCGACGATGCGCACGGAAGGCCTTCTGAAGCAGTCGCAGCTGCTGACCCAGGAGCTTCAGGCGCGCCAGACCGAGCTGACCACCAAGCAGGAGGAGCTTCACGCGACCAACGAGGAGCTTCAGGAAAAGGCCCAGCTTCTCGAGAACGAGAAGAAGCAGGTCGAGGCCAAGAATCTCGAGATCGACATGGCCCGCCGGGCGGTCGAGGAGAAGGCCGAGCAGCTCGCCCTCACCTCGAAATACAAGTCCGAATTCCTCGCCAACATGTCGCACGAGCTGCGCACGCCGCTCAACTCGCTGCTGATCCTGTCCAAGCTGCTCGCCGACAACCCGCAGGGCAACCTCAACGACAAGCAGATGGAGTTCGCGCGCACCATCCACTCGGCTGGATCGGACCTGCTCAGCCTGATCAACGACATCCTCGATCTGTCCAAGATCGAATCCGGCACCATTTCGATCGAGATCGGCGACATGCCGATGTCGAGCCTCAAGCTGCACATGGAGCGGACCTTCCGCCAGCTCGCCTCCGACAAGGGCCTCGAACTCAAGGTCGATTTCGACGACACGCTTCCGGCCACGATCCGCACCGACGAGAAGCGCCTCCAGCAGATCATCCTCAACCTGCTCTCCAACGCCTTCAAGTTCACCTCGGAAGGCAGCGTCACGCTCGCGGCGAGCTGCGTCGACAGCGGCTGGAACACCAACCATCCGGTGCTTCGCAACGTCGACCGGGCGATCGAGATCGCGGTCACCGACACCGGCATCGGCATCCCCGAGGACAAGCAGAAGCTGATCTTCGAGGCCTTCCAGCAGGCCGACGCGACGACCAGCCGCAAATATGGCGGCACCGGCCTCGGCCTCTCGATCAGCCGCGAGATCGCCCGCCTGCTCGGCGGCGAGCTTCAGGTCCGTTCGAAGCCGGGCGAAGGCTCGACCTTCACCCTGTTCATCCCGTTCGAGACGGCGGCGCTGACGGGGCCGAGCCCGACCACCTCCGCGCGCTACGAGAATAGCGGCGCTGCCGTGCCCAGCGCGCTCCCGGCCACGATCGAGGTCAGCGACGACCGCGACGCCCTGGGGAACACGCCGTTCGTCCTGATCGTGGAGGACGACGTGACGTTTGCCTCGGTGCTGCTCGATCTCGCCCGCGACAACGGCCTCAAGGGCGTCGTCTCGACCGCCGGCTCGGGCACTCTGGCGATGGCCCGAAAGCTCAGGCCCGACGCGATCACGCTCGATCTCGGCCTCGACGACATCAACGGCTTCGTTCTGCTCGACCTGCTGAAGCACGATTCCGAGACGAGCGAGATTCCGATCCACGTCATCTCCGGAGTCGACGAGGCCGATTACGTCACCGAGATGGGGGCGAGCGACGTGACCGAAAAGCCGGCCCAGCTCGACGAGCTGGCGCGCCTCTTCCGCACTATCCGCGAGGACGCCAAAGCCGGCCGCAGGCGCCGGCGGACGCGCTCTCGCGACGACGCGGCGTCGGCGAAGCCGCGCCACCTGCCCGAGCTGGCCGGAGCGAAGATCCTGATCGTCGACGACGACATCCGCAACATCTACTCGCTGACCAGCGTGCTGGAGAGCTATGCCGTCGAGGTGATGCACGCTGAGCGCGGACGCGACGGGATCTTGATCCTCGAGCAGACTCCGGGAATCGACATCGCGCTCATCGACATCATGATGCCCGAAATGGACGGCTACGAGACGATGCGGCAGATCCGCGCCAATCCGGCGCTGGCCGACGTTCCCCTGATCTCGGTCACCGCCAAGGCGATGAAGGGCGACCGGCAGAAGTGCCTCGACGCCGGAGCGTCCGATTACATCGCCAAGCCGGTGGACATAGAATTGCTATTGGCGTTGCTGCGGGTATGGATCGGCAAGGCGCGCAGCCAGGCGGCGTCGCCCGCGCGAGCCATCGCCCAGACGGCCGCCGAGTAGCAGATGAGTCCGATCCAGTTGGTGACACCCGAGCCAAAACCCGAGGCCGAGCCCGCGGCGGCCTCCGCGCCGGCCGCGGCCGCGCCGCTGAAGCGCGCCCGCGTGCTGGTCGTCGACGACGACGACAAGAATTTGCTCGCCATCCGAACGGTGATCGAGGACATCGCCGAGGTCGAGGTCGCGCAGTCGGGCGAGGAGGCGCTGCGCCACCTGCTGAGGGGGGAGTTCGCGGTGATCCTGCTGGACGTCTTCATGCCCGGGATGGACGGCTACGAGACGGCCCAGATCATCCGCCAGCGCGACCAGACCAAGCGCATCCCGATCGTCTTCCTCTCCGCGGTGAACAAGGAGAAGGAACATCTGATGCGCGGCTATTCGATGGGCGCGGTCGATTATGTGTTCAAGCCGGTCGAGCCGGTCGTGCTTCGCTCCAAGGTCGCGGTGTTCGTCGATCTCTTCACCATGACCCAGGAGATCCAGCGCAAGGCGGCGCAGGAGCAGGAGCTGCTCGACGCCAACCTCAAGGCCAACGCGGCGCGGCTGAAGGTCGAGCAGGAGCTGCGCATCGCCGAGCAGCGCCAGGCGGCGATCATCCAGTCGCTTCCGATCATCCTCTATCTCGAAACGGACGGGACGGACCCCCGCCTGCCCCAGTTCGTCGGCGGCAATTTCGCCGCGGTGACCGGCTTCGAGTTCGACGCCGTCGAGGCGAATCCCGGCCTGTGGGCCGAGCGGATCCACCCGGAGGACCGGGAGCGGACTCTGAAGGCGCTGGGCGAGCGCTCCCGAGCGGGGGCGATGGCGATCGAATATCGCTGGAAGTGCGCCGACGGAAGCTACAAGCATTTCCTCGACCAGGCGGTGCTTCTGGGCGAGGCCGAGGCCGGGCCGAGCTATGCCGGCACCCTGCTCGACGTCACCGAGCGCAAGAATCTGGAGAAGGAGCTGCTCCAGGCGCGCAAGATGGACGCGATCGGCCAGCTCACGGGCGGGATCGCGCACGATTTCAACAACCTCCTCGCGGCCGTCCTCGGCGGAATCGGGCTGATCGAGCGCCGCGTGAAGCTCGACGACGAGCAGAAGAAGATATTGGGCCTCACCCGCCGTGCCGCCGAGCAGGGATCGGACCTGGTGGGCCGGCTGCTCGCCTTCGCCCGCCGCCAGCAGCTCGCGCCGGCCGAGATCGACGTCGGGAAATTGTGGGCATCGGTCACCGACCTTCTCGCCCACACGCTCGGCGGCCTGGTCCAGCTCGAATGGAATGCGGAGGAGAAGGTCGGTCGCGCCTATGCCGACAGCGCGCAGCTCGAGCTGGCGCTGGTCAATCTGATCATCAACGCGCGCGACGCGATGCCCGACGGCGGCACCATCTCGGTCGCCGCGCGCGACTCTTCGGTCGGCGCCGAAAATCCGCTCGGCCTTCCGGCAGGCGACTATGTGGTGATAGCGGTTCGCGACAGCGGCACCGGAATCCCGCCCGAGCTGATCGAGCAGGTCACCGAGCCCTTCTTCACGACCAAGGACGTCGGCAAGGGCACCGGCCTGGGCCTGTCGATGGTCTACGGCTTCGCCCGCCAGTCGGGCGGCGCGCTCGACATCTCGTCGGTCATCGGCGAGGGGACCGCGGTCGAGATCTGGCTTCCGCGCGCCGAGGGAGAGGGTGCGGCGCAGGCCCCGGCCGAGCCCGCCGCCGCCGCGGTGCCGGCCGCCGCGGCGCTGCCGCTGAGAATCCTCCTGGTCGACGATCATGACGGCGTTCGGGAGACCACCGCCGGAATGCTCGCCGATATGGGCCACCAGGTCGATTCGGCCGCGGACGGCCCGGCGATGCTCAGCAAGCTGGAGGCCGAGCCCGACGTCTACGATCTGATCGTCACCGATTACGCGATGCCGCTCGTCTCAGGATCGGACGTGCTCAAGCAGGCGCGCGCGATCCGCCCCGACATCGCCGGAATCATCATCAGCGGCTATGCCGAAAGCCGAGCGCTCGGCGCCTGCCCCGACGAGACGGTGATCCTTCGCAAGCCCTTCACGCCGGAGCAGATGCAGGCCGCGATCTGCGCCGCGCTTCCGCCGGCGTGCGTGGACGAGGGATAAGGCCGTAAGAAGTAAATTGTGAGTCATCCCGGCGAAGGCCGGGACCCATGAACACGGCGTTCGCGGGAAAACGAAGAATCGGCATTATCATCCCAGATGCTTCGGTTCATGGGCCCGGCCTTCGCCGGGGTGACTCCGATAGCTATTCGTGCCTCAGCGCGTCGATCGGGTTGAGCGCGGCGGCGCGGCGGGCGGGGAAATAGCCGAAGACGATCCCAATCAGGGCCGAGACGCTGAACGCGATCAGGTTGATCTGCGGATCGAACAGGAACGGCACCTGGATGACCGGCGCCAGAAGGAAGGTCGCCACCAGCGCCAGGAGGAGCCCGATCAGCCCGCCCAGGCAGGCGAGCACGACCGCCTCGACCAGGAATTGCATCAGCACCTCGCGGCCGACCGCGCCGATCGCCAGGCGGATGCCGATCTCGCGGGTCCGCTCCGTGACCGAGACCAGCATGATGTTCATGATCCCGATTCCGCCGACGATCAGGCTGACGGCGGCGACCGCGCCCATCACCGCGGTGAGGATCCGGGTCGTCCCCTGCAGCGTCTCGGAAATCTGCTTGGTGTCGAAGATGTTGAAATTGTTCTCCGCCCCGCGCCCCAAATGGCGCCGCTCGCGCAGCAGATTCTCGATCGAGCTTTGCACCGAGGAGGTTTCGTAGGCGTCGTCGACCGCGACCATGATGAAGCGAAGGTTGCGGTTGCCGGTGAAGCGGCGCTGGACCGCCTTGATCGGCATCAGGATGACGTCGTCCTGGTCCTGGAAGCCGCCCTGCCCGCGCGATGCCAATGTGCCGATCACCTCGCAGCTCAAATCGCGCACCCGAAGCCGCTGACCGACCGGCTCCTCGCGCGGGAACAGGTTTTGCCGAACGGTCGAGCCGATTACGCAGACCGCCTTGCCGGCCTGCTCCTCGGGATCGGTCCAGATCCGTCCGTCGGTCAGCGCCCATTGCTGGGCGGTGAAGAATTGCGAGGTGGTCCCGCCGATGTTGGTCGACCAATTGGCGGCGTTGTGGACGGCAAGCCCGGTCGACTGGGCCTGGGGAGCGACGGCGCGCACGCCCGCGACCTGCTCCTGGATCGCCTCGACGTCGGCCATCTCGAAGTCCGGCGCCTGCGGCCCGCCGCCGCCGCGGCCGAAACCCTGGCCGGGCCTGATCTGGAGGATGTTCGCCCCGAGGCTCGAAATCTGCTCGGCGACCGCCGCCGTCGCCCCCTTGCCGAGCGTGACCATCGTCACCACCGCTGCAACGCCGATGACGATTCCAAGCACGGTCAGGAACGAGCGCAGCAAGTGGCGGCGGATCTCGCGAACGGCGAGGATGACGGTGGTGAAGAACATCAGGTGACTCGCTTCAGCGAGTCATCCCGACGAAAGTCGGGACCCATGAACACGGAATGCGAAATCCGGTTGCCGTCGATGTTCATGGATCCCGGATCAAGTCCGGGACGACTCATTGGGGGTCCGATCACGCCGGCACCCCCTGCCCCGCCTCGACGCTCTCCACGACCCCGTCGCGGAAATGGACGATGGTGCGGGCGTAGGCGGCCATGTCGGGCTCGTGGGTGACCATCAGCACGGTGATGCCGAAATTGCGGTTGAGGTCGGTCAGCAGGTCCATGATCTCGATCGAGGTCTTGCTGTCGAGATTGCCGGTCGGCTCGTCGGCGAGCAGCACGTCGGGATTGGTGACGATCGCGCGGGCGATGGCCACCCGCTGTTGCTGGCCTCCGGAAAGCTCGGCGGGCGTGTGGTCCCACCAGTCCTTGAGGCCGACCTTGTCGAGCGCGGCCATACCCAGCTCGCGGCGCTTGTGCTTGTCCTCGCCGCGATACAGCAGGGGCAGCTCGACATTTTCGAGCGCGTCGGTTCGCGCGAGCAGGTTGAAGCCCTGGAAGACGAAGCCGAGATAGCGGCGGCGGAGAAGGGCGCGCTGGTCGCGGTCAAGATGTTCGACCGGCACGCTCTTGAAACGGAACGTGCCGGTGGTCGGCACGTCCAGGCAGCCGAGAATGTTCATCGCCGTCGACTTGCCCGAACCCGACGGGCCCATCACCGCGACGAAATCGCCCTCGGCAACGTCGAGATCGATCCCCTTCAGCGCCTGGAACGCCATTGCCCCGGCGCCATAGGTCTTGGTGACGCCGCTAAGCTGGATGATCGGCTCAGCGGCCATCGGGCGCCGCCGCACCTTCCGCCTCGCGCCGCTCGCGCCACTGCCGCCGCCGCTCGCGCATCTGCTCGCGCTGCTCGGGGGTCATGCTTTCGAAGAAGGCGCGGCGCTGCTCGGGCGTCATGTCGCGGAAGCGCTGCCCGCCAGGGCCGCGCGGCGGCCCGGCGCCGGGAGCAGCCGAGGGCGCCGCCTGGCGCTGCGGACGCTGTCCCTGTGGCTGGGCGGCCGGAGCGGCGGGCGCGGCGCGATTCTGCTGCCGCTGCTGCTGCGAAGCCGCACCGGGTTGCGGGGCCGGTCGCTGAGCCTGAGCCGGCGGCGGGCCCGCGGCGGGAGCCACCTGATTGCCGTCGGCTTCGCCCTGGTCGCGGCCGCCGCCACGGCCCCGCCACCGTGCTCTCCCGCTCTTGTCCTGGGTCTGGCCGGGGGCGAGGCGGGCGGTGATCACTTCCTGGCCTTCGCGAAGGTCCCCGCCGACGATCTCGGTTTCCGATCCGTTGCTTTCGCCGACGACGACCCGGACCGGTGTCGGGTTGCCGCCCGCGCCGACGACGTAGACCGTCTGCCGGCTGCCCCGACCGATCGCGACCTCGCGCCCGCCGCCACGGCCGCCTCCGCCGAAGCCGCGCCCGCCGCGTCCGCCCCGGGGCACGAGCACCGAGGTCACCCCGCCCTGCTGGCCGCGCGCCGCGGCGGCGTCGCGCTCGGGCGACCAGCGCAGCGCCGCGTTGGGGACGAGTAGAGCCCCGCGCCGCTCGGCGGTGACGATATCCGCCGTCGCCGTCATTCCCGGCCGAAGCACCAGCTCCGGGTTCAGCACCGAGAGAACCGCGGTATAGGCGACGACGCTGCCGCTCGCCGCATTGGCGTTCGACGCACTCGATCCCGAGGTCGTCGAGCCCGAGGCATTGGCGCCGACGTCGATCCGGGTCACCGTCGCCGGGAAGGTCCGGCCCGGCCAGGCGTCGACGGTGAAGCTCGCCCGCTGGCCTTCGTGGACTTGGCCGACATCGGCCTCGTCGACCCGGACCTCGAGCTTCATCGCCGAAAGGTCCTCGGCGATGGTGAACAGGGTGGGCGCCTGGAAGGAAGCGGCCACCGTCTGGCCGGGATCGATCTGCCGCGAAAGCACGACTCCGGTCACCGGCGAATAGATCGTCGCCTTGGAAAGATTGGTCTGCGCCGAGGAGAGCTGGGCGCGGGCCTGGGCGACCTGGGCGTTGGCGGCGTTGACCGACGCGTTGGCGCGCCGCGCCTCGGCCCGCGCCGCGTCGAGCTCGGTCTCCGAGGGGACGCGGTGGTTCGACAGGCGCCACACCTCTTCCTGCCGGGCGAGGTTGGCGCGCGCTTGGGCGGCCGAGGCCTGGGCGGTCGCGACCTGCGCCTGGGCGGCGGCGAGGCCCGCCTGGGCCTGAGCGATCGTGTCCTGGAGCCGCGCGGTGTCGAGCCGGGCGAGCGGCTGCCCGGCGATCACGCGGTCGTTATTGTCGACGAAAACCTGGGTGACCAGGCCCGATTGTTCGGAGCCGACCTGGACCTCGTTGGTCGGCTGGAGATTGCCCGTCGCCGAAACGGTGACTCGCAGATTCCCCCGGCGCACGGCCTCGGTCGCATAGCCGCCCTCGGCCGTGTCCATGAAGCAGCGCGACAACAGGAGCAGCAGGAGGACGAGCACGACCAGCGCCGCCACATAGGCCGGCCTCTTGTACCATGGCTTCGCCGCCGGGGCGCCGAGGAAGACCTCGAGCGTCTTCTTGTCCGGCGAGGCCTCGTTGGTGACAATCGTCTTGCTGACTTCGTTCATCTTTGGCTTCCGATTGCGGGCGATGCAGCGGGATCCCAGCCGCCGCCCATGGCGCGATAGAGTTGGACCAGCGCGAGCGCCTCGTCGCCGCGACTCGTCGCCATGCCGTCGCGCGCCGAGACGAGGCTTCGCTCGGCGTCCAGCAGCTGCTGGAAATCGAGCAGGCCGGAGCGATATTCGACCCGGGAGAGGATCGCCGAATTGGTCGCCGCCTCGAGCGCGATGGCGAACTGCGCCTGGCGCTCGCGCGATGCTCGCAGGGCGAGCAAGGCGTTCTCGACATCCTCGAGCGCGGTCAGCACCGACTGGTGGTAGGTCGCGAGCGCCCCCTCGGTCGCGGCCTGCTGCGAGCGGACCTGCGAGCGCAGCCGCCCGCCGTCGAACAGGGTCTGGCTCAGGCTTGAGAAAATGCCGCCGGTGATCGAATCGAGAAGGCCGCCGAGCGAGAAGGCCGAGGTGCCGATATTCCCGCTGAGGCGAAGGTCCGGATAGAGCTGCGCCTCGGCGACTCCGATCCGCGCGGTCTGCGCCGCGAGGCTACGCTCGGCCGCGCGGACGTCCGGCCGCTGGCGCAAGGTGTCGGCCGGGATTCCGAGCGCGATCTCCTCGGGCGCTTTGGGAATCGGCTTCGCCTCGCTGAGCTCGGCCGTCAGCGCGCCCGGCGCCCGGCCGGTCAGCACCGCGAGGCGATAAGTGGCGCTGGTGAAATTGTTCTCGATGTTCGGGATCGCCGCCGCGGTCTGCGCGCGCGCCGCGCGGGCCTGCTCGGAATCGAGCGAGGAGACCAGCCCCGCCTGGACCCGCCACTGGGCGATCTGCAAATTGTCTTCGGCGATGCGCAGCGTGTCCCGGGCGAGGGCGAGCCGCTCCTGGGCGAGCCGCGCTTCGACATAATTGGTCGCGACCTCGGCGGCGATCGCCACCTTAAGCGCCTCGCGGTTGTAATAGACGCTCTCGGCGTCGGCGCCCGTGGCCTCGATCCCGCGCCGGATTCCGCCGAACAGATCGGCCTCCCAGGCGGCGTCGACTCCGGCGCGGAAGCTGTTCGAGTCATTCCCGGTGCCGACCGTCCGCCCGCCCGTTGCGGTCGCGCCGATCGTCGGCAGCCGCCCGGCGCGGGCCTGGATCAGCGACTCGCGCGCCTGGGTGAGGCGAGCGGCGGCGGCGGCGAGGTCGAGATTGCCGGCGGTCGCCTCGTCGATCAGGCGGGTCAGCAGCGGATCGTTGAGCCGCTCCCACCAGCGCGCGAGATCGGCGGGTTGGGCCGCCGCCTCGCGGCCGTAATAGGCATCCGGGACGGACAGCGCCGACGGCGCGGGCGGCCGGTAGTCCGGTCCGACGGTGCAGGCAGCCAAGGCGAAGACACTGAGGGGGACAGCAAAGCGACGCATGAGCCGTCCCTAGAGCATCACGCCGAAAAGCGGGAACCGCTTTTCGGCAGAAGCGATGCGACCACAAAAATCTAGAGCGGGGTACATCCCGCTCTAGTCGGTGGCCGGTGTCGCGCAAGTATGTTTGCCCCCGCGCGACTTTGTATCAAAATGTCACGCGGGGCGTCAGGTGAGACTGTACCGGCATGTGAGACCGCGCCGCAAAGCTCCCTCTCGCATGGGGAGAGGGCTGGGGTGAGGGGTTCGGGCGTCTGCGAATAGCCTCCAACGCCGAAACCCCCACCCTACCCTCCCCCTCAGGGAGAGGGATTAGGAGGCCGAATGCCGATCGCCCTCAGCCGACGTGGGCGCCCATGATCATGCAATAGAGCATCGGCAGCGACAGGATCAGGTTGGTGCGCGAGGCCATCATCGCCAGGCTCGCCGACTTCGCCTTGGCCTCGTCGGAGGCGGGGACGATTCCAAGCGCGCGCTTCTGGTTCGGCCAGATCACCAGCCAGACGTTGAGCGCCATGACGATGCCGAGCCACATGCCGATGCCGATCGTGCGATAGGGGTCCTTCAGCATCAGCAGGTCGCCGACCGAGCCGGATTGCCGGATCTCCGGCAGCGCCAGCCCGAACAGCACGGTCGCGACCGCCGCCCAGCGGAACCAGAACAGCGCGGCCGGCGCGATATATTTGGACACGGCCGGCTTCAGCTCGGCCGGCACCTTGGGCATGGTCGGGATCTGGACGAAGTTGAAATAGTAGAGCAGCCCGATCCACAAAATACCCGAGAATACATGGAGATAGCGCAGGAACTGGACCCAGTAATTGGCGTCCATCGCATCGCGGTGAAGGCCCGCCATCGCCGCGATCACCAGGATCACGCCGATCACCAGCGCCATGTGGAAATTGCCGAGAATCTTCGCCATTTCGCTTCCCCCGTTTCGGTTATGAAACCCTTCTAGAGCATCATGCGCGCTCAATCGAGACGCCACATGATGCTTTGCTCGAACGGCGTCCACAGACCCATCCGCACCCCCGCCCCGCGCAGCGCCCGGCCGGTCCATTCGTTGCAGGTGAGGATGAAGGAATAGCCGCCGTTCGCTTCGTAGAAGATGTCGTTCGGCCCATACCCGCGGCCGAGCACGGGAATCGGATGGCCGCCGGGATCGAGCCGGAAGCGGCGCTGGATGAAGCCGGCCAGGCGCTGATATTGCGCGTGGCTGATCCGGATCGGCTTGAGCCATTCGCCGGCCCGCGGATGGTCGATATGCTCGACGTGGAGCAGGCTCTCCCCGTCGCCGAAGAAGGCGTAGAAGGCGCGGCGCACGGTCAGGTCGCCCCAGGTCGGCGTGTTGAGGTAGAATTCCCGGTTGCCGTAGCCGACCGCGATATGATCGGCGGCGCCCCAGCGTGGGTCGCGCAGGTGCGCCGGCTGGGCGTAAGGCCGCCAGTCCATATCCTCGCTCACCTTGGGCATCACGATCCAGGTGTGGACGCCGTTCGACTGGACGAAGATGGTGACCCCCTCGCTCGGCTGATGGAACGCGACATTGGCGGGAACGAGGCCGAGGAACAACGCGGCGGCGAGATAGAGCAGGGGAATCGCGACGATCCCCGCCACGATCCTGAGCGCCCAGATGAGCGCCCGCCTGCCCCGTGTCATTCGCCTCGCCACCGCCTTGTGCTAACCGGCCCGGACGGCGACAACCAGAGCCGATGAGAGACCATCTCGTGCAGATGTTCCAGGCCGGGATCGCCGCCTGCCACCCGCGGCGCGTGCTGCCGGCGCATCTGCCGGAGGCGGGGCGCGGCCGCAATATCGTGCTGGCGATCGGTAAGGCGGCGGGCGAGATGGCGATGGTCGCCGAGGCGCATTACCGCGATGCGGCGGGCGTGGCGGTCGTTCCGCACGGCGTGGAGGCCGGTCTTCGCCGGATCGAATTGCTGCACGCCGGCCACCCCGTTCCGGATCAGGTCAGCGTCGCGGCGGCCGAGCGCCTGCTCGCGCTCGCCGGGGAAGCGAAGGCGGACGATCTGGTCCTCGTCCTGCTGAGCGGCGGCGCCTCGGCGCTCGCTTGTGTCCCGGCCGGGGGGATGACGCTCGCGGACAAGCAGGCGCTGACTGCGGCCCTGCTGCGATCGGGAGCGCCAATAGCGGAGATCAACTGCGTCCGCCGCCACGTCTCCCGGATCAAGGGCGGCCGCCTTGCCCTCGCCGCCACGCCGGCCCGGCTCATCACGCTCGCCATCTCCGATGTGACCGGCCGCCCTGAGGACATCGGCTCCGGCCCCACCCTTGCCGATCCCACCACCATCGCGGAGGCCCGTGCGATCCTCGAGCGGCACGGGCTCGACGCGGCGCTCTCTGAGACTCCGAAGCAGGTCGACGGTAAATTCCGGATCGTCGCCAATGCGGAAGACGCATTGCGCGCCGTGGCGGCGGAGGCGAAGCGGCTCGGTTACCGCCCGCTCCTGCTCGGCCAGTGCACCGGCGAGGCCCGCGATGTCGGCCGTAGCCATGCGCGAATGGCGCTGAAGGCGCCGCCCGGGACCGCGCTGATCTCCGGCGGCGAGCTCACCGTCACGGTGACCGGCTCGGGACGGGGCGGTCCCAACACCGAATATGCGCTCGCCGCGAGCCTGGCGCTGGATGGCAGCGACGACATAATCGGTCTCGCCGGGGACAGCGACGGTCTCGACGGGACGAGCGATGCGGCCGGCGCCTTCATCGCCGCGCGCGCCGACGGCGGGGCCGCGCTCCTGGGCAACAACGCTGCCTCCGTGGCCGATCTGTTCGTCACCGGCCCGACCGGGACCAACGTCAGCGACTTGCGGATCATCCTTGTCGGCCGACTCCCTCCCCCTTGATGGGGGAGGTCGGGGTGGGGGTGAACGTCAATGAAAGGCGGTGCATTTTCGGAGACGCCACCCCAACGCAACCCCTCCCCATCAAGGGGAGGGGCTAAGTCTCGACAGGCCCCCTTCCCTGCGCTCTAACGCCGTCATGAGCGAATGGACGATCGGTATCATCGGCGGCTCCGGCCTCTACAGCATGGACGCGCTCGAGGATTCGCAGTGGATCGCTGTCGAGACGCCCTGGGGGGCGCCGTCCGACGAATTGCTGATCGGGCGGATCGAGGGCGTGAGATTCGTCTTCCTCCCCCGTCACGGCCGCGGCCACCGCATTCCGCCGGGCGGCCTCAACTTCCGCGCCAATATCGATGCGCTGAAGCGCGCCGGCTGCACCGATCTTCTCGCCATCTCCGCGGTCGGCTCGCTGCGGGAGGAATTGCCGCCGGGCCGGTTCGTCGTCGTCGACCAATATATCGACCGCACCGTCGCCCGTGAGAACAGCTTCTTCGGCCCCGGTCTCGTCGCCCACGTCTCGCTGGCCGACCCCACCTGTCCGCGCCTCTCGTCGCTCGCCGCCGACGCCGCGGAGGCCGCTGGCGCCGAGGTCGCGCGGGACGGCTCCTATGTCGCCATCGAAGGCCCGCAATTCTCGACCCGAGCCGAGAGCCGGCTTTACCGCTCATGGGGCGGCGACGTGATCGGGATGACCGGGATGCCCGAAGCGCGGCTCGCCCGCGAGGCCGAGCTGCCCTATGCCTCGGTCTGCATGGTCACCGATTATGATTGCTGGCGGGACGGCAAGGAAGCCGGCGTCGCCGAGATCGTCGAGCGCCTCCACGCCAACGCCGCCACGGCCCGCGGCCTGATCCTCGAGCTTGCGCGGCGGTTGCCGAAGGCGCGCGCGCCCTCGCCGATCGACACCGCGCTTGACGGCGCGATCATCACCGATCCGCAAGCATGCGATCCGGCGATGGCGGCAAGGCTGGACGCCATCTGCCGACGTGCCCTAGGCGCGCCGCGATGAACCTGCTGCCCCCTTATGCCGAATATCTCGGAATCCGCACCCAACGGGCCGAGGACGGCGAGCTGCAATTCGTCATGCCGTTCGCCGACGTCGTGCTCGGCCGTCCCGGCTATCTTCACGGCGGAGCGATCGCCGGCCTGCTCGAATTCGCCGCCTTCGGCGCGCTTTACGAGGCGCTGGGGACGGACAAGGCGGTGGTCAAGCCGATCAACGTCACCGTGCAGTTCATGCGCGGCGGCACGCAGCGCGAGACGGTCGCCGCGGCCACCGTCACCCGCCTCGGAAAGCGGGTCGCCAATGTCGAGGCGCACGCCTGGCAAGGGCACCGCTCCAGGCCGATCGCGGCGGCGCAGCTCAACGTGCTGTTGAAGCGCGCCCGGCCCTAATCGTCATTGCGAGCGAAGCGAAGCAATCCAGAACTGGATTGCCGCGTCGCTGCCGCGGAGCGGCAGTTTATCCTGAGCGCCGCCGCAGGCGGCGTCGAAGGGCTCCTCGCAATGACGGGATTCAGCCGCCGGCTTTGATCGTTTCGCGCGCGATGACCAGCTGCTGGATCTGGCTTGTGCCTTCGTAGATCCGGAACAGGCGGACGTCGCGGTAGAGGCGCTCGATGCCGTAATCGGCGATGTAGCCCGCGCCGCCGAAAATCTGCACCGCGCGGTCGGCGACCCGGCCGACCATCTCGCTGGCGAAATATTTGGCCGCCGCCGCCTCGAGCGTGATCGGCTTGCCTTCGTCCTTGAGCGCCGCCGCCTCCATCACCAGCGCCTTCGCCGCCATCGCCTCGGTCTTGCTGTCCGCGATCATCGCCTGGATCAGCTGGAAATCCGACAGCGCCTTGCCGAATTGCCTGCGCTCGACGGCATAAGCGACGGCGTCGGCGATCAGCCGCTCGGCGACGCCCACGCAGACCGCGGAAATGTGCAGCCGGCCGCGGTCGAGGACGCGCATCGCGATCTTGAAGCCCTCGCCTTCCGCGCCCAGACGGTTGGCGGCCGGAACCGGCGTTTCGTCGAAATTGACGTCGCAGACATGGGCGCCCTGCTGGCCCATCTTCTTCTCAGGTCTTCCGATGCCGAGGCCGGGCAGGCCTGCGGGCACGAGGAAAGCGGTAACGCCCCCCGCCCCCTCCCCGCCGGTGCGCGCCATCACCGTGAAGAGCGAGGCCTTGTCGGCATTGGTGATGAAGCGCTTGCTGCCGGAGAGGCAATAGACGTCGCCATCGCGAACGGCTCGGGTCTGGACGGAGGCGCCGTCGGAGCCGGCGCCGGGCTCGGTCAGCGCGAAGCTGGTGACGATTTCGCCGGAGGCGATCCTCGGCAGCCATTCGCGCTTCTGCGCCTCGCTGCCGGCCATCACCAGCCCCTGGCTGCCGATCCCGACATTGGTGCCGAACACCGAGCGGAAAGCCGGAGTCGTCCTCCCGAACTCGAGCGCGACCCGCACTTCCTCGCTCATGGTGAGTCCGAGCCCGCCAAACTCCTCGGGAATGGACAGGCCGAACAGCCCCATCTCCCGCATCTCGGCGACGATCTCGGCGGGGACCTCGTCCTCCTCGGCGACCCGCGCCTCCAGCGGCCGAAGCCGCCCGGCGACGAAGCGGCGGACCGTGTCGATCAGTGCATCGAAGGTCTCGGGGTCGAGGGGCATTGTTTCCTCCCTCTCCCCTCCGGGGAGAGGGCCGGGGAGAGGGGGAGTCAGAGCATCACCCCGGCCACTGGTTTCAGCGAGGGACTCCCCCTCTCCCTAACCCTCTCCCCGGCGGGGAGAGGGGATTTCAGTACCCCTTCATCCGCGCCAGCTTGTCCGCATGATAGGCCGGATCCCCGAACAGCTCATTCAGCACCCGATCGCGCTTCATGTAGAGGCCGATATCATATTCGTCGGTCATGCCGATGCCGCCGTGCATCTGCACGCCCTCCTGGACGGCGAGCTGAGAGGCGCGGCCGGCCTTGGCCTTGGCGACCGAGACCATCGCCTCGGCGTCTTCGCTGTCCTCGTCGAGCAATTGCTGCGCCTTGAGCGTGGCCGCTCGGGCGATCTCCAGCTCGGAATAGAGATGCGCGGCGCGGAACTGCAGGGCCTGGAACTCTCCGATGAGGCGTCCGAACTGTTTGCGCTGCCTGAGATAGTCGACCGTCATGTCCATCGACGCCGAGCCTACGCCGACCAGCTCGGCCGCCGCGCCGGTGCGGCCGGCGTGGAGGGCGCGGTCGAGAATCTCGGCGCCGCCCCCAACCTCGCCGATCACCGCGTCGGCATCGACCGTCACGTCGTCGAAGGTCAGCCGGGCGCCGATGCTCGAATCCGCGAGCCGGACGCCCTCGACGTCGAGACCCCTGGCATCCTTCTCGACCGCGAACAGGGTCAGCCCCTCGTCGGTCTGCGCCGCCACCAGCGTTACATCGGCCGAGGCCCCCTGAACCACGAATTGCTTGCGGCCCGTCAGGCTGAAGCCGTTGCCGGAGCGCTCGGCGTGCATCTCGATCGCCTCGGGACGGTGCTTCGGCCCCTCGTCCACGGCGAGCGCGGCGACCGTCTCCCCGGCGAGGATTCCGGGATACCAGCGCTCGCGCGCCGCCGTGCCCTTCAGCGCCTCGACGAAGGCGATCGCCGTCGTGAGGAAGGGCGAAGGCGTCAGGTTGCGCCCGATCTCCTCGAGCACGATCCCCGCCTCGACATGGCCGAGGCCGAGGCCGCCGTCCGCCTCGCCGATCAATATGCCGGTGAAGCCCATCTCGCCGAACTGCCTCCACAGGCCGTGGCCGAAGCCGTCCTTGCAGCCCTTGTCGCGCCAGTGGCGAAGCTGCTTTGCGATCGCGCCTTCGGCGGCCATGAAGTCGCGCGCGCTGTCGCGAAGCATCGCCTGATCGTCGTTGAGATAGAGCGGCATATCAGCGCGTCTCCGTATGATCCTGGAAATGTGAAACCCGTTCGTCCCGAGCGAAGTCGAGGGACCCAGCCGAGCGCAGCCGAGGCCCTCGATCTCGCCTTCGCTCGAAGGGGTGTCTCGACTTCGGCCTTCGGCCGAAGTTTACCCTGAGCGCCTGCCTTGCAGGCAGTCGAAGGGCTCGACACGAACGGAGTTGGCATCGCCGTCTCAACTCACCCTCCAGGCAGTTCCAGGATCCGTTTCGCGACGATCCCGAGCTGGATCTCACTCGTCCCGCCTTCGATCGAATTGGCCTTGGTCCTGAGCCACTCGCGGGCGCCCTTGCCCTTGCGCGAGCGCTCGCTTTCCCATTCGAGCGCGTCGGAGCCGCCGGCGGCCATCGCCAGCTCGTGGCGCGCCTTGTTGAGCTCGGTCCCGGCATATTTCATCATCGAAGGCTGGGCCGGATGCGCCTGGCCGGCCTTCAGCTCGTCGATGAACCGCTCGGACATCGCGCGGAACGCCATCTGGTCGACGTCGAAGCGCGCGACGTCGGCGCGAAGCACCGGATCGTCGGCCAGCGCCTCGGAGAGCGCGGCGCCGAGCGACTCGCCCTGGCCGCCGAGGCCCATTCCCGAGATCATCTCGCGCTCGTGGCCGAGCAGATATTTGGCGACGTCCCAGCCCTTGTTGACCTCGCCCACCACCTGGTCCTTGGGCACCTTCACGTCGTCGAAGAAGGTCTCGCAGAAGGGCGAATTGCCGGAGATGAGCAGAATCGGCTTGGTCGAGACGCCCTCGCTCGCCATATCGAACAGGATGAAGCTGATCCCCTGATGCTTGGGCGCCTGCGGATCGGTGCGGACCAGGCAGAAGATCCAATCGGCCTTGTCGGCATAGCTGGTCCAGACCTTCTGGCCGTTCACGAGCCAGTGATCGCCCTTGTCTTCGCATTTGGTCTGCAAGGAGGCGAGGTCGCTGCCCGCGCCGGGCTCGGAATAGCCCTGGCACCAGCGGATCTCGCCGCGGGCGATTTGCGGCAGATAATGCTTCTTCTGCTCCTCGGTGCCGTATTTGAGCAGGGCCGGGCCGAGCATCGAGATGCCGAAGCTCATCAGCGGATTGCGGGCGCCGATCCGCGCCATTTCCTGCTTCAGGATCTTGGCCTCGGCGGGCGAGAGGCCGCCGCCGCCATAATCGGCCGGCCAGTCCGGCACGGTCCAGCCACGCGCGGCCATCGTCTCCATCCAGCTCTTCTGGGCGTCGCTCTTGAAGACCGGATTGCGGCCGCCCCAGCAGGCGTCGCTCTCGTCGCGCATCGGCTCGCGCATCTCGGGCGGGCAGTTCGCCTCGAGCCAGAAGCGGGTTTCTTGGCGAAACTTGTCCAGATCGTCCATGGCGCGACCTCTCCTTTACGTAAACGTCAACTGCCGTGCCCGGCGGCCGGAGTCAAGCTAGCGCCGAAGCTCCAGCGCCTCGTCCGCGATCGGCTTCAGGCGCATGGCGACGACGTCCTTGAGATAATTCTGGTGGACTCGCCATGGCGGCCTCGCGCCCTGGTTCGGCAGGCTGCCGGAGGCGCGGGTCACGTAGCCCGAGCTGAAGTCGAGCATCGGCAGGCGCTCCATCCCGGCGTCGGGGAGGCGCGGCAGGCAGACCGCGTAGCCGTGCCGATCCATGTGATTGAGCAAGCGGCAGACGCTGCGCGAGGTGAGGTCGCATTTCAGGGTCCAGGAGGCGTTGGTGTAGCCGAAGGTCACCGCAAGGTTGGGCACGCCGCTCAGCATCATGCCCTTGTAGCTGAAGCAATCCGCGACGTTGACCGCCTCCCCGTCCACCTCGAGCGCGATTCCGCCGAGCAGCTTCATCACCAGGCCGGTCGCGGTGACGACGATATCCGCGTCAAGCTCGGCGCCCGAGCCCAGCTCCAGCCCGTCCGGCGTGAAGCGCGCAATCGTATCGGTGACGATCGACACTGTCCCGCCACGCATCGCAGCGAACAGATCGCCGTCGGGGACCAGGCACACGCGCTGGTCCCAAGGGTTGTAGCGGGGCGTGAAGTCGCGCCCGAGATCGTAGCCGGGCGGGAGCTGCTCCGCCGCGAGGCGAAGGATCAGCGCCTTCACCTTGTCCGGCCGCTTGCGGGCGCGCGAGAAAAAGAACATTCCGAGCAGCACGTTCTTCCAGCGCGTGAGGCCGTCGGCGGTTTTGAGCGGCAGCCGGCGCTGAAGCCAGCGGGCGATGCCGTCGCGCGAGGGGCGCGCGACGATGTAGGAGGGCGAGCGCTGGAGCATGGTGACGTGGGCGGCGGTCTCGGCGAGCGCCGGGACCAGGGTCACCGCCGTCGCCCCGCTGCCGATCACCACCACCTTCTTTCCGGCGACGTCCAGATCCTCGGGCCAGTGCTGGGGATGAACGATCCGGCCGCCATAGTCGCTCTCGCCCGGCCATTGGGGCCGATAGCCCCGCTCGTAATCGTAATAGCCGCTGCACAGCATCAGGAAGGCGCAGGTGAGGATGCGCAGCTCCCCGCCCGCCTCCACTTCCACCGTCCAGCGCCGGTCTGCCGACGACCAGGAAGCGCTAACGGCGCGGTGGCCGAAGCGGATATGCCGGTCGATGCCGAACTCCGCCGCCGTCTCCTCGACATAGTCGCGGATGTCGGCCCCGTCGGCGATCGCTTTCTCCCTCGTCCAGGGACGGAACGGAAAGCCCAAAGTATACATATCCGAATCCGAGCGGATGCCGGGATAGCGGAACAGGTCCCACGTCCCGCCGATCCGCTCGCGCGCCTCCAGGACCGCGTAGGATTTGCTGGGGCAGCGCGTCTGCAGATGATAAGCGGCGTCGACACCGGAAATGCCGGCACCGACGATCAGCACGTCGAGATGTTCTGATCCGGCCGGCATCGTGCGAGGCTAGGGAGCGGAAACGAGGTCGGCAAGCGCCTTGACGACACGATCATTGCCGTAGCGGAACGGCATCGCGGAAGCTGCGTTGGGAAAGGCCGAACTTGATCCATTTAATGCTGGCAACGGCACGCGGCGGGGCATGAGCCCGCCGACAAGGAGACAGGCTTGAACGAAGATCGAAGCACGGCCGCGGCCACCGGAATCGAGGGGCTGGACGACGTCCTGGGCGGGGGATTGACGCGCGGGCGGGTGTTCCTGCTAGAGGGCAGCCCCGGCACCGGCAAGACGACGGTGGCGATGCAGTTCCTGCTGGCGGGCGCGGCCGCCGGCGAAAAGACGCTCTACATCACGCTTAGCGAAACCGAGGACGAATTGCGCGCAAGCGCGGCCTCGCACGGCTGGAAGCTCGACGATATCGAGATTTTCGAGCTGGTGCCGCCGGAGAGCCTGCTCGACGAGAACCAGCAGCAGAGCCTGCTTTATTCCTCCGACCTCGAGCTGGGCGAAACCACCCAGGGCATCTTCGAAGCGTTCGAGCGGGTTCAGCCCTTGCGGGTGGTGGTCGACAGCCTCTCGGAGATCCGGCTGCTGGCGCAAAGCTCGCTTCGCTACCGCCGCCAGATCCTCTCGCTGAAGCATTATTTCGCGGGGCGGAACGCAACCGTGCTGATGCTCGACGACCTGACCAGCGAGACCAACGACAAGACCGTGCACAGCGTCGCCCACGGCGTGATCTCGCTGGAGGAAATGGCGCGCGATTACGGCGCCGAGCGGCGCCGGATGCGGGTCGTGAAATATCGCGGGCGGCGCTTCCGCGGCGGCTATCACGATCTGATCATCGCAACCGGCGGCGTGCGCATCTTTCCCCGCCTGGTCTCGGCCGAGCACAAGAAAGCGTTCACGCGGGACGTCCTTCCGAGCGACCTGGCCGGGATCAACGCGCTGCTGGGCGGCGGCGTCGAGCGCGGATCGAGCGTCCTCGTCCTCGGCCCCGCGGGCACCGGCAAGTCGCTGCTCGCGCTCACCTTCGTCGTCGGCGCGGCGAGGCGCGGCGAGCGCTCCGCAATGTTCGTTTTCGACGAGGAAATGGGCCTGCTCTTCAACCGTGCCCTGGGGCTCGGCATCGACCTCCAGAAGATGGTCGACGCCGGCGAGCTGGTGATCGAGCAGGTCGACGCGACCGAGCTCTCCCCGGGCGAGCTCTCCTCGCGGGTCCGCACCTGCGTCGAGGAGCACGGAGCGCGCACGGTGATCATCGACAGCCTCAACGGCTACCAGATGGCGATGCCTGAGGAGACCCAGCTCGTCCTCCACATGCATGAGCTGCTGCAATATCTGAACCGCCAAGGCGCGACGACCTTCCTCACCGTTGCCCAGCACGGCCTCGTCGGCGACATGAAGTCGCCCGTCGACGTCACCTATCTCGCCGACACCGTCATTCTGCTGCGCTATTTTGAGGCGGCCGGCCGGGTGCGCCGGGCGATTTCGGTGGTCAAGAAGCGCACCAGCCGCCACGAGGACACGATCCGCGAATATCGGATCGGCGCCGACGGGATAAAGCTCGGAGAGCCGCTGGTCGAGTTCCAGGGCGTGCTTCGCGGCGTTCCCACGCTGGCGGGCCCGGGAATGGAATTGCTGAAAGACGAGCACCATTGATTCCAGAATTCTCCGAAAGAGCGCTGATCCTCGCCCCCGGCGGCCGCGATTCGCTGGTTGCCGCCGCGATGCTGGAAGAGGCCGGAATTCGCGCGATCCCTTGCGCCTCGCTCGATTCGCTGGTCGCCGAGCTCGCCGCGGGAGCGGGCTTCGGCCTGATCACCGAGGAGGCGCTTGCCAATGCCGACCTGCGCGCGCTCAGCGGCTGGATCGAGGCCCAGCCCGAATGGTCCGATTTCCCCTTCGTCCTGCTGACCCAGCGCGGCGGCGGCCTCGAGCGCAACGCTTCGGCCGGCCGCTATCTCGGCATGCTCGGAAACGTCACCTTCGTCGAGCGGCCGATCCATCCGACGACCCTGATCAGCCTCGCCCAGTCGGCGCTGCGCGGACGGCGGCGGCAATATGAGGCGCGGGCCCGGCTGGTCGCGCTTCACGAGCTCGCCGACTCCCTCGAGGTGCAGGTCGCCGAGCGCACCGCGGCCCTCAGCGCCGGCGAGGCGCGGCTGCGGGCGATCTTCGAGACCAACAACCAATATCAGGGGCTGATGGCGCTCGACGGCACATTGCTCGACGCCAACCGCACCTCGCTCGACGGAATCAAGGCGGAGCCCGAGGACGTGGTCGGCAAGAAATTCTGGGAGACGCCGTGGTTCTCCGCGACTCCCGGAATGCCCGATATCGTCCGCGACGCGGTCGCAGCGGTGGCCGGCGGCAAGACGATCCGGCGCGAAATGCTGGTCAACCTTCCGATCGGCTGGCGCTCGTTCGATTTCTGCATGCGGCCGGTGCGGGGCGCCGATGGGGAGGTCGTGGCGATCGTCCCCGAGGCGATCGACATCACCGAGCGCCGCCAGGCGGAGGAGGCGCTTCGCCAGTCGCAGAAGCTGGAGGCGATGGGCCAGCTGACCGGCGGAGTCGCGCACGATTTCAACAATCTCCTGACGCCGATCATCGGCAGCCTCGACATGCTTCAGCGCAACCGGGTCGGCAGCGAGCGCGAACGCCGGCTGATCGACGGCGCGCTGCAATCGGCCGAGCGCGCCAAGACCCTGGTCCAGCGCCTGCTCGCCTTCGCCCGGCGCCAGCCGCTGCAGCCGAGCGCGGTGAACGTCGCCGGCCTCGTCGAAGGCATGGGCAACCTCATCGCCAGCACGACGGGGCCGCAGATCAAGGTGGTGACCGAGGCCGCGCCGAACCTTCCCCACGCGCTCGCCGACCCGAACCAGCTCGAAATGGCGCTTCTCAACCTCAGCGTGAACGCGCGCGACGCGATGCCGGACGGCGGCACGCTGAGGATCACCGTCTCCTGCGAGACTCTCGGGCCGATCCACCCGGCGCACCTGCCGCCGGGCGACTATATCCGCCTCTCGGTCGCCGATACGGGGGTGGGCATGGACGAAGATACGCTCGCCCGGGCGATCGAGCCGTTCTTCTCGACCAAGGGGGTCGGCAAGGGCACCGGCCTCGGCCTCTCCATGGTCCACGGCCTCGCGTCCCAGCTCGGCGGAGCCCTGACGATCTCGAGCAAGGTCGGAATCGGCACCAACATCGACCTTTGGCTGCCGGTGACGGAGGCGCTCGCCGCGGCCGACACTCTGGTCGCCGAGCCGATCGGCGAGCAGGGCCATCGCGGCACCGCCTTGCTCGTCGACGACGAGGAACTGGTCCGCGCCAGCACCGCCCATATGCTGGCCGAGCTCGGCTACCGCGTCGTCGAGGCGAGCTCGGCCGACGAGGCGCTGTCGGTGATCGCGCGCGAGCCGGCGCTCGACCTGCTCGTCACCGACCATTTGATGCCGGGGATCACGGGCGCCGACCTCGCCCGGACCGTCCAGGGCCAGCGCCCGGCGCTGCCGGTGCTGATCGTCTCGGGCTATGCCGACGCAGAAGGAATCGCGCCGGATCTGCCGCGGCTGACCAAGCCGTTCCGCCAGGACGAGCTCGCCGCCAAGATCGCGGCGCTCAGCCTCGGAGACGCGGTGTTTGTGGAGGACGGGGCGTAGGATCAGGACCCGATCAGAAACGAGTTCGGCCAAAAAAGGAGTCATCCCGGCGCAGGCCGGGACCCATGCACACCGGAGGGTGAAGAAGTGCGGCAAAGTCCGCAGCTCCTTCTGGCGATGCAGAGTTCATGGGTCCCGGCCTTCGCCGGGATGACTCTATCATTAAACGGGGATCGCCAAGCCTAATTGCGTACGGATCCCACCGCATTGCCGCCCGGCCGCCGCCGCCCTATTCACCGCGCACCACGCCGGGAGCCGCCATGCCGCAGGATGCCGAACCCGAATTCTTCTACCTGCCCTACGAGCGGTTCCTCGAGGAAGTGGAGACTCTCGCCGGGCTGATCGAAGCCGATCGGGAGTGGCGGCCCGATCTTCTGCTCGGCATCGGCCGCGGCGGGCTGGTCCCGGCGGCGTTCCTCTCCCACCGGACCGGAATCGCCCTGCTCACCGTCGACCACAGCTCGGGCGAGCCGGATTTCGCGGAGCAATTGCTCGACAAGCTCGCCGCGAAGATCCGCGGCGGCAAGCGAGTGCTGATCGTCGACGACATCAACGACAGCGGCGGGACCATCACCCAGTTGCGCGCCGCCATCGACGGCAAGAGCGGAAATCCGGAGGCGCTGAGGATCGCCGTTCTGATCCACAATGTCCGCTCGCGGGCCAAGGTCGAATATCGCGGCTCCGAGATCGACCGCGACCTGGACAAGAGATGGTATGTCTTCCCTTGGGAAGCGCTCGCGCCGCGCGCCACGCTTGCCGCCGAGGCGCAGGAGGTTCCGGAGCGGCTGGCCTAGAAGGCGTCCCGTTCTTCGTTGCGTCTAGCGAATGCGCTCCACGCAAAGCCGGAAGGGGAAGCGCCGAACGATGCGCACCACGGCCGGATCGATGCCCGCGTCGGCGAGGATCGCGCGCCATTCCTCCGGGCGGAACGAGCGGGCGATCGAAAGCTGGCCGTCCTCGCGAACGATCCGGTGAACCATCATCGTCCGCGCGAGCAGGGGGAAGCCCCAGTGCGAGAACCTATGCCGGTGAAGGTCGCAGATCAGCCAGCCCATCCGCGCCTCGCGCTCCATATATTGGAGGAAGGTGCGCAGCTGGCCGTCGGTCATGTGGTGGGTCACCTGGCTGGAGATGACGAAGTCGAACGGGCCGGCCTGGTCGAGATAGTCGCCGGTGCGATAGTCGATCGGCCAACCCGGCGGAGTCGCCGCCCGGGCCGCGGCCAGGCTCTTCTCATTGAGGTCGACTCCGACCAGATCGGCGGCGATGTCCCGCTTGCGCGCCCAGCGGGCGATCGCGCGAAGCACGTCGCCGTCGCCGAAGCCGACGTCCATCAGCCGGAACGCTTTGGCGTCGCCGACCGCGCGCTTCATGAAGGCGAGAACCGGCCTGGCGGTGAAGGTCCAGCGGTTGACCCGCGCGAGATCGTGCAGGACCTTTTCGTACACCGCCGGATCGAGATCGGCGGAGTCCATCTGTTCTTCCTGACGCGAGCGGGTGGTGAGATCGCGCATTGGGCCTCCAGGCACCCAACTTATCCGCCCGCGCGCCCGGGCGCGCAAGCGATTGTCGGGGCGGGGGCGCAGGGCTAGAAGCGCCCCTCCCCCGGAGGGGATAGCCGTATGCGTTCGTTCCCGATCCCGATCATGCTGCTGGCGGCGACGCCGGCCCTGGCGGCACCGAACATCCAGGGAAACTGGCTCACCGACGACGGCAAGGGCGTGGTTCGGATCGCCCCTTGCGGGCGGCAGATGTGCGGCTGGATCGCCCGGGTGCTCGACCGCGGGCCGAACGTTCCGACCCGCGACGTCAACAATCCCGCCCCCGCGCTTCGCTCGCGCCCGATCGTCGGGCTTCCGACCCTCACCGGCTTCAATCCGGAAGCGATGTCGTGGACGGGCGGCCAGGCCTACGATCCCAAGTCCGGCCGCTCCTACCGCACGACGCTCTCGCTCAACGCCGACGGCTCGCTCAACGTGCGCGGCTGCGTGATGTTCATCTGCCAGTCGCGCCGCTGGACCCGCGCGCGCTAATCTTATGGAGTCATCCCGGCGAAGGCCGGGACCCATGACCGCTGGCCTCGGCGGTTGGAGCGAGGCTGCCTTCGCTTCCCCTCATCCTCTTCGGTTCGTGGGCCCCGGCTTCCGCCGGGGTGACTATTTCGGTTTCTGCCAGGCGAACACACCGTAGCGCATCGCGCCGGTGCGAAGGGCGTACCACAAGCGGGGAAGGCTGAGCAGGAAGGAGCGGTTCCGGGTCGCCCGGCTCAATGCCATTCGCCGAAGCGCCGGATCGGTGACCAGCCCGGCCGCCACGCGGCGCATGCAGATCGCCCAGGTCTTGCCGACCTGCCGGCCGATATCCTCGAAGCCCGAGGCCACGAAGCCTGCGGCGGCGGCCATCGCCTCATAGTCCTCGCGGCTGCCCATGCCCGGAAGGCGCCCTTCGCGGCAGATCGGCTCGAGCAAATGACCGACCTCGAACGCGCTCGGCGCGCTCTTCGCCAGCCAGGCGCAGACGACGAGCCGGCCGCCCGGCCGAAGCACGCGGTGGGCCTCGGCGAAGAAGCGGGGCTTGTCGACCATGTGCTCGGAGCTTTCGATCGCATAGGCGCCGTCGAAGGCCGCGTCGGGCAGGCCGTTGGCGAGCCAGTCGCGGCGGAGGATCGTCGCCGAGCCGCGTGAGACCGTCTGCTTTGCGGCATAGTCGGCCTGGGCCGCCGAGATGGTGAGGCCGGTGACCTGCGCGGCGTAACGCTCGGCGAGATAGCGCGCGGTGCCGCCATAGCCGCAGCCGATGTCGCACAGGCGCTCGCCGCCTTTGAGCGCGAGCCGCGCCGCCGCCAGCGCGATCAGCGCCTCGGTCGCCTCGCGGGGAGTCTCATGCCCGGTGCGCCAGAAGCCGTGATGGACGTGCTCGCCCCAGATGTCGCGATAGACCCGGTCGAGCTCGTCATAATGGCCGCCGACGTCCGCGGCCGTCTGGGGTTCGCCGGGAAGGATCATCGCCCAGCCCTAGCAGGCGAAAGCTCAGTAGGTGAAGACGATCCGGACGGGGCCGCTGCCGGCGGGCGCGATCAGCAGAATGCCCGCGCCCGTGCGGCGGGCGCTGCCGCCCTCGACCGTGATCACGGCATCGTCGACGGCGCGAACGGCCACCCGTCGCCGCGCAATCACGATCTGCGGCCGCTCCGGGCGAACGACGGTCGCGCCGACGCTGAGCGTCGCGCCTGCGCTCTGCGCTGCGGCAGCGATCGCGAGGGGGCCGAGAAGCGTCATCCGCGCATTATGCCGCCTGCCAAACGCCCCTCCAATCCGGAATCGCTTCGAGGCGTCCCTATCCGGGATTGGGGCGGGCGCCGCCCTCGGTGCAGAGCGAGAGGAAGGCGATCTCCATCACCGTGCCGCCTTCCACCGGAAGCGGATTGTTCGGATAGTCGACATGCTCGGAAACCGCGCCGGCGGCGCTTCGCCGCTCGCGCGCCCTGGCGTCGATCGTTCGCGCGGCGCAATCCACCCGGAGCAGATAGGCGTTGTCGCTGGGGCCGGGAGTTCCGGGATCGGAGAGCCGGAACCAGGCGGTGCGAACGTCGCCTTCGCGGACCAATGTCGAGGCGTCGATGGCGATGGCCTGGCCCGACGGCGCGGCACCGAGGTTGAGCCAGGTCGCCGGCCGCGGCGCGCTCGCCTGCTCGGACCGGCGCCGAAGCGCCACCGCTTCCTCGGACGTCTCGCGCGCATAGTTCAGCGCCTGAGTGACGCCGCAGGCCGCGTCGGCCTGGGAGAGCGCGCGGGGCACCGCGGCGTCGCCCATCGCGTTCGCCACCCACATCACGTCGGGAAAGGTGAATCGGGCCGGATTGGTATAGCCTTGCCGCACCGCCCCCAGCGCCCGGGCGAACATGCGCATCTGGCGCGGAGTCAGCTGCCGCTCGAGCCGCTCGCCGATGCAGGTCGCCTGCATCGGGTTGACCTCGAAGCGCAGCAGCTGGGGCGCGACGATCCCCGCGCGAGGCCCGACATAATCGCGCACCTGCCCCGCGCAGCCCGCGAGCAGGGCGGCCGAGATCAGGGCAAGAGCGGGTATTTTCATCGACATGGCGCGCTTGGTTATCAACGCGCCGCGCGCGATGCACCCCCTATTGAACGCCCGCCCGGCACTGCATCAAAGGCTGGATGCGGGTGCCGAACTTCTCGGTGCCTTCGATGAAATCGTCGAAGGTCAGCAGAACGCCGCCCGTATTCGGCACGGTCGACACCTCGTCGAGCATCCGGGCGATGCTTTCATAGGAGCCGACCAAAGTGCCCATGTTGAGGTTGACCGCGCTTTCCTTGTCGGCGAGCTGGCGGACGTTGGTGGTGGTCGAGGTCTTGTCCGCCGCGCCCTGAGCGCCGAGCCAGGCGACGGCATCCTGATCCGTGCCCTCGCGGTACCAGATCCACTTCTCCATGGCCTCCTCGTCGGTCTCGGCGGCGATGACCATGAACAAGGCGTAGATGCGCACGTCGCGGCCCGTCTTGGCCGTCGCCGCCATCAGCCGCTCGTTGTTCGAGGCAAAGGCCTTGGGCGTGTTCACGCCCTTGCCGAGGCAGAAGGCGTAATCCGCATATTGCGCCGAGAAGGCGAGGCCCTCGTCCGACGATCCGGCGCAGATGATCTTCATGTCGCCGGTCGGGAGCGGCTTCACCCGGCAATCGTCCATCTGGTAATAGTCCCCCTTGAAGTCGGAGACTCCGGTCTCCCACAGCTCGCGCAATATGTGGGCGTATTCGCCGAGCATCTGGTAGCGGTTGCGGAAATGCTCGTCGCCGGGCCACAGCCCCATCTGGCTGTATTCGGGCCGCTGCCACCCGGTGATCAGATTGAGCCCGAAGCGGCCGTGGCTGATCGAATCGATCGTGTTGCACATGCGCGCGCAGAAGGCGGGCGGGATGACCAAAGTCGGGCAGGTCGCATAAATCTTGATCTTCTCGGTGACGGCGGCGAGCCCGGCCATCAGGGTGAAGCTTTCCAGATTATATTCCCAGAATTCGGTCTTCCCGCCGAAGCCGCGCAGCTTGATCATAGAGAGCAGGAAATCGACTCCATAGCTCTCGGCCTTCTGGGCGATCTCCTTGTTGAGATCGAAGCTCGGCATGTATTGGGGGCTGTTTTCCGAGATCAGCCAGCCGTTGTTGCCGATCGGGGTGAAGATGCCGACTTCCATGGCTCAGCTCCTTAGGAATTCGAGGACCGGGCGGTTGAAACTGTCCGGATCGGTGACGTTGCAGGCGTGGCCGCCCCAATCCATCAGCCGGAGGGAGGCGCTGGCGATGCGCCCGGCATAAGCCTGGCTGCACGTCCAGGGCACGAGCATATCGTCCTTTGCGGCAATCGCCAGCAGCGGCGTGCCGATCTCGTCCAGCCGGTCGTCGAGGTAGAAAGCCTGGAGCGCCGCGATCCGGCTCTCCAGATTCTCCTGGCCCTGGAAATGGGCCAGCTGGTGTTGGAATTCCAAGTCCAGCTCGCGCGCGTGCGCAGAGCACCAGGCCGCCGGATAAAGAAAGATCGGCTGGGCCCGCACATAGGCCTCGGGGCCGGATCGGCGCAGCAACTCTATGCGCACCGAGAAGCAGCGCGCGATATGGGGATCAAGCCGGGTCCAGCCGTTGACCACCACCAGCTTCGCCAGCCGTTCCGGGGCTTCGGCGGCAAGGGTCAGCCCGATGGCGCCGCCCAGTGCGTGGCCGACGAAATCGACACGTTCGATGCCGAGCCCCGCCATGAGTTTGAGGACGTCATCGGCCATCTGACCGACAGTGTGATCCACGGGCAGCACAGGGTCGCTGCGGCCGGTGCCGCGCTGGTCGTAGACAATGACCCGATGCTCCCTGGCGAGCGCCTCCAGGTTCGGCCGCCAATAGGCCCCGGCGCCGCCGAGGCCCGCCGACAGGATCAGCGGCGGCCCGTTGGCCGGCCCATGCTCCTCGAAATACAGTCCCTCGATCACCCGCCGATATGCGCCACGCTGGCGATCTCGACCAGCAGGCCGGGCTTCACCAGGCCGCACTGGATGCAGTAGCGCGCGGGCTTCGCGCCCGGAAAATAGTCCGCGTAAACCGCGTTCATCGCCTTGTAATCGGCCCAGTCGGTGAGGAAGATATGGTTGAAGGCGACGTCGGCGAGGCTCGCGCCAGCCGCTTCCAGCACGGCCTTGATCGTCTCAAGCACATGGCGGGTCTGCGCCTCGCAATTGCCGGGGAACAGCACCGTGCCCGCTTCGCCGAGCGCCAAGGTGCCTGAAACGTAGATCGTGTTCCCGGCCCTGGTCCCCGCCGAGTAAGGCGCGATCGGAACGGGGAATTGGGGCGGGTTGATCGATTCGAAGGGCATCAGCTTCTCTCCTGCCTCGTCATTGCGAGCGCAGCGAAGCAATCCAGTTCGGCCGATATGCAGAGCTGGATTGCCGCGTCGCTACGCTCCTCGCAATGACAGTGTTCTGTCATTCCCGGTCCTCCGCGATCTGGCCGAAGGCGCCGCAAAAGTCCGCCACGGTCGAAACCCAGCCAAAGAAGGTCTCGACATTGTAGACCGTCGCCTTTTGGACGAATTCGGGGCCTGCCTGGTGGGTCGCGTCCTCCAGCATGATCCCGAAATATTCGAGGAAGAAGCCGTCCCGAAGCGTGCTCTCGACGCAGACATTGGTGGCTATGCCGACGAAGACGATGTTGCGGATTCCGCGCGAGCGAAGGACGCTGTCGAGCTGCGAGTTGAAGAAGCCGGAGTAGCGCGGCTTTGGAAGGACGATGTCGCCGGATTTGGGCGCCAGCGCCTCGACCAGCGCGTAATCCCAGCCGCCGCGCGCAAGCAGCTTGCCGTGGAGCTCGGGCCGCGCGCGCATCGTCTTCAGAGCGTTGGACTTGTGCCAGTTGGGCGAGCCCGGCCCGCCCGCCTCGACATAATCCTCATCCCAGCCGTTCTGGAAATAGACGATCGTCATTCCGGCCGCCCGGGCAGTCTCCAGTACCTTGGCCGATTGGGCGATCACGCCCTCCGCGCCCGAAATGTCGAAGCCGGCGAGATCGAGATAGCCCCCAGGGGAGGCATAGGCATTCTGCATGTCGATGACGATCACCGCGGTCTCGTCGGCCGAAACGCGGATGGGCTCGGGGCGCGCGGGCAGGGTTACGACGCGACCCTTCGCAATCCCGGCATCAACCGTCATGCATTCCTCCTCTTACGCTCGAATGTTCACGCTTTGCGGACTCCGCGCAAGTGCTGTTCCCCGGCGAAGGCCGGGGTCCAGGGGCGAAGCCGAACCAGGGCCTGGGCCCCGGCCTCCGCCGGGGAACTAGCTGGACCAGCCGCCCCGATGCACAAACTCCTCCTGCGCCTTCCGCCCGCTCGGAAACTCCCGCGCGCGCTGCTTCTCGTCGAGCTGGGCCGGATCGCCGATCCGGCCGATGACGCAGGCGGCGTCGAGCTGGTAGCGTTTCGGCAGGCCGAGCTCCGCGCGGGCCAGCTCGTACTGGATGCCGGACATGCCGTGCGCATGATAGCCCATCCTCGTCG
The DNA here is from genome assembly GCA_005883305.1 of Alphaproteobacteria bacterium. Classification (NCBI taxonomy): domain Bacteria; kingdom Pseudomonadati; phylum Pseudomonadota; class Alphaproteobacteria; species Alphaproteobacteria bacterium. Next base: position 283,383 of record VBAC01000001.1, on the reverse strand, counting down.
CCTGCAGGGCGAGGCAGGCCCAGGCCGCGCCCGCATCGAAGCTGTGCGTGGTCGACGGCGCCGGCTCCCCCGTCTTCCTGTCGGTGAAGGGCAAAGTGTCGGAGACAATGTAGACCAGCGCCGAGGCGGTGTGCGCCCAGCCCTTGTTGAACGGGATCAGCAGCGAGAGGAACCGCTCCCAATCGTCATCGCCGCGCTTGGCGTAGACGAAATGCCAGGGCTGCGAGTTGAACGCCGACGGCGCCCAGCGCGCCGCCTCGAACATCGAGAACAGGTTGGCGTCGGATAACTCCGCCCCGTCGAATGCCCGCGGTGACCAGCGCTCCAGGAACAACGGATGGATCGAGTAATCGGCTTGGCGGGAGGTCATGCCGCCTTTTCCTCTCTCGCCCCCCGTGCGTCAACGCGAAGCGAGAAAGCGGCCCCGCTCTTCCAAGCCTCAGAGGTCGTTGCGAACGACGCCGATCCAGGGCTTGCGCGGATCGCTCAAACAACCTTGATCATCAAGGCGCCACGTCGACTTGGTGACCGATCCGCCAACGTCGAGGTTGGAGACATTCCCTCCTATGCTGTCGCACCGCCCCTGACCAACCGCAACTACGATATCGACATGAGAAATAAAGAAGTCGCCGGCCGCTAGGCGCGCGGTCGCTTCGGCCAGGCTGCGTGGAATATTCTCGTCCTGGCCGTCACTACGCGAGTTCCAGATTAGGTCGCCCACTCGCAAGGGGGTGTTGGGCGGCGATCGGAGCGTCAGGCGCGGATCCATGCCGTCGCCCAGCCTTATCCGGTTTATATAGACGGAATGGGTCGCGTCTCCGCTGAATCCGCTTCCAGCTCCGGCAATCTTGAAACACCAGCTGATGAATGCCGCGGACCAAGGCTCGTCCGTGCCGCCGTTCCAATCGGGCTTGCCCACGGAGGCCCAATAGTGACTTATGTGCGATCGAAAGGGTTCGTCCGCCTCATCGCCCACGATGTTCCACTGGTTCTCGATGTTTCGCGTCGACCCACCAAAATATCGCCATTCCCGCTCCGCGCATTCGATCAGCCGATTCTTGACAATGCCCATCGAAACGGTCTCCGTTTCCGCTCGGATTTCAATAATTCCATCCGAGTCGATGTAATTCTGGACCTGCCGCACAACGGCAATTACAATAAAATCGCTCTTCTGCTCTTCGTCATGCCAATCGTATACCGCGATTTACCAAGGGGCGCGAGGCTTTCCATGTCGCAGGACGTGCTCGGCAGGAGAGGATACCTGCACCGCGAAAGCTCCCGATCACACGCGTAGTGCCCAGATCCAATCCTGGAAGGTGGGCCTATCTGCGATACTTGCCCGTCAGCAGCCTGAAGCCGAACCACAGCATGCCGAGCCCGCCGGCGAGGGTGACGAGCGACAGGATGAAGAGCGGATTGACCAGATTGGACATTCCCCCGTCGTAGGGCGAATTGAACTGGCTGAGCCACAGCAGGGTGCAGCCGCCGCCGAGAAGCGTGATGCACAGCCCCGCCAACAGCATGAAGATGCCGAGCAGTATCGCACCGGCCGACGGTCCCTCGCCCTCGCTCATGCTCCTACTCCCCCCTTCTCCGCCAGCTTGGCCGCGCCGGGAGCGCCCGGGCGGTAGAAGCTGTTGTAGGTGTCGAACGGAATGATCCGCCCGTCGCTCGTCGCGAAATGAATGCACGACCTTTTGACCGTTCCGATGTCGAAATTGAAGCGGTCGAGGAACTGGATGATGACGACCTTGAACGTGTCCTGATAGGCGAGGCTCGTCGGAGTCTCGATCTCCGGCAGGCAGCAGAACAGGCTGGCGAGGCGGCTCTCGCCATTGTCCTCTACGGTGGACAGCGAGAGCAGATCGAAGATCCGCGCCTTGAGCGCCGGATCGCGCTCGAAGCTGATCGTGTTGGGAGCGACCGAGACGATGTCCTCGCGCTTCATCATCCGGGTCACCGGAACGACGCTCGCGCCGGCGCGGATGCCGTAGCCGATGCAGATCTGGTCCGGATTGCACGGCAGCGGCACGAGATCCGACGCCTCGAACACGCCGCCCGACGCGATCTGCCGCCTGAGGCCCGAGAGGGTCGCGCGGTGCAGCGCGGGATCGAAGCCCTCGTTGCGCCCCGCGTCCTGAACCGGCTGGAAAACCACGCCGCGCACGCATTTCCACTGCAGCGCGTAGTCGACGATCGCCGCGCATTCGTGATCGTTGACGCCTTGGCGCACCGCGCAGACCAGGGTGGTCGAGACGCCCGCCGCCTCGAGCCGCTCGAGCGCCCGGCGGCGGATCCGCCCGAGCCGCGCGCCGCGAAGCTCCATCAGCGCGTCGTCGCTGAGGCTATCGAACTGGAGATAGACCTCGAAACCGATCCCGACCTCTTTCAGCTTCTCGGCGAAGCCCTCTTCCTGGGCGATCCGAACGCCGTTGGTGTTGACCATGATGTGGCGGATCGGACGCGACCGCGCCGCGGCGACGATCTCCCAGAATTGAGGATGGATGGTCGGCTCGCCGCCGGAGAGCTGGATCAGGTCCGGCTCGCCCTCGGCCGCGACCACCGCGTCGAGCATCGCCTCGACCTTGGCCAGGCTCTTGTGCCCGCCCTTTCCCACCGCGCTGTCGGCGAAGCAGACCGGGCAGGTGAGGTTGCAGGCATCGTTGATCTCGACGATGCACAGGCAGCTATGCTGCTCGTGGTCGGGACAGAGGCCGCAATCCCACGGGCAGCCGCGCTCGGTCTTCGTCGCATTGTGCAGCGGCCGGTCGCCGGGCTTCAGCCAGCGGCGGATGTCGAGCCAGTAATCCGCGTCCTCCTCGATCAGCGTCTTGGTGACGCCATGATCGAGGCAGCGCTTCTGAAGGAAGACCTTGCCCTCCTGACCGATGATCTTGGCCGGAACGAGCTCCCAGCAGGTCTCGCACAGGCTCGTCGTCTGGCCGTAGAAGATCCACGGCACGCTCTTGCGTGTGAGGTCAGCGTTGGTGGCGAGCGCGTGCATCGAAGATCAGGGCATAAGCGATCATTCCGGCCGCGAGAAGATGGAACAGGTCGAACGGGCCGATCACCCGCGGATAGGGCTTGAGGAACTCCCAGACGAAGCGCTGCACCGCGTAGCAGAGCACGAACAGGTAGAAGGCTCGGGTCTGGGTCCAGGCGGCGCGGCGGGCGAGCGCGGCGAGGTAGACGGCGAGGAAGGCGAGCATCGCCAGGCTTTCGTAGACCTGGACCGGGTGGCGGGCGACGCCGTCACCGAGGTCGACTCCCCAGGGCAGGCTGGTCGGGACGCCATAGGTCTCGTCGGGAAGGCCGGCGAGCAGGCAGCCGATCCGGCCGACCGCGATTCCGAGCGCCAGCGGCCCCACCCAGATCAGCCCCGTCGAGGCGCGGATGCCCCGCGCCAGCTTGTAGAGCTCGACTCCGACGATCCCGCCGGCCAGGGCGCCGGCGATGCTGTGCGAGGGATGCGGGACGGCCATCAGCGCCGTGTTCCACGACCCGAACGCCCAGGCTCCTCCGATCGCTCCGAGCGCGAGCGCGGCGACATAGGCCGGGCCGGTGACTCCGACGAACCGCGCCGCGACCGGGCGCAGCCGCCAGCGATAGAGGAGGTGCGCGAGCAGCCCCGCCGATCCCCAGGCGAGGAGATCGAACAGGATGTGGAGGGCGGGATTCGTTGGAATCTGCAAGAACGGCCCCTCCCCTGCGGAGGGCCATTGCGTGACATGGGGCGGCCGCGATGGGAAGCCCTGAGGGCCCCGGGAGTCACCCCGGCGAAAGCCGGGGCCTATGAACCGAAGTGCTGGGAAGAGAGGTAACAAGGTCTTCGCCTCTCTCGCAAAGACCGTGTTCATGGGTCCCGGCCTTCGCCGAGATGACTCTGAAGGGGCGGACTATCCCCTCGTCGCTCTCGCTTATTTCGTCGCGAATTCCCCGGCCTTGGCGCCGAAATTCTCCTTGGCGTAGGCGCGGGCGGCGGCGGCGGTGGGGAAGGACTGATCGACCGGCGAATCGCTGACGATCGGGTAGTTCTGGCTGTTGAAGCGGGTCTCGCGCAGGGTCAGCCGCCAGGCGCCATCGTCGACCTTCTCGAGCAGATAGGGCTGGGCCTTCGAGCGATCGTGATCGGGGATTCTCATCGGCTCATCTCCTTCGGAAGTTGCCTCGGCGTGGCCCACCCCCTCCGGAACCCGCGATCTTCTCGCGATAGATGATCCGGCCCTTGCTGAGATCGTAAGGCGTCATTTCGACATGCACCCGATCGCCGACGATCGAGCGGATCCGGAAGCGGCGCATCTTGCCGGCGGTGTAGGCGATGATCCGGTGCTCGTTGTCGAGAACGACCCCGAAGCGGCCATCGGGCAATATCTCGTCGATCCGCCCCTCCATCACCAGCAATTCCTCTTTCATGCGCGCTCCATCGGCGGAAAATCAGTCCACGCACCGGTTTCGGCGCGGGGCCGGGCGGCCTTGAAAGAAAGGAATGGCCGCGGCCAATCGGTTCCGTCCTGAGCGACGTCAGCGAGAGCGCCTATGGGCGCTTTGCGCGCCGGAGGCAACCGCTCGGCCATGGTTTCGAGATGAAACGGAAGATGAGCTACGAGAGGGTTTCGGGCCCAAGCCGGTTGCATCACCGCCGCTGCGCTGACGCGGTGACTTCCCGTCTAAGGGACCAGACTTCGAAATCCGGGCATAAAAAATAGGGCCGCTTGGCAACGGCCTCCATTCCTGTTTCAGCACCGGCTCGAAATGGCAGTGGCGCAACGTTACCCGGACGTTGCAGTGAATCCGCTGGCATCGCTTCGAGACCAGGCCCTCACCTCAGCTTGGCGATCTTCAGCCCGTCCGCCGCCGCACGATTCTTGATCGATTCCTCGCTTCGGGTGAGGGCGCGCGACAGCGCCTTCAGCGCCATGCCCTTCCTGGCGAGCGCGTGCAGCTTCTGGATCTCGTCGCTGGTCCAGGCCTGCTTGTGCCGCTCGAAACGCTCCCCCATCGCCCCACTCCCCCGAAAACGAAAAGGGACCGCCGAGCCGGCGGCCCTCCTTAGTTTCCCGGCGCGGTCTAGCATTTCGGGGCGAAGGCGTCAGCCCGGCATTTCCGGCCCGATCGTCTCATTCGGAATTCAGTGTCCTGTCACCGCATGTTTCGGGGCCGCCGCAGTAACTGTCCCCTCGCGCCCACAGCCGGCCGAGCGGGTCGTAGTCGAGCACCGCCCCTGCGCCGCCGCCGGTCGCCATGACGAGGCGGTTCTCGATGTCGTAGGTGTAGGCGTGGACGCCGTCGCCGGTGAGGTTGCCGTTGAGGTCGTAGGCGAAGCTCGGGCCGCCCGTCGCGGCGATGTACTGGTTGAGCCCGTTGGTGGTGTAGGGGCGAGCGACGGCGTAATGCGAGCCCCACGCGAACGCATCATTGTCGCGGAGAAAGGGCTCAAAACCGCAGCGCCTACGCAGCTCCCGAGAGAGCGAGCGAGGCAGGGGGGGGCAATTAGGTATTGTGTCCCCGGAATTCTTAATCCCTGTTGCGAAAAAGCACCATCGCCACGGAATTGGCGAAGATCGAGACGGCCAATCCAAGTAGACCCATCTTTATCGCTCCAGTCAAATTGAAGTCTATAAAAATAGAAAATATAGTAAATGTTACGCAGAACAGTGATGCCATTACCGTTATTATACGCCAAGGCGTCGCCCTGGATTCCTTCATGTAAATTGCCGTTATTATAAAATATCCGCTAACAGTTCCGAAGAACAATGTGCTAAAGAGTGCCAAGGATATAGATTTCACATATCCAAGCACTTCCGGGCGTTCGACGACAACGCCCCATGCGAAAAGTGCAGCTGTTACCAGGACAACTTCAACGAGGCGGCCGGTTAGCCAAGTAACTTTCCAACGTTTCATCAACATCCTCGAATTCGAGTACCTGTAAGATTGCATCCGCCGCTTTGCCGAATCTCCCGAATCAGGCCCATGCCAATGGCCTCGCGATGATCCTGGTTGCCGAAGTCTAAGCTACCGCCAACCTGCTCGCGCACCTGGCCCAGGACGCGATTATACGCCGCGTCGGTGGTTAGTGGGACACCTGTCCCAGAGTTTAGAAGACCGTTAGCTTCGGTCACTAGTCGATCATAGGCTGCGGAGTCGCTCCGCCGAAGACCGTTGAGGTAACCTTGAACGTGGGACTGTTCGGCGTGCACCAGCGCCCGGTCCAAGCGGCCGCCGCTGAGGCGACTTCCGGCGGCCTCTTGAAACATGCGTATGTTTCTCTGTTGAAGCTGTCCGCTTATAGCCGACATGTGCCCCCGATACTCTCTGCTGGTTGCCAGCTGCGGGCCAGGATACGGCAATTGTAAGCTACCGAACATGGTCATTGTTGCGGCCGCCGCAGCGAAAAAGCGGGTCTTCCCATTTAGCCCTTGATCCATGGCGGCGTACGCCCTTGCTCTGGTGCAGTATTCACCCAATACATTGCTAGTAAAAGATAGGCATGCCTCTCCGCTTGGATCGGCCGCATTGACCGGATCATTCCCCACGTAAGCATAGAGATTGAACTGGTCGTCATACCCGATCGGATCGGCCTGCAGGAACCGACCAAGATAGGGCGAGTAGACCCGCGCCTTGTAGTAATACATGCCGATCTCGGCGAGCCACGCCTGGCCGGTATACTGGAATCGGCCCGAGTTGAGATTGACGCCCTGCGGATTTATGGCGGGGATGCCGTATTCGTCGTAGCGGTTGATCGCGCTGAGCGCGCCCATCGCGCCGGACAAGGCGACGATCGATCCCTGGTGGTCGGGGTGGAGATAGACCGGCGCGGCGAGAGTCTGATCGTTATAGGCGATCACCGGAACGTCGGCGCCGTCCCAGTGGACGTAGCGGCGGGTCATCGTCCCCGCGGCGTTATATTCCACGACGAGCGCGTCGCCGTCGTAGACGAAGGTGGTGGCGTTGCTCCCCGAGGTCACCCGCCACAGCCGGCCGAGCGGGTCGTAGTCGAGCACCGCCCCTGCGCCGCCGCCGGTCGCCATGACGAGGCGGTTCTCGATGTCGTAGGTGTAGGCGTGGACGCCGTCGCCGGTGAGGTTGCCGTTGAGGTCGTAGGCGAAGCTCGGGCCGCCCGTCGCGGCGATGTACTGGTTGAGCCCGTTGGTGGTGTAGGTCCGGTTCACCCCATAATGGCCGGTCCAGGCGTAGAGATCGTTGTCGCGCGCGATCGAGGCGATCTGGCCGGCCGGATTGTGGCCGTAGAGCCAGAGCACGTCGTTGGGGCCGCTGCCGCCATAGATGTAATAATGGCCGAGCCCGTTCAGCCGGCCGACGCCGTCGCGCGAGGTCCAGGTCGAGGCGCCGTTGCCGCGGCTCTGCCCGGCGGGGAGGCCGTCGGGCCGGTAGGAGCTATAGTAGCGCGCCGAATTATCGGCCGAGGCGAGGTAGAAGGGCCGTCCGAGGCCGTCCCGTTCATAGGAGAACCAATTGCCGTCCGGATGGGTGATCCGGGCGCGGCCGCCGTTCGCATCGTAGTCGTGATTGAGCGTGCGGGTGACGCCGCCCAGGTTGATGCTGCTCGAGAGAAGCCGGCCGAACCCGTCATAGCTGTTGGTCACGCCCTCGCCGGTCGGCGAATCGAACCGGGCGAAGAGCTGCCGATCGCCGAGATCGTAGCCGTAATGGACGTCGCGGGTCTGGCCCCCGCTCAGCGCCTGCGGGCCCGACGGGCGCTCGGGCACGATCTTTGAAATCACCCGGTTGAGATTGTCGTAATTGTAGGTGAGCGTCGATCCGTCGCGCTTGCGCAAGGACGTGCGGTTGCCGGCGGCGTCGTACCAATATTGCTCGTGGTCGGCAGTGCTCACCTGGGTGGGCGTGGTCGGCGACGGGAACCAGAGGTGCGAGCGGCGGCCGAGGCCGTCATAGTCGTAGCGAGAGGTGTTGCCGTTGCCGTCGATGACATTCAGGAGGTTGCCGTTCGCGGTATAGCCATATTGTACCTCGATGGCGGCATCGCCGGTTTCCACCCCCTGGTGTACCTCGGTGATCTGGCCGGCGGCGTCGTAAACGTTCCTGGTGATCCGGTCGGGATCGCTTCCCGCTGGTGTCGTCTGATGGCAGGCCGGGGCAGGCGGCGCTCCGAATGAAGCAGGATTCATTCGCACCGCGGTGCATTCGAGCCGGCCGAGCGCGTCGTAGCTATATTCGGCGCGCGTCACGATCGCGCCGGCGGCGCCATCGGCGCGAACCCGCTCCATGATCTTGCGGCCATTGCCGTCGTAGACCGTCTCGGCGGTCCGATTGGGCGTGAAGCCGGTCCAGTCGGCCGGCCGAACGCTTTCGCTCTGAAGCGACGCGAGGGTGCCGGTTTCGACCCTGATCAGCCGGTCGGCGGAATCGTAGCTGTTCCTGACCGCGAGCCTCGGCAGCGCTTCGGTCCCGTCCGGATCGGGGCTGATCGTGCCGGCCAGCCGCCCGTACGCGTCATAGCGATTGTAGGAGGTGTCGGCAGTGCCCTGCATCGGGCCGTCCGTGGCGATCAGGCGGCCGGCGGCGTCGTAGGTGAAGCTTGTGGTCAGGGTCGCCGTCTGCCCCTGCGTAACATCGATCCGACGCTCGGCGCTGGGCAGCAGGGTGTTCTGCCAATAATCATATTCGGTCTGGATCGGCGCGTTCGTGCCGCAAGTCGTGCCAGGGCCGGCATCGTTGCAGATGCGCACGGCGGAGCGTCGGCTGAGTCCTCCGGTCGAAACGGTGTAGACGATCGAGGTCCGGCGTCGAACGCCGTTCGCGTCGGCGGGATCGACCTGCTCGGTCAGCTGGCCGAGCGTATTATAGGCGTAGTCCGTCTGGCGATTGGGATTTTGAAATCCGTCGCGGGTCCAGCTCGGCCGCCAGCATAGCGGCGTGGTCCGCGGCACGGCAGGGCAGGTCGATACGTCGTAATGGGCCGTCTCGGTGATCGGCGAGAGGCCCGAGCCGGGCTTCGGGGTGGCCGTTCGCGAGATGATGTTCCGATATTCGTCGTAGACGACGCCGACCTCGTTCAGCTCGGGATAAATGATCCGGTAGGGCCGATCTTGTCCGTCGTAAAAATAAGAGGTGGTCCGCCCGAGCCCGTCGCGGGCGCTGGTGAGCGTCGTATGGATGCGGTTGGTCGCCAGATCGTAGACGCTGTGGTAGGAGTTCGCGACGTTGTAGACTTGGCTCGATCCGTCGGGCGCGGTCGCCGTCATCCTGTCGAATATGTAGTGCAGGGTGCCCGGCTGCGTGTGGAGATTGACGTAGCTGTAGGTCCAGCCCACGCCGTCGCGATCGACCGTTGCCACCGGAGAAAGGCCGCTGGTCGCCGCGCTGACCTGTAGCGAGGGCGAAAGCTCGCCCGGCAATTGCATCGATCCCGACCCGACCTCGGGGCTGGCGCCCATCGCGCTGACGCAGCCCTGGCACGTATAGGTGCGGCCGGCGGAATCGCCTGCGCCATATTCGGTGATCGTCGCGCCGCCATAGGCGAACCGGCGCAGCGCCGTGCTCTCGTCGGCGGCCGCGTATATCGCGGCCTCGGTGACGCGTTGCCAGTCGTTGGAGTTCGGGTCGCTGTCGTCCGCGTAGGTGAGCTTGATCAGGTAGCCGAGGCTACTGGTGATCCGGTAGGGACGAACGGACATTCGCCCGAAGGGGGCCCCATTCGGCACCGCGTTGTAATGATAGGCGATCACCTCGCCGTTCGCATAGGCCGCCGTTGTGGCGTAATAATTGTAGGACGGGGTCGGCGACGTGTCGTTGAGCGCCGGCTGGGCGAACGTCCAGACCGTGGCCGAACCCCGCTCGGTGTAGACTCGAATGTTCGGGTTGAAGGTCGAGCCGGTTCCGGTCACGCTCAGGCAATCGGATTCGACGCAGTCGAACGCGTCCGACGTCGCCGACCCGATATGGATCGCATAAGTTCTCTGAACCTGCTCCGCGCCGCTCGCGGTCAGTCTCTTTCCGTTGAGGAAAGGGGCGGCGTTCTGGAGCCGGTCGAAGCGCAGGTTCGGCGCGCCCGGAACCGACAGCGCCGGCGGCTCGATCGTCGTCCTGCCGTCGAGGACATTGACGTTGTTCTGGTCGGTCGCGAGCTGGAGAGGCGCAATCTCCGCTGGCGCGTTCTGGGCTCGGGCCGCGACGGCCGAGCCAAGCGCGAGCAGCGCGGTGAAACCGGCGGCCAGACGCCGCACAAGAAGGGAGCTCATTGGGGCGGCGCGTTCGGCGAGACGACGTTGACGTTGGTCCGGTTGTCGGCCTTGTCGTATTTATATTCGGCCGAGACGTTGTTGTTGACCGTTCCGCTCCGAACGACCTTCACCAGCCGCCCGCGCGAATCATAGCTGTAGCTGATCGTCTCCGAAGCGATGGCCGTCGCCGTCACGGCGGCCGAAGCCAGCGCGAGCATGATTTTCTTCATATATAAAGGCTCCCCGCCGGTTCGAATCGAACGGCGGGTTTCATGTTGCAGCAGGGGCCGCCCGCGGGCGGCCCCTGATGGATTCGATAAGGACGAAGCGGTTAGCCGAGCAATTCCTGCTCGAGCTTCTTCGCCATCTCCTCGATGTTTTCCGGCGGCCAGCCCGGGATATCCATCCCGAGCCGAAGCCCCATCGAAGCGAGAACTTCCTTGATCTCATTGAGCGACTTGCGGCCGAAGTTCGGCGTCCGCAGCATCTCGGCCTCGGTCTTCTGCACCAGATCGCCGATATAGATGATGTTGTCGTTCTTGAGGCAGTTGGCGCTGCGCACGCTGAGCTCCAGCTCGTCCACCTTCTTGAGCAGGTAGCGGTTGAGCTGGTTGGCGTCGGCTTCGCTTTGCTCGGCGCTCGGCACGGCGACTCCGGCCATGGTCGGGACCTGCGCCATGCCCTCGTCGAAGTGGACGAACAGCTGGAGCTGGTCCTGCAGGATGCGGGCCGCATAGGCGATGGCGTCGTCGGGCGAGATCGTGCCGTCGGTCTCGACCGTCAGGGTCAGCTTGTCATAGTCGAGCTCCTGCCCAACGCGGGTGTTCTCGACCTTGTAGCTGACCTGACGCACCGGGCTGTAGAGCGCGTCGACCGGGATGAGGCCGATCGGCGCGTCGACCGGGCGGTTCGAGGCGGCGGGGACGTAGCCCTTGCCGGTCTCGGCGGTCAGCTCGATGTTGAGCGTCGCGCCCTCGTCCAAATGGCAGATGACGAGATCGGGGTTCATCACCTCGATGTCGCCGGTCACCGCGATCTGGCCCGCCGTCACCTCGGCCGGGCCGGTGGCGGAGAGCTGGAGGCGCTTGGGCCCCTCGCCTTCCATCCTGAGCGCGACCTGCTTGACGTTGAGCACCATGTCGGTGACGTCCTCGCGCACGCCGGCCAGCGAAGAGAATTCGTGAAGCACGCCCTCGATCTTGATCGAGGTCACCGCCGCGCCCTGGAGCGAGCTCAGCAGCACCCGGCGCAAGCTGTTGCCGAGCGTCAGGCCGAAGCCGCGCTCGAGCGGCTCGGCGACGAAGGTCGCCTTGCGGCGGGCATCCCCGGTCGCCTTCTTCTCGAGGCTGTTCGGCTTTTTCATTTCCTGCCAGTTCTTTGCGTTGACGGCCATGGGGTTCCTCTGGCGTTGGGGAAGGCGTCCCTTCCCTATTTCTAACTTCTACTTCTTCTGCCCGGCCACGGCGCTGGAGCCGCGGACGAAATCAGACTCGGCGGCGCTTGGAGGGGCGGACGCCGTTGTGCGGGATCGGGGTCACGTCGCGGATCGAGGTGATCTGGAAGCCGACCGCCTGGAGGGCGCGAAGAGCGCTCTCGCGGCCCGAGCCCGGGCCCTTGACCTCGACCTCGAGCGTGCGGACGCCGTGCTCGGCGGCCTTCTTGCCGGCATCCTCCGCCGCGACCTGGGCCGCATAAGGCGTGCTCTTGCGGCTGCCCTTGAAGCCCATCATGCCCGCCGAGCTCCACGCGATGGCGTTGCCCTGGGCGTCGGTGATGGTGATCATCGTGTTGTTGAAGCTCGCATTCACGTGGGCGACGCCCGCCGTGATGTTCTTGCGCTCGCGCCGCCTGATGCGCTGAGGTTCGCGTGCCATATCGTTTCTATCCTACCTAAATTCCGAATAACCGCTCATCCTGAGGAGCGGCTGAGCGAAGTCGAAGCCGCGTCTCGAAGGACCGGACGAATTACTTCTTCTTGCCGGCGATCGGCTTGGCCTTGCCCTTGCGGGTGCGCGCATTGGTGTGCGTGCGCTGGCCGCGGACCGGGAGGCCCTTGCGATGACGAAGCCCGCGATAGCAGGCGAGGTCCATCAAACGCTTGATGTTCATCGCCGTCTCGCGCCTCAGGTCGCCCTCGACCTGGTGGTCGGAGTCGATCGCCTCGCGGATGTGGAGGACTTCCTGGTCGGTCAGGTCCTGGACCCGGCGCTCGCTCGGGATCCCGAGCTTGGCGGCGATTTCCCTGGCCTTGGTGCGGCCGATGCCGTGAATGTAGGTAAGGGCGATCTCGACCCTCTTGTTGGTCGGGATGTTGACGCCCGCGATACGTGCCATCGATGTTTCTCCTGCTCCACAGGCCGCTTTGGCATCGCGGCCTATCTCAGCGCTTCTTGGGTCCCGCGAAACAGACAAAGCCGACAGGCGCACGAGTGCGCCGCCGGGTCAGCCGGTTAACGGGATGGGCGCCATTTAGGGAGCGGTTTTCCCTCTGTCAACAGGCCGAGACGCCGGAAAGTTCAGGCGGCGGCATCCGGAATCATCGCCAGCAGCGAGTCGCGCTTTTCGGCGAGCGCGGCGAATTCGTGCACGGAATGCTTGCCGCCTATCCGGGCCATCGCCCGGGCGAGACGCTCGCGGGCCGCGCCGGTCATCTCGCCCAAGCCGGACGCCACCTGCCTGCTCTCCCCGATCGCGCCGGAGCAATGCAGGACGAGGTCGCAGCCGGCGGCGATCGCCGCCGAAGCGCGCTCTTCCAGGCCGTCCGGCAGAGCGTCCATTCCCAGGTCGTCGCTTATCAGAAGCCCGTCGAAGCCGATCGTGCCGCGGACGATTTCGTCGACGATTGTCGGCGATATGGTGGCCGGCAGATCCGAGTCCCAGGCCGGGTAGAGCAGGTGCGCGGTCATCGCCATCGGCGCATCGTGGAGGGCGCGGAACGGAGCCAGGTCGAGCGCCAGCTCCTCCCGCGAGGCATCGACGACCGGAAGCTCCTTGTGGCTGTCGGCGCGGGCGCGCCCGTGGCCGGGCATGTGCTTGACGACGCCGAGGACGCCGCCCGTCTGGAGCCCGTCCAGGATCGCCCGGCCGAGGGCCGCGACTCGCATCGGCTCGGCGCCCAGCGCGCGATCGCCGATCACGTCGTGCGCCCCCTCCTGGCGGACATCGAGCAAGGGCAGGCAGTCGACGTTGATCCCCACCTCGGCCAGCATCACCGCGAGCGCCTCGGCGTTGACCCGGACCGCTTCGATCGCGCTGATCGGCGCGATCTCGTAGAGCTCGGCGAAGCGCCAGGGTGCCGGGAAAGCGGGCCATTCCGGCGGCCTCAGCCGCGCGACCCGGCCCCCTTCCTGGTCGATCAGGATCGGCAGATCGCCCCGCCCCGTCAGATCGCGAAGCGAATCGGTCAGCGCCCGAAGCTGTGCCTTGTCGGCGACATTGCGATCGAACAGGATGAAGCCGGCGGGCCCGGTCTCGGCGAAGAAGGCGCGCTCGTCCTCCGTCAGGACGGGCCCCGAAAGCCCGAGGATTGCGGGAAGCATTCGCCGCTAGTTGACGATCGCGCAGGTCTCGCCCGCCGCCCGGAGGCGACGGCAGACGTCGGACGCGCCGGGGCCGGACGCGCGCAGGCGATAATAGGTGCGTCCGTTCACCTCGGCGGTGGCCACCGAGTGGCTGAGCGGCGCGAGATAGCGGAATCGGCCCGAAAGGCTCGTCCACGCGCCGTTCGCCGATGCGCCGCTCGAAAAGGCGCCGAGCTGAATCGTTGCTCCGCCGGCAGCCGGCGCGGGCGCAGGCGCCGGAGGCGCCGGTGGGGCCGGGGCGGCGACCGGCGGGGCCGGAGCCGGAGCCGGAGCCGGAGTAGCCGGCCGCGGCGCGGCGGTCACCGGCGCTTCGGGCACGGCGTTGACGTTCAGATTGCCCTGCGGCTGCCGGCCGGCGCTGGCGGCGGCGGAGACGTCGCCTTCGCCGGAGACGTTCATGCCCCCGGGATCGGCCGGGCGAACCTTATAGTCGCCTTGCGGCGCGGCGATGACCTCGCCGGTCGCGTCCTGACCGCGATTGCCGAGCCAGAACAGCCCGCCGACGATGACTCCGATGGCGACGAGGCCGATGACGATCGCCGCGACCAGCTTGGCGATCGAAGGCCCCTCGGCGTCCTCCTCTTCGACCGCCTCCAGCCAGGGAAGCCGGTCCTCGCCCCCGGCCTGGAGCGCGTCGTCCGAATCGTCCTCGCCCATCACAGCATCTCCTCGGCTGCCGCCACTCCCATGACGCCAAGGCCGTTGCGCAATACTTGCCCGATCGCGTCGGCCAATTCCAGCCGCGCGCGTGTCAATTCGGGATTCTGTGCCATCAGGAAACGCTTTTCGGGCTCGTCATTGCCCTTGTTCCACTGGGCGTGGAAGGCGGCGGCGAGGTCGCCGAGGTAGAAGGCGATGCGGTGCGGCTCGTGGCTCGCGGCGGCCGCCTCGACGATGCGCGGGAATTGCGACGCCAGCTTGACCAGCGCCAGCTCGTCCTCGTCGAGCAGCGAGAGGTCCGCCTCGGCGGGAAGATCGACGCCCGCCTCCTTGGTCCGCCGGTGGAGCGAGCAGATCCGGGCATGGGCATATTGGACGTAGAAGACGGGATTGTCCTTCGATGCCTCGACCACCTTGGCGAAATCGAAATCCATCTGCGCGTCGTTCTTGCGCGTGAGCATGGTGAAGCGGACGACGTCCCTGCCGACCTCCTCGACCACCTCGGCCAGGGTGACGAAGCTGCCCGAACGCTTCGACATCTTGACCAGCTCTCCGGCGCGCAGCAACCGGACCATCTGGACCAGCTTGACGTCGAGCGCCGGGCGGCCGGCGAGCGCCTCGACCGCGGCCTGGGTCCGCTTCACCGTGCCGGTATGATCGGCGCCCCAGACGTTGATCAGCTCGTCCGATTTTTCGAGCTTCTGCATGTGATAGGCGGTGTCGGCGGCGAAATAGGTCCAGCTGCCGTCGGACTTCCTGATCGGGCGGTCCTGGTCGTCGCCGAACTGTGTCGAGCGGAAGAGAAGAAGCTCGACCGGCTCCCAATCATCGGCGGTCTTGCCCTTGGGTGGCGGCAGGGTGCCGGTGTAGACCAAGCCCTTCTCGCCGAGCAGTTCGAAAGCGCGCTCGACGGCTCCCGATTGCTGGACTTCGTATTCCGATGCGAACAGATCGTGATGGACGCCGAGCGTGGCGAGATCGGCCCTGATCAGGTCGAGCATCGCCGCAACCGTCTTGCGGCGGAACGTCTCCAGCCAGAGGCTTTCCGGGGCGTCGGCATAAGTATCGCCGAATTCCGCCGCGAGCGCTTCGCCGACCGGCTTCAGATAATCGCCGGGGTAGAGGCCTTCCGGTATCTCGCCGATCTGCCGCCCCAGCGCCTCGAGGTAGCGCAGGTGCGCGGAGCGGGCGAGGACGTCGACCTGGGCGCCGGCGTCGTTGACGTAATATTCGCGCACCACCTCGTGGCCGGCATATTCGAGCAGGCTGGCCAGCGCGTCGCCGACCACCGCCCCGCGGCAATGGCCCATGTGCATCGGCCCGGTCGGATTGGCCGAGACATATTCGACGTTGACCGTCCGTCCCGCGCCCATGGCCGAGCGGCCATAATCCGCGGCGCCGGCGAGGATCGCGCTCAGCTCCTCTTCCCAGACGACCCGGTCCAACCGGATGTTGATGAAGCCCGGCCCCGCCACCTCGGCGCTCTCCACGGTGCCCAGATCTGCGAGGCGCGGCGCTATGGCTTCAGCCAGCGCGCGGGGATTCATCCCGGCGCGCTTCGCGAGCACCATCGCCGCATTGGTCGCGAGATCGCCGTGCGAGGCGTCGCGCGGTGGCTCGACCGCGACCGAGCCGCGCTCGATCCCCGGCGCCAGAACGCCGTCGGCTTCGAGGACATCGAGCACATCGTTCACATGCGCGGCAAAGCGGGCGTAGAGCGTCACGGGCACTTTCCAAAAACGAGGGAGGCGCGGCTCTAGACGATGCGGCTGGGGATTTGAAGGTTATGCTCGGGGATGGCCCAGGGGTCCGGACTCAAGTGGAAGTCGGGTGTCGCTGTCAATCAAGGGAGTCACCCCGGCGAAAGCCGGGGCCCATGAACCAAAGTGGTCGAGCGGACGGCGGCGGCGATCTTACTTCACCTCGAAGACCGTGTTCATGGGTCCCGGCTTTCGCCGGGATGACTCTGTAAATCAAATGAAAGCCGCCCGGCCGATTGAGTCCGGACCCTAGCCGACGATCGTCGCGATACGTCGCTGAGCGCTGCCCGGCTCGACGCCGAAGATGGTGTCGTGGCAGCGCACCGCGAAACGATCCGTCATCCCCGCGACGAAATCGCCGATCCCGCGCAGCAGGTCCTCATCGCCTTTCGGCCGCCATTCGGGCGGAAGCAGACCGGGGTCTGCGCGATAGGCCCCGAAAAGGCGCGCGAGCAGCGCCTGCGCCTCGGCGCGCACCGCCTTCACCTCGGGAGCGTCGTACATCCGCGCGTAGAGGAAGCGCTTGAGGGCCCGCTCCTCGCCTGCGAGCGCTTCGGAGAAGCCGGCGAGCGAGCGCCCCGCCCCGCGCACCGCCTCGACCGAGCCGATCCCTTCGGCGCGCAGCCGAGTCTCGGCCAGAACGTCGGCGACCATCAGGCCGATCAGCTCGCGCACCAGCTCCGGCACCAGCCGCGCCTCCTCGATATCGGGATAGCGCGCCACAACCGCGTCCCAGGTCCGCGCCACCAGCGGAACCTCGAGCAGTTCCTCGAGCGTGAACAGTCCCGCGCGCAGCCCGTCGTCGATGTCGTGATTGTCGTAGGCGATGTCGTCGGCGATGGCGGCGACCTGCGCCTCGAGGCCGGGCCAGCATTCCAGCTCCAGCGGCCATTCGGAATCGGCCTCGGCCAGCGCCCAGGGCGCTCCCGTCACCGGCCCGTTATGCTTGGCCAGCCCCTCCAGGGTTTCCCAGCTGAGGTTGAGGCCGGAAAAGCGCGGATAGGGGCTCTCCAGGCGGGTCAGCAGCCGGATCGTGTGCGCATTGTGGTCGAAGCCGCCAGCCTCGGCCATCGCTTCCTTGAGCACGTCCTCGCCGGCATGGCCGAAGGGCGGGTGGCCGATGTCGTGGGCAAGGGCCAGAGCCTCGGTCAGATCCTCGTTGATGCCGAGCGCGCGCGCCAGCGTTCGGGCGATCTGCGCGACCTCCAGGCTGTGGGTCAGGCGGACGCGATAATGGTCCGCGTCGGGCGAGACGAACACCTGGGTCTTGTGGCGGAGGCGGCGGAACGGGATCGAATGGATGATCCGGTCGCGGTCGCGCTGGAAGGCGTCGCGCGGCCCGCGATTAGCGCGATCGTCTTGTGCGTGAAGACGCCCCCTGCTCAGGTTCGGATCGGTTGCGAGAGGCGCGAGACTCATTGGCGGCGGTCCGTCCCTGCTCCTGTCGCGGCCTCGCTCCGGCGCCGGCCGAGCGCGGCGCCTCGGCGGTCTGGAGCCGCTCTATCTCCTGGCCCGCGGCGCTTGTCCAGGCGAAAGCCCGGACGTCGCGCTGGCTCAGCTGGTTGACGAAAGCCTGCGCCTCGCGCTCGCTTTCGAACGGCCCGACCAGCAGCCGGTTGGTGGCGTTCGCCGGGGTGGTGTAGGCGGTCCGGCTGCGCAGCAGCGCGCCCGCCTGCTCGCGCAGGCGAGCGAGCTCGCGCGGCATCGAGGAGCGATTGGCGCCGCCGGCCACCTGCACCCAGTGGCGCGCCGGATTGGGCGGCGGCGCATTGCGCCTGGCGCGCTCGCGGGAAGGCTGCGCCTCGGCGATGCGAGTCTCGCGAGCAGCGCGCGGCGAAGGCGGTGCAGTGCGCGCCGCAGGGCGCGGCGTCGTTTGCTCGGGCGGCAACGACTGAACGAGCTCGGCGACCGCGCCGAAATCGGTCGGCCGGGTAACGGCAGGCTGCGGCGATGGCGGAACGTCCACCGCCGGCGCCGAGAAGCTGAATCCCGGCGCGGCCGGGGCACTCGTCGGAACGTCCGCCGGCTGGACGGCGGGCTCGGAGGGCGGCGGCGAAGCAGCCGCGGGCTCGGCCGGCGGCAGCTCGGAGCGGAGCGACTGGGGCTCCGGCCGTGGCGGCTCGGAGCGGGCCGGCTCGGCCTGGGCTAGCTGAACCCCCTGGGAGCGCGGCTCGACCGCCGGAGCCTCGACGGCGCCCCGCCGGGTCCGGATCAGAGTCGCGACCGGCGCATCCTCCGTGCGCGGACGGCGGCGCTCGCGGCGACCCAGCGGCTCGGCCGGCTGGGGCCGGGCGTGGGCCGGCTCAGGGGCCGGCTCCGCATAGCTCGCGACCTGCATCGATCGCGCGCTTGCCGGAAAGCGGCCGAAATGGACCGCCGCGGCCTTCTGCGCCGGAGTCAGCATGTGAAGCCGCTGGAAGAAGGGCATCATCGCCTGTGCGTTCGCGCTCGCCAGCATCCGCCCGGCCGTATCCTCCGCGCCGCGGGCGTCCCCGGTCAGCGCAAGGACGAAGGCCTGCGCGCGCCAGCCGGCGCGGTCGCGGCGGCGGAGCTGCGCGTCGAGAACCTGAAGCGCCTGATCGCGATGCCCGCTGATCGCCAGCGAAAGCGCGAGGCGGCGCTCGATCTCGGGATCGGCGCCGCGGCGCAAGGCAAGGGCATAATCCTGCTGGGCGCGATGCTGCTCGCCCGACAGATCGTAAGCGAGGCCCCGGTCGGCGGCGATCTCGCCTTCCGGCGCGCCGAGCGCGACCGCCCGGGCGAACAAGGGCAGCGCCTGGTCGGCCCGCTCCATCCGCACCAGCGCCGTAGCCATCCCGGCCTTTACGCGCCCGTTCGACGGGTCGATCTCGTCGGCCCGGGCGTAAAAGCCGAGGGAAGCCTCAGCATCGCCCATGGCGATGGCGGCGCGGCCGGCGCCGATCAGTGCGTCGAGCGAGCGCGGATTGTTGGCCAGGGTGACGAGGTTGCGGCGAAGCTCCGCCCCCGGGCCGTTGTCGAGCGGCTGGACGATGGCCCCGGGCGGCAGATTTGCGCGCGGCTGTGGATCGCCCGCATCCATTTCCTGGGCGCGAACGGAGCTGGTTGCAAAAAAGATCCCCATCGCCGCGAGCGACAAGCCGCGGCGAAACCCCACCGATAAAGTCATCGGACCTGTAAACAGGTCTTCGGCCCCGGACGCAATCGCCCGGAGGGCCTGCCTGCGGCCAGCCGGTTTCGCCGAAGGGTGAAAGGCGCCCCTCCCCGCCCGCGAAGGCGGGGAAGGCCGGAATTTTACTGATTGTTCTGCCGGTTGAGGAAACGCGGGATGTCGAGCGGGTCGCGCGTGCCGGTGCGCATCCGCGGACCCTCCTCGCCGGCCTCGTCGTCGACCTGGGCCTTGGCCGCGCCGCGGGCGATGTTCGACATCCGCTCGAACAGGGTTCCGCCCTCGCGCATCGGCTGCGCCTGGGGCGCCGCCGGCGCCTCTTCGCGGGTCAGCCAGGAACGGTTGCCGTTGCCGATCGGGACGTCCTCGATCGCGACCGGGCCGCTCTCCGGCTCGCCGTCGTCGGCGGTCATGTCGACGCTGTCGAGCAGAAGCTCGTCGCCCTCGTCTTCGTCCTCGGCCATCGCAGTCGCCGACGCGGCGGCAGGCTCCTCGTCGTCCATGTCCATCGCCGGGGCTTCGTCGGCCGCCGTCTCGGGCGGGGTGAGCGTGATCGCCGGCTCGGGCGCGGCTTCGGTGCGCGGCGGCTCGGCGGCGCGCGCCGCCGGGAAGGCGAAGACCTTGGCCGGCTGAGGCAGCGGCATGATCTCCTCGGCCCCGATTCCGGTCGCCACGACCGAAACCCGGATCTTGCCGTCGAGCTCGTTGTTGAACGCCGAGCCCCAGATGATGTTGGCGTCGGGATCGACCAGCTCCTTAATGTGATTGGCGGCCTCGTCGACCTCCATCAGGCGCATGTCCTCGCCGCCGGTGATCGAGATGATCACGCCCTTGGCGCCGCGCATGGAAACGCCGTCGAGCAGCGGATTGGCGATCGCCTGCTCGGCGGCCTCGATGGCGCGGTTGTCGCCATAGCCTTCGCCGGTGCCCATCATCGCCTTGCCCATCTCGCTCATCACCGATCGGACGTCGGCGAAATCGAGATTAATGAGGCCGGGCATGACCATCAGATCGGTGATCCCGCGAACGCCCTGCTGGAGAACCTCGTCAGCCATCATGAACGCTTCCTTGAAGGTCGTGTTCGGATTGGCGATGCGGAACAGGTTCTGGTTGGGAATGACGATCAACGTGTCGACATGCTGCTGAAGCTCGGCGATTCCGGCCTCGGCCGAGCGGCCGCGGCGCGCGCCTTCGAAGCTGAACGGCTTGGTGACCACGCCGACGGTGAGGATGCCGCGGTCGCGCGCGGCCTTGGCGATGATCGGCGCGGCGCCGGTGCCGGTGCCGCCGCCCATGCCGGCGGCGATGAAGCACATGTGTGCCCCGTCGAGCGCGGCCTCGATCTCGTCGATCGCTTCTTCCGCCGCGGCCTTGCCGATCTCGGGCCTAGAGCCCGCGCCGAGACCTTGGGTGATCTTCAGGCCGAGCTGGATCTTGCGGTCCGCGAGGCTGTGGTTGAGCGCCTGGGCGTCGGTGTTGGCGACGATGAAGTCGACGCCCTGGACCTCCGACTGGATCATGTTCGCGATGGCGTTGCCGCCCGCGCCGCCGACGCCGATCACGCTGATCCGGGGACGCAGCTCCTCCACCTCGGGTCGGATGAAATCGATGCTCATGCGCAGTCTCCCCTATGCCCTGGCGCAATACGGCGCGCTCCCTCTAAGGCCTTTTGCACGAAGCGATTCTGCCGTGCGAGTAAAAAGTTAACGCTCACTTCAGGTTTTCCCCAGATTTCATCAATACTGAGTCCGAAATGCCGCAATCAGGCGCTGAATCCAGCCGCCGCCGCCCTTGTCCGCAGGGCCTCCGGCGCCGCTGAAGCCGCTCCTGAGGTCGTTCTCGTCCGCCGCCGCGAACAAGGCGAGGCCCGCGAGCGTCGAAAAGGCCGGGCCGCTATGGGCTTCGGGAAGGCCGGGAATGGCCGGCCGGCCGATCCTGACCGCGCGGCCGAGCACGCCCTGGGCATAGTCCGCGATGCCCTTGAGCTCGGCACCGCCGCCGGTCAGCACGACCTGGCGGCCGAAGGGGCCGGAAAAGCCCAGTTGCTTGAGCGCGCCCTCGATCTGGGCGGTGAGATGCTCGAGCCGCTGGCGGATCACCGCGACGAGCTGGGCGCGGGTGATGCGCGCGGCCTCGATCCCCTCCTGGCTGCCGGCGATCGGGGCCAGCTCGATCATGTCGTGATTGTCGCGCGGGGAGGTCATCGCCGAGCCGTAGAAGCATTTGATCCGCTCGGCCTCGGCGCGGCGGGTGCCGAAGGCGGCGGCGATGTCGTCCGTGATGTCGGCTCCGCCCATCGCCAGCGACTTCAGGCCCACCAGCATTCCGCCGGCGAAGACCGACACGTTGGTCACTCCTCCGCCCAACTCGACAAGCGCAACACCCAACTCGCGCTCCTCCTCACTCAAACAGGCCTTCCCAGCCGCGACCGGCGAGGCGACGATCGCTTCAACGCCCAAGTGAGCGGATCGGACGCACAGATCGAGATTTTTGACCGGCGAGGGGTCGGCGGCGATGACGTGGATGTCGACCGCGATCTTGTCCGCATGGAGGCCGCGCGGCTGCTTCACGCCGTCGACTCCGTCGATCGTGTAGAAAGCGGGGATTGCGTGGAGGACCGTGCGGCCGTCCGGGTCGATCGAATCCTGGCCGGCGCCGAGCAAAGCGTCCACGTCCTCGGCGGTGATCCGCCTGCCCCCGATCGCCACCTCGACTCCGGCGACGTTGCTGACCAATCCGCCGGCCGAAAAGCCGACGAACACCTGGTCGATATTGGTGCCGGCGATGCGCTCCGCCTGCTCGACGGCCTCGCGGATGGCGGTCTCGCTCTTCTCCATGTCGGCGATGAAGCCGCGCTTGACTCCGCGGCTCTCGCGCTGGCCGGTGCCGAGGATGCGCAATTTGCCGTCCTCGCCAGGCTCGGCGATCAGAGCGCACACCTTCGAGGAGCCAACGTCGAGCGCGGCCACGAGATTGCGGATCGGAATGGTGGGCGCCCGCCGCCCCATCAAATCGTCCTCGCCAGGTCTTGCGGAATCTGGCCCGCGTCGGGCGGTGCGACGGCCGGCACGATCGCGCCGGGCTCACGGGAGATGCGCACATAGGTGCGGTGCGGATCGCGCATGTCGATCCGGGCGAAGCCGCGGCCGAGCAGCGGATCCTGCTGGTCCATCAGGGCGAAACGCCCGATCGCGCGGCGGGCCTCGTCGCCGCCCTCGGGAAGCGCGAGCCATTCGCCGCTCTGGAAGTGTATGTCCCAGCGGCGCTGGCCGACCCAGGTCGCGCCGGCGATCTGCGCGCGCAAGCGAGGGGCGGCCTGGAGCAGGGCGGTGAGGCCGGCGATATGGCGGTTGGCGTCCGGGCCGATCACCAGCGGCAAATCGGGCATCGCCTCGACCCGAACCGGCTCGAGCGCCACGCCCTCGCCGTCGATCAGCGTCAGTTGCCCGGCCTGCTGCCAGATCGCGACCGGCTGCCGCTCGACCACGTCGATCACCAACGTGTCGGGCAACCGGCGCGAGACCCGCGCCTCGCGGATCCACCCGAAGCGAAGCAGCCGCTCGCGAGTCGCCCCGAGGTCGACCAGCGGCATGGCCATCGAATCCTGATCGAAGGCGACGTTGTAGATGGCGAGCCGCGAGACTCGCTGCGCGCCGGTAATCTCCACCCGGCGAAGGGTGAAGCCGGCGCCTCCGACGCCCTCGCCGAGCGCGAGGCCGGCAAGCTGCGGCAGGCGGAAGGCGAGCACCGCGGCGACGATCACTACGCAGGTTATCGTCGCCAGGACCATGTTGCCGATCCGCCGCGCCCAGCCCGGCGAGACCCCAAGCGACTCGAGCAGGCCGGGCTTCTTCTTCGGCCGCCTCGTGCCGACGCTTCGCGGCGCGCTGCGCGGCCTCTGGCGGCCGCGCGCCGGAGCGCCTCGGGCGATCCTGGTCGTCACAGCGCCGCCTCCACGATCCGCTCGACCAGGGTCGCATAGTCGATGCCGCGCGCTTTGGCCTGCTCGGGCACGAGGCTCAGCGGAGTCATTCCGGGCTGCGTGTTGACCTCGAGCAGATAGAGGCCGCTCAGACCCATGTCGTCGTCCCAGCGGAAATCGGAGCGCGAGGCGCCCTTGCAGCCGAGATGCCGGTGGGAATCGAGCGCCATCCGCATCGCCGCGTCGGCCACTTCGGTAGGGATGTCCGCCGGGCAGACATGCTGGGTCATCCCGTCCGTATATTTGGCGTCGTAATCGTAGAAGCCGGACTTGGGGCACAATTCCGTCACCGCCAGCGCTTCGTCGTCGAGCACGGCGACGGTCAGCTCGCGGCCGCGGATGAAGGGCTCGGCGAGAAGCCGCTCGAAATGCTTCCACGGCCCTTCGACGTCTCGCCCGATCGGATCGCCTTCATTGCCGTCCGCGGTGACGATCGCCACGCCCACCGAAGACCCCTCGTTGACCGGCTTCAGCACATAAGGCCGGGGCATCGGATCGCCTTCGTAGAGGCTTTCGCTGGCGACGATCTTCCCCTCCGGCATCCGGATGCCGTGGGGAACGAGGACCATTTTGGTCAGCTCCTTGTCGATCGCGATGACCGAGGTTTCGAGTCCGCTATGGGTATATTTGAGGCCCATCAGGTCCATCAGCCCCTGGACCGTTCCGTCCTCGCCGGGGGTGCCGTGGAGCGCGTTGAAGACCACGTCCGGCGCGGCCTCGGCGAGCCGCTGGGCGACGTCGCGGCCCATGTCGATCCGGGTCACCGTGTGGCCGCGGCCTTCCAGCGCGTCGGCGACTCCATTGCCGGTGACGAGAGAGACCTCCCGCTCGGACGACCAGCCGCCCATCAGCACCGCGATACGGAGGGGCTTCATAGATCCTCCCCGGCACGGGGAGGGGGACCGCGACGCGAAGCGGCGCGGTGGAGGGGGCCCGGAGCAAGGCGCGGGGCCCCCTCCACCATGCTGCGCATGGTCCCCCTCCCCGTCCCGGGGAGGATTTGTGGTCGCCGCTTCACCCGCTTGTCCCCACGCGCTGTATTTCCCACTCCAGCTCCACCCCGCAATTCGCCTTCACCCTTCGCCGCACTTCCTCCCCCAGCGCCTCGATCTCGGCCGCGCTCGCCTCGCCCAGGTTGAGGAGGAAATTGCAATGCTTCTCCGATACTTGCGCGTCGCCGATGCGCAAGCCCCTGCAGCCGGCCTGGTCGATCAGCTGCCAGGCCTTGGCGGCGGGCGGGTTCTTGAAGGTCGAGCCGCCGGTGCGGCTCCGAAGCGGCTGGGAGGCTTCGCGCTCGGCGGCGATCCGATCCATCTCCGCGCCGATCTCGGCACGCTCGCCTGGAACGCCCTCGAACAGCGCCTCGACGACCACCGCGCCTTCGGGCACTTCACTGTGCCGGTAGGTGTAGCCGAGCCGCTCGCGCGGCCAGGTGACGATCTCGCCGCTCCGCAGCACCAAAGTCGCCTCGATGAGGATGTCGGCGACCTCGTGCCCGTAGGCGCCGGCGTTCATCCTAACCGCGCCGCCGGCGGTCCCGGGAATGCCGCGCAGGAATTCGAGGCCGGCGACATGCGCATCGCGCGCCTTGGAGGCGACGGTGATTCCCATCGCCCCGCCCCCGGCGCGGACCCGGTTTCCCGGCTCGATATGGACATGGCTCATCGCCTTGGGCAGGCGAACGACGACGCCCGGCACGCCGCCGTCGCGGACGATCAGGTTCGAGCCGACGCCCACGGGCAGAACCGGAACGTCGGAATCGAGCGCGCGCAGGAAATCGGCGAGGTCCTCCACGCTGGCGGGCCGGACCAGCCATTCGGCCGGGCCGCCGGTGCGGAACCAGATGAAGTCGGCGAGGCTGCCGCCGCGCTCGGCGGTTCCGAGCAACCCAGGAATCCCCGTTCGCCCCGAGCGAAGTCGAGGGGCCCTATCGAGCGGAGGCGAGATGCCTTGCCTCGGCTCCGCTCGGCCGGGTGTCTCGACCTGACCCGCAGGGTCAGGTTTATCCTGAGCGACGTCGACAGGCGGCGTCGAAGGGCTCGACACGTACGGGTTTTGAGGATTTACCACGCTCATGCCGCGCGCGCCTTGCGGATGCCGTCGGCGAGGCCGGCGGCCCATTTCGTGATGTCCCCCGCCCCGAGGCAGATCACCATGTCGCCCGGGGCGGCGAGATCGCGCAGCTGGCGGCAGACCTCCTGCGGGTCGGCGACGGCGACCGCGCCGAGATGGCCGCGCTCCTTCATCCCCTCGACCAGAGCCTCCGAATCGACACCCTCGATCGGCGACTCTCCCGCCGCGTAGACCGGCGCGACCAGCACCACGTCGGCGTCGTTGAAGGCCGATTGGAAGCCTTCCATCAGATCGTGGAGGCGGGTGTAGCGGTGCGGCTGGACGACGGCGATGACCCGGCCGGCCGCTCCCTCACGCGCGGCCGAGAGCACGGCCTTGATCTCGACCGGATGGTGTCCGTAATCGTCGATGATCGTCACCCCGTCGACCTCGCCGACCTTGGTGAAGCGGCGCTTCACGCCGTGGAACTTGTCGAAGCCGTGGGCGATCACTTCGTCCGCGATGCCTAGCTCTGCGGCGACTCCGATCGCCGCAAGCGCGTTCTGGACGTTGTGGCGCCCCGGCATCGGAAGCTCGATTCCGGTGATCGTTCGCACCTCGCCGGTGCGGTCGCGCAAGCTGACGTCGAAGCGGTTGCCGCCCGGATAGGGGACGACGTTCTCTCCGCGAACGTCGGCCTGTGCGGCGAAGCCGTAGGTGACGATTCGCCGGTCGCGAAGGCGCGGGATGATCGATTGCACCTCGCCATGGTCGACGCAGAGCAAGGCGGCGCCGTAGAAAGGCACGTTCTCGATGAACGCGACGAACGCGTCCTTGACCTGATCGAACCCGCCATAATGATCGAGATGCTCAGGGTCGATATTGGTGACCACGGCGATCGTCCCGTCGAGCCGGAGGAAGCTGCCGTCGCTCTCGTCGGCCTCGACGACCATCCAGTCCGAGCTGCCGAGCCGGGCGTTGGAGCCGTAGGCGTTGATGATCCCGCCGTTGATCACGGTGGGGTCGATGCCGCCAGCGTCGAGCATCGCGGCGATCATCGAGGTGGTGGTCGTCTTGCCGTGCGTGCCGGCCACGGCGACCGTCGACTTGAGGCGCATCAGCTCGGCGAGCATTTCCGCGCGGCGAACGACGGGAATTCGGCGCTCATAGGCCGCGACGACCTCCGGATTGTCCTTCCTGACCGCGGTGGAGGTGACGACGACCGCTGCGTCGCCGAGATTCTCCGGCGCGTGGCCGATGGTCACCGCGATGCCGCGCTTCCTCAGGCCCTCGACCACGTAACCGTCGGCCATGTCGGAGCCCTGCACCTTGTAGCCGAGGATGCACATGACCTCGGCGATGCCCGACATGCCGATGCCGCCGATGCCGATGAAGTGGATCGTGCCGATGTCGGTGCCCACACCTCTCATGCCGGAACGCCTGCCGTCATGGGGCGAAGCACGGCCTCGCGGGCGAAGGCAACGTCCAGCCCCGGATCGCGCCCGGTCTCCTCCACGAGGTCGGCGAGATCCCTGGCCGCATTCGGGCGCCCGACCGAGCGGGCGCGGGCCGCCGCATTGGCGAGCGCCTCGGGATCGAGGCCGAGCTTCTGCATCTGCTTGGCGAGCTCGATCGGCGTGAACCGGTCCTGCGCGATCGTCCGGGCGCCGCCGGCTTTGGCCATCTCGCGCGCGTTGAACGTCTGGTGATCGTCGGTCGCGCTCGGCAGGGGCACGAGGATCGCCGGCCGCCCGGCGGCGGTCAGCTCGGCGATGGTCGACGCGCCGGCCCGGGCGATGACCAGATGGGACCAGCCGAGACGCTCGGGCAGATCGGGAAGATAGGTGGCGAGCTCGGCCGGAATGCCGAGCGAGGCGTAGCGGGCGCGGACCTCTTCGATGTCCTCTGCCCGGCACTGCTGGGTTACCTGCAGCCTGCGGCGGAAATGCTCGGGCAGAAGGCCCAGCCCTTCGGGAACGACCTGCGAGAGGATCGAGGCGCCCTGGCTCCCGCCGGTGACCAGCAGGCGGAACACGCCGTCCTCGGTCAGCACCGGAAAAGGCTGGTCGCGAAGCGCGAGCACTTCGTCGCGCACCGGATTGCCGACCAGCCGCGCCTTGTCCCGCGCCTTGGCGGGCAGCCGCTGGACCTCGTCATAGGCGGTGGCGATCGCGTCGACCTTTCCGGCCATCAGCCGGTTGACCCGGCCGAGCACGGCGTTCTGCTCGTGCACCAGCGAAGGGATCCTGTCGCTGCGCGCGGCGAGCAAAGCGGGAAGAGCCGGATAGCCGCCGAAGCCGATCACCGCTGAGGGAAGGAAGGTCTCGTAGAGCCTCAGCGCCATCGTCCGCCCGGTGAGGATGTCGCGCCCGGCCTTCAGCCAGCCGACCGGCCCGCCGCCGAGCCGCCCGGCGGGGAGGACGTGGACCTGGGCTTTCTCGAACAGGCCGGGGATGCGCGCGCCGCGATCGTCGGTGATCAGCGCCACGCGATGGCCGCGAAGCAGCAATTCCTCGGCGAGAGCATGGGCCGGGATCATGTGCCCGCCCGTGCCGCCGGCGGCGAGGACGTAGTGGCGCGAGATCATGACAACACCTCCTCTCCCTTTGAGGGAGAGGGATACGGAGCCTTGGCGACGAAGGAGCCTAGGCGGAGTTGGGAGAGGGTGACAGCGTCGGAGATAATTCGCTGGCGCTGTCCCCCTCTCCCAGCTTCGCCTAAGCTCGCCAAAGAGCTCGCTAAGGCTGCGCAACCCTCTCCCCCAAGGGGAGAGGGAGCCTGAGCGGCGAGGACGTAGTGGCGCGAGATCATTTGAGCCCCTTCCACCGCACCACATAGGGCGTCGGATGGAGGTGCGGATTGCGGCGGCTGAAGGCGAGCAGCAGGCCGAAGCCCATCGCCAGGGCGATCATCGACGAGCCGCCATAAGAGATGAACGGAAGCGTCATGCCCTTGGATGGAGCGAGGTGGACGTTGACCATCATGTTGATCAGCGCCTGAAGCCCGAACTGGGTGACGAGGCCCGCGGTGGCGAGGACCAGGAACTTGTCCTCCTCGTTGAGCAGGCGGACGAGCACGCGAACGACGATCGTCATGTAGAGAATGGCGATGGCGAGGCAGGCGATGATCCCGAACTCCTCGCCGATCACCGAGAAGATGTAGTCGGTATGCGGCTCGGGCAGCGAGAATTTGCGGATACCCGCCCCCGGCCCGGCCCCGAACAGGCCGCCCGCGGTCAGCGTCCGAAGCGCCGATTCCACCTGGTAATTGTCGCCCTGGGAGAAGAGGAAGCCGTCGATCCGCTGGGTCGCCACCGGGTAGAAGAGATAGGCGAGCACCAGCCCGGCCGCGCCCGCCGCGCCGAGGCCGTAGAGAATGCGCATCGACGCGCCGGAGAGCATCAGCAGCACCACCCAGGCGGAAACGAAGATGATCGTCTCGCCGAGATTGGGCTGGCGCATCAGGAGGAGCGCGATCACGCCCGTCAACACCGCGGTCAGCGGCACGACGGGCAGGCTCGCATCCTTTTCCTTGAGCGACAGCAGCCAGGCGGTGGTGACGATGAACAGCGGCTTCAGGAATTCGGAGGGCTGGACCTGGGTAAAGCCCGCGCCGATCCAGCGCCGGGCGCCGTTCACCTCGACGCCGATGATCGGGACCAGGAAGAGCAGCAGGATGAAGAATATCGCGCCGGCGATCGACAGCCGCCGGGCGGTCGGCTTGGCGAGCATCGAGACCCCGATCATCACCGGAATGGCGAGCGCGACCCAGACCAGCTGGCGGTAGAAATAATAAAGCGGGGCGAAGCTCACGCCCGCCCCCGACAGGCGATGCCCCGCCGCCGGCGAGGCGGCGGCGACGGCGATCAGGCCAATGACGATCAGCACCGCGACGAGCACGAGCAAAACCTTGTCGATCTCCCAGAACCAGCGGCCGATCGCGCTTCGGTCCGAACGGCCGAGGCGCGGGGCCATCATCTTGCGGGTGGGTGCCGCGCTGCTCATGCCAAGGCCTCCACGGCGGCGCGGAACGCGTCCCCGCGCGCCTCGTAATCACGGAACTGGTCGAACGACGCGCAGGCCGGCGAAAGCAAGACGACCTCGCCCGGCGCCGCAGCCTCGGCTGCGTCCTTCACGGCGGTCACCAGCAATTCGGACTCGGTCACCGGCACCTTCCCTTCGAGCAGCCGGGCGAACATCGGCCCCGCCTCGCCGATCGTATAGGCGGCGCGTACGTGGCCGAGCTGGTTCTCGCAGGGGCCAAGATCGTCGGTCTTGGCGAGACCGCCGAGGATCCAGTGCACATGCGGATAAGCGGCCAGCGCCGGAGCGGCGCTGTCCGGATTGGTCGCCTTGCTGTCGTTGACGAACAGGATGCCGTCCTTCTCGGCAATCCGCTCCATGCGGTGCGGCAAGCCGCGATAGGTGCGGAAAGCCTCGCGAATTTCGCCAAAACTTACGAGACCGGTCATGAAGGCTGCTATTTGCGCAGCCGCGGCATTCTTCTTGTTGTGCGGCCCTTGGAGCGCGGGCCACTCACTTTGCTGTCCGAACAAACCGGCGTCCAACTCGTCAGCCTTGACTGGAATTGCGCCCCAATCCTCCGCGACTTTGGGGATGGCTCCGTTGTCGACCCCCGCATAGGCATGTCCGCCTTCACGCTGCATCTCAAACAGTCGCGCCTTTGAAGCCGCGTAAGCCTCGAAGCTCTCGTAACGGTCGAGATGGTCCGGCGTCACATTGAGCAATACTGCGACGTCGCAATCGAGGCTGAAGGTCAGGTCGATCTGGTAGCTGGACAACTCCAGCACATAGACGCCGACCCCATTCTCATTTGGCGCCAGCGGGTCCTGCGCGAGGATCGGCAGGCCGATATTGCCGCCCATCGTCGTCGGCACGCCGGCGGTCTTTAGGATGTGGTGGACGAGCGCGGTGGTGGTCGACTTGCCGTTGGTGCCGGTGATTCCCACCACCTTGTGCGGCGGCAGGGAGGCCCGCGCGAGCGCGAACAATTCGATGTCGCCGATCACGGGCACGCCGGCGGCCTTCGCCTTGCCGGCGATCGGATGACGGTTGAGCGGAACGCCGGGCGAGACGACGACTCCGTCAAAGCCGGCGAGGTCGATCTGGAGCGGATCGGCGATAGCCGCCTTGCCCGCCACCGCCGACCGCGCCTCCTCGCGCGCGTCCCAGGCGGTCACCTCCGCCCCGCTCGCGACAAGCGCCTCGACGCTGGCCAGGCCGGACCGCGCCAGCCCGAGCACCGCGTAGCGTTTGCCGCGGAAGGCGGGGCTCGCGATCACCGAAGCTTCAACGTCGAAAGGCCGGCCAGGGCCAGCACGAAGGCGATGATCCAGAAGCGGATGACGACGGTCGGCTCGGACCAGCCGAGCTGCTCGAAATGGTGATGGATCGGGGCCATCCGGAAGACCCGCCGGCCGGTGCGCTTGTAGACCGCGACCTGGATGATCACGCTGAGCGCCTCGACCACGAACAGGCCGCCGATGATTCCGAGCACGATCTCGTGCTGGGTCGAGACCGCGATCGCGCCGAGCGCCCCGCCGAGCGCGAGGCTGCCCGTATCGCCCATGAAGACGGCCGCCGGCGGCGCATTGAACCACAGGAACGCCAGCCCCGCCCCGACGATCGCCGAACAGAGCACCGTGAGGTCGCCCGCCCCCTTCACATAAGGGATTCCGAGATAGGGCGCGTAGAGGGCGTTGCCGACGAGATAGGCGATCAGCAGGAAGGCCATGGCGGCGATGATCACCGGCATGGTCGCGAGCCCGTCGAGCCCGTCGGTGAGGTTCACCGCATTGCCGAACGCGACCACCACGAACGCCGCGAACAATACGTAGAAGGGCCCGAGATCGACCACCGGTCCCTTATAGAAGGGGATGTAGAGCTCGCTCCCGGCGCCGCGCAGGATGAACCAGCAGCCGACACCGGCGACAAGGAACTCGGCGGCGAGCCGGACCTTGCCCGAGACGCCGGCATGGTGGCGCTTCTTCACCTTGTCGTAATCGTCGAGGAAGCCGATCAGTCCGAAGCCGACGGTGATTCCGAGGCAGGCCCACAAATAGCGGTTGGAGAAATCCATCCACAGGATCATCGAGACCGTGAGCGAGGTGAGGATCATCAGCCCGCCCATGGTCGGGGTTCCGCGCTTGGCGAGGTGGCTGAGCGGCCCGTCGTCGCGGATCGGCTGGCCCTTGCCCTGGCGGACCCGAAGCCAGCCGATAAACTTGGGGCCGATCAGCAGGCCGAGGAACAAAGCAGTCGCGGTGGCGGCGCCCGCGCGGAAGCTCAGGTAGCGGAAGAGGTTGAAGATCCCCGGATAGCCAAGCTGTTCTGCGATCCAGAGAAACATCAGTTCCCACCTGTCCCGAGCCCATCGGCGCCACCCGCGAGCGCTTCGACGAGGGCGGCGAGCCCGATCGAGTTCGATCCCTTGATCAGCAACGCGTCGCCGGGGCCGATCGCCCGGCGCGCGAGCGGGAGCGCGGCCGCCGCGTCGGCCACATGCGCCATTTCGACGTGGCCGCCAAGCGCTTTCGCGAGGCTCCCCATCTCCTCGCCGACGAGGATCGCATAATCGATTCCGGCCTCTTCAAGCGGCCCCGCGAGTGCTGCGTGGAAGGCGCCGCTGTCGGCGCCGAGCTCGCGCATCGCGCCGAGCACGGCGACCCGGCGGCCGGCGACCTTCTCCTCGCCGAGCACCTTCAGAGTCGCCGCCATCGATGCCGGGTTGGCGTTGTAGCTTTCGTCGATCAGCAGCGCCTCGCCGCCTTCGACCGCGATCCGGTGGCGCTCGCCGCGTCCCTTCAGCCCGCCGAGCTCGGCCAGCGCGAGGCCGGCGAGCGCGAGGTCGCCGCCGACCGCCTGCACCGCGGCCAGCACGGCCAGCGCATTGGCCACCCAATGCTCGCCGGGCTGCGAGATGGTGAAGCTGAGCTGCGCCCCGGGAAGCGAAGCGGTGACCATCGATCCGCCACGCGGGCCGCGGATGACGTAGGAGGCGCGAACGTCCGCGCCCTCGCCGAGGCCGAAGGTGACGATCCTCCCCGAATGGGGCGTGGCCGCGGCGATCAGGCGCTCGCGGTGGGAGCTGTCGAACGGGACGATCGCCGTGCCGCCGGGCTCCAGGCCCTCGAATATCTCGCCCTTGGCGTCGGCGATCTCCGCATCGCTGGCGAAGAACTGGCGGTGCGCCGGAGCGATGGTCGTGACGATCGCGACGTGGGGGCGGACGAGGCGGGTCAAAGCGGCGAGTTCGCCCTTGTGATTCATGCCCATTTCGAACACGCCGAAGCGCGTCTCGCGGGGCATCCGGGCGAGGCTCAGCGGCACGCCGGTGTGGTTGTTGTAGCTCTTGACCGAGCGGTGGGCGCGGCCGGGCGCGGCGCGCTCCAGCGCGGCGTAGAGCGCTTCCTTGGTCCCCGTCTTGCCCGCCGATCCGGTGACTCCGACGATTCGCGCCGAGCTGCGCGCGCGAGACGCCCGCCCGAGATCGTTGAGCGCCTGCGTCGTATCGGCGACGTGGACATGCGGACGGTCGATCGCCTCGCTGACGACCGCTCCGGCGGCGCCGGCGGCGAACGCCTTGCCGGCGAACAGGTGCCCGTCGGTCGCCTCGCCCTTCATCGCGACGAAGAGATCGCCAGTGCCGATCTCCCGCGAGTCGAACGCCACGCCGCCGGCCTCGAAATCGCCGTGGACGGTGCCGCCGGTCGCCTCGGCGATCTCCTGCGCGGTCCAGAGCGCGCTCACGCAGCCTCCTCCCGCGCGACGGTGACGTCGTCGAAGGGGAGCACGCGATCGCCGACGATCTGGCCCTGTTCGTGGCCCTTGCCGGCGAGGAGGACGATGTCGCCCTCCCCGGCCTCCGCGATCGCAGCGCGGATCGCCTCGCGGCGGCCCGCCACTTCGGTCGCGCCCGGCGCTCCCGAAAGGATGGCGCGGCGAATCTCGGCCGGATCCTCGCTGCGCGGATTGTCGTCGGTGACGATCGCCTTGTCCGCCAGCGCCGCGGCGACCTTGCCCATCTCGGCGCGCTTGCCGGTGTCGCGGTCGCCGCCGGCTCCGAAGATGATGATCAACCGGTTCTTCGTGTGGGGGCGAAGCGCCTCGATCGCGCTCTGGATAGCGTCGGGCGTGTGGGCGTAGTCGACATAGACCGGAGTCCCACGCCGGGTGATGACCGCGCGCTCGAGCCGTCCGCGCACCGGATGGACCCGCGCCAGATTGGCCAAGGTCTGCGCCACGTCGCCGCCGGTGGCGATGGCGAGGCCCGCCGCGGTCAGAGCGTTGGCGGCCTGGTAGGCGCCGATCAGGGCGAGCGTGACGACGTGGGTCTTGCCCCCCGCCAGAATCGTCAGCTTCTGGCCGAGCTGGGTCGTCTCGCGCTTGAGCAGCTTCAGCGCCTCTCCCCGAGCGCCGACGCTGAGGACGTTCAGCCCACGCGCCGCGCACCGCGCGATCACCTCGTCCGACTTGGAATCGTCGGTCCAGACCACCGCGCTGGCGCCCGGCTGGAGCACGTCCTCGAACAATCGCATCTTGGCTTCGAAATAGGCGTGCATCGTCTCGTGATAGTCGAGATGGTCGCGGCTGAAATTGGTGAACGCCCCGGCCTTCACCGGAAGCCCTTCGGTGCGGTATTGCGACAGGCCGTGGCTCGAGGCTTCGAACGCGGCATGGGTGATCCCCATCCGCTCGAGCCCGGCCATGTTGGACAGGAAGGTGACGATGTCGGGCGTGGTCAGCCCGGTCGTCACCTGCTCGTCCGAGGTGGTGACTCCGAGCGTGCCGATGCTCGCGGAAGGGTGCCCGGCCATCCGCCAGAGCTGGCGGACAAGCTCGACGTTCGAGGTCTTGCCGTTGGTCCCGGTCACCGCGACGACCGTTTCGGGGAACGGCTTGAAGAATTTGGCCGCGAGCCGGGCGAAATCCCTTCGCGGCTCCTCGGCGGGGATGTGCACCGCGCCGGTGACCCGCGCCTCCGGCCGGGACACGACCGCGATCGCTCCGTGCGAGACCGCCTCGCCGATATAATCCTCCCCGTTGAAGCGCGCGCCGCGAAAGGCGCCGAAGACGGTGCCCGGCGCCACCTTGCGGTGGTCGATGGCGAAGCCGGTGACGGCCTGGGTTTCTCCGCTGCCGATCAGCGTCCCCAGGCGCATCAGTGCCCCGGCGTTTCGGCCGAGGGCAGCAGGCCCGCGGTGTCGATGTCGCGGCTGTCGCTGGGGATGACTCCGAGCAGCGGCCCGGTGCGCGAGACGACGTGAGCGACGATCGGCGCGGCCGCGAAAGCGGCGGTGGTGACGAAGCTGTTGGCCTCGGTCGGTCTTGGAGCGTCCATCATGACGACCACCACATAGCGCGGCGCGTCCATAGGAAAAGCCGCCGCGAACGTGGAAACGTTCAAACTGCGGCTATAGCCCCCGGCCATCGCCTTTTCGCCGGTCCCGGTCTTGCCGCCGACCCGAAAGCCCGCGGCCTCGGCGCGCCGGCCGGTGCCGTGGAGGACGTTGAGGCGCAAGAGCTGGCGGATCTGGTAGCTGGTCCGCTCGGAATAGACCCGCCGGCCGGCGATTTCCCTTCCCGGCGGGACCCGCATCAGCGTCGCGGGCCGGAAGATTCCGCCGTTGACGAGGGCGGCATAAGCGCTGGCGAGGTGGAGCGGGGTGATCGCGAGGCTGTGCCCGAAGCCCGAGGTCATCACCGTCGAGCGGCTCCAGTCGCTCGGCCAGAGCGGGCGGGTGCGCTCGCGAAGCTCGATCAGCGGCGGCTCGTTGAAGCCGAGCGCGCGGAAAGCCGCCTGCATCCGTTGCGCGCCCATCGCCTCGGCGACGTGGGCGGTGCCGATATTGGAGGAATGGACGATGAGCTCGGGAATGGTGATCATCCGCGACAGAGCGTGCCCGGGATCGTCGTGGATGGCGAAGCGGCCGATCGGGATCGGCGCCGTCGCATCCCAGCGCTGCTGCATCGAGGTCACCACGCCCGCCTCCATCGCGGCCGCGACGGTGATCGGCTTGAAGGTCGAGCCGAGCTCGTAGACGCCCATCGTCGCGCGGTTGTAGAGCGCGTTGGCGTCGGTGCGGCCGGTCGCGTTCGGGTTGAACGTCGGCGCCGAGGCCATGGCGATGACTTCGCCGGTGGCGACGTCCATCACGATTCCGGTGCCGCCTTCGGCCTGCATCGACGTGACGGCGGTGGCGAGCTCGCTTTCCAGGAGCGCCTGGACCCGGCTGTCGATCGAAAGCGCGACGGGCTCGCCGCGCAAGGCGGGGTCGCTGAGCCGGTCGTCCAGCACCCGCTCCATCCCGGCGACGCCGTGGCCCTGGCTGTCGGTCCAGCCCAAAACGTGGCCGGCCATCATCGTCTGCGGATAGAGGCGCTGGGGCTCGCGGTCGAAGACGATGCCCGGCTCGCCGAGCGCGTTCACCGCGGCGACCAGCTCGGGCAGCGCCCGCCGCGCGAGATAGGTGAAATTGGTCCGGCGGCTCAGCATCGCGCGATATTCGGCGACGCTGTGCTCGGGCATCAGCACGGCGAGCCGCTGGGCCAGCTCGCGCCGGTCGCCGATGATCCGTTGCGGGTGCACCCCGATCGACCAGGCGTCGATCGTCCGCGCGAGGGGAATGCCGTTGCGATCGACGATGTCGCCGCGCGCGGGCAGCAGCGGATTGACGAGCTGCGAGGCGCCCGAGCGATCGGTGAAGATCTGGAGCATCGCCAGACGGGCGACGATGACGAACGTGACTCCGACGAACAGAAGCATCACCAGCATCAGCCGGTGATAGGTCAGCGCGAGGCCGTGCTCCTGAAGGACTGGCGGCGCGGGCCGCTCGATCCGCGCGGCGAGCGTCGCCATCAGTCGCGCGTTCCGCCGCGGCCTTCGGCGCGGGCGGCGGTGCCGAGCTCGCGCACGGTACGGTCGTCGAGAAGGGATGAGCCGCGGCTCCGCGGTGCCGCCGCCTGGGGGCGGGCAGGCGCGCTGGTGGATGAGCGCTGCGTAGCCGGGCGCGCTTCCGCGCTGGCGATACGAACGGGAGCGCGGGGCGCCGTGCGCGGCGCGACTTGCTGCGGCGCGGTCTCACGCGAAGCCGTGGCGGTGGCGGCCGGCCGGCGCTCTGGCGTCACGGGCGTGGAAGCAGCGACGGGGGGCCGGCTCGCCGGGGGCGCCGAGCGCGCGGCGGCTGGGACGGGCGCGGGCTGAGTCACCGTCAAGCTCGCGCGCTGGACCATCGGCTGGGCGATCGGCGGCGGCGCGGAGATGGCGGCCCTGTCGGCGACCGCATGCTGAGGCGCCGGGGTCGCCGGGGCCGCGGGCGCCGTCTCGGCCGAGGCCATGCGGACCTCGGCGGCGGTGTCGAGCGGCTGCGGCTGGCTGGTGCTGAACCGGGCCAACTGGACGTTCGACTGAAGATATTGACCGGAGACAGGCGCCGAAAGCGCGAGCACCTCCTCGTTCCACTGCTCGAGCTGCTGGAGGCGGCCGCGCGTTCCGAGCTCGGTCTGAAGCGATCGGATCTGCTGCTGCGTGGCGACGATCCGCCGCTCGAGGCTGGCGACGTCGGCCCGCTCCGAGGCGACCCTCAGCGATAGCATGTAGCAGCCGAGCGCGGCCGCGCCGACGGCGGCGACCCACCCGACGGGCTTGAAGCCGTTGGCGATCACAAGCGTGCTCCTTCACTGTCGTTCCATGCCGGGGCCGAGGTCCGCCGCGCGGCGCGTAGGGTTGCCGAGCGGGCCCGGGGATTGGCCTTTACTTCCGCCTCGCCGGCGCGGGCGGGCTTGGCCACCGCTTCGAAGGTCGGCGCCGGAGCGCCGCTTTCGTTGGCGGCGGGCAGATGGCGCGATCCCGAGGGCAACGAACCGCTGCGGGTTTTAAGGAAGCGCTTCACGATCCGGTCCTCGAGCGAGTGGAAGGTGACGACCGCGAGCCGCCCGCCGGGCGCGAGCACCTGCTCCGCCGCAGCGAGGCCGCCTTCGAGCTCGCCGAGCTCGTCGTTGACGTGGATCCGGATCGCCTGGAAGGTGCGGGTCGCCGGATCCTTCTTCATTCCCGGATGGTGGCCGAGCGCCTTGCGCACGACTTCGGCCAGCTGCCCCGTGCGCTCGATGGGCCGGGCGGCGACGATCGCCCGCGCGACCCGGCGCGACCGCGGCTCCTCGCCATAATGATAGAGGACGTCGGCGATCTCTTCCTCGTCCGCCTCGTTGACGAAGTCGGCGGCGCTCCGCCCGTCCTTTCCCATCCGCATGTCGAGCGGCCCGTCGGCCTGGAAGGAGAAGCCTCGCCCGGCCTGGTCGAGCTGCATCGAGGAGACGCCGATATCGAGCGCGACCCCGTCGACCTGCTCGACCCCGCGGGCGCGAAGCGCCTGACGCATCCGGCTGAAGCATTCCGGCACAAGCGTCAGGCGTCCCCCGCTCAAAGCGGCCAGCGCTTCGCCATACTGGATCGCCTCGGGATCGCGATCGAAAGCGAAGACGCGGGCCGCCCCTCTATCCAGGATGGCCTTGGTGTAGCCGCCGGCGCCGAACGTGCCGTCGACATGAGTCTCGCCGGGAGCGACGGCGAGCGCGTTGACGGCCTCTTCGGCGAGGACGGGAATGTGGGGCGCGGCGGCGGTCACGAAGCGTTCCCCCGCTCTTCGAGCCGGTAGGCGGCGAGCTCGGCGAGGTCGGCGTCGCCGCTGTCGAGCGCGAGCTGCGGGTTCCACAGCTCGAACGTCTCGCCGGCGCCGATGAACAGGACGAGATCGTCGATCCGCGCGATCTTGCGCATCATCGGAGGCAGGATGATCCGGCCAGAGGAATCCCAGCCGCAGGATTCGGTCAGCGCGAAAGCGCGGCGGTTGCGGCTGTGATGGGCGCGAAGGTCGACGCCCTGCTCCTCGTCGCGAAGCTTGCGGCGGTTCACGTCCGCCAGCACGTTGCCCTTGTAATTGGCGTCATAGCCGACGAGGCAGGAATCGACCTCGTGCTTGCCGATGACGATGAGCTTTTCGGGGGACCGGCGCTCGATCATCGCGCGGATGAAGGCGGGAACGGAGAGGCGGCCCTTGCCGTCCACCGCGTTGAGAGCGCTCCCGTTATAGAGATGCTCCTGATCCACGCTCGGTCCGTCCCCTACACACAGACCTTCCCTGTTCGCGGGCGCGCGCCATCGCTTCGCCCCGCGTCCCTCGCGGTTGAACAGGAAATGCCCCTAATTGCCCGCAGTGGATAACAGGATGGGCATGGGTTTGGAAGGGGATTTTATGCCTTTTTGCGGGATTTCATACCACCAGAGGGGAAAAGGCGGCGCCGAAGCGCGAAAGAAAGGCGCGAAGCCAAGTCGTTGTTCTTCTTTAGTTCTGTGGATAAGTCCGTGAGTTCTCGATTCAGCGCGATTGCGCCGGCGGAGCGGGGGCTTGCGCGCCCGCTCCGTTCGAGTCGGCCGTCCCGGGCGCGACCCCCAGCTCGGCGAGCGGCTCCGACGGCTGCTCGGCCGGCGCCGGGGTGGCCGCGGCGGGGGCGTGTCCCGCTTTTTGCTGCTCGATCGTGTTCGCTGTGATCGGGGGCTCGCCGGCGGGGCGCCTGGTGAAGATCGCCGCCAGCAACACCGCAAGAAAAACAAAGGCTAGACCGGTCAGTCCGACCCGAACCCGCTGCATGCGAAACCCTCTCCCTCGCCGCCAGCCTAATAAGGCCCGAGCGGTTTGTCGAACCCCGCGGGCGTCTCGTCGAACGGCGCCCGCCGGAAGGCCCCCGCGACAATTTCGATCTTGACGATTTATGCTGCGACCGCGAAGGATCAGGCCATGTCCAAGACCCCCCTCCTCGCCGCTGCGGCCAGCGCGGCGCTCTTCACCCTTTCGGCGTGCGGCCCAAGCGCGCCCGAAGTCGTCAACACCTACGATCCCCAGGCCGAGGCGCTCGCCAACGCGGCTCCGGTGCAGCTGCCGCCGGCGGTGACCGACAGCCGCACCTACCGGTGCAGCGACAACAGCCTGGCCTATGTCGATTTCTACAACAACAACACGGCCGTCTACCGGCGCACCCAGAACGGCGCGACGACCAGCCTGACCCAGGCGAACGGCGCCGGCCCCTATACGGGCGAAGGCGTCACCGTCAGCGGCAGCGGCACCAACGTCACGATCAACGGCAAGTCCTGCCACACCTGATCGTCCCCGCTTTCCTCGTTCCAGGCCGGTTCGGACATGTCTGGGCCGGCCTTTTTCGTTGGGCGTCGTGCGGAAAAGCCCCTCGCCTCGTCGCGCCTCTCCCGTAACGAGTGGAACCGCGCCTCCTTCCCCCGCCTTCTCTTTCCGAGCCGCCCGCGCCCGCGGGGTGCGACGGCTTGTGTCATGAAAAGAGGAGATTTCGAGATGTTCAGGACCCGTTCGAGCCGCCTGGTGCTGGCGGCCCTGGGGGGCGCGGCGATGATCGCCGGCGCCGCGGCGCCTGCGCTCGCCGCCACCGACTTCCACGCCGTGCTCAACGGCGACAACGTGCCGGGCGCCGCCGATACCGACGGCTGGGGGCGCGCCAAGATCGCCATCCACCACGAGCGCCACCAGCTCTGCACCGATCTGGAGGTGCGCAGCATCGGCTCGGTCACCTCGGTCCAGATCTACCGCGGCGGCGCCGGCGGGCAAGGCGAGCCGGTTTCGAGGATCGAGCGGCCCGACGACAATGACAGCTGGGACTGCAAGGCGATCGGCGATTCGCTCGCTCAGGAGATCGAGAGCAACCCTTCCGCCTTCTACGTCGAGGTCCGCACCGAGGAATTCCCCAACGGAGCGATCCGCGGCCAGATCATGCCCGGCTAAGGCACGCCGCAGAGTGCCCCCTCCCGCTCCGGTGGGAGGGGGTAGCTGCATGCATCCGCGCTCGCTATGCGCCCGGCATGGCCGAATCCCCGATCACGCCGCAAATCGTCGCCGAGCACGGCCTCTCCCGCGAGGAATATGAGCGGGTCCTCCACGCGCTGGGGCGGGAGCCGAACCTCACCGAGCTCGGCATCTTCTCGGTCATGTGGTCGGAGCATTGCTCCTACAAATCCTCCCGGATCCACCTTAAGAAGCTGCCGACCGAGGCGCCGTGGGTGATCTGCGGCCCGGGCGAGAATGCCGGAGTCATCGACATCGGCGACAATCAGGCCGCCATCTTCAAGATGGAGAGCCACAACCACCCGTCGTATATCGAGCCCTATCAGGGCGCGGCGACCGGGGTCGGCGGCATATTGCGCGACGTCTTCACCATGGGCGCCCGGCCGATCGCCAATCTGAACGCGCTTCGCTTCGGCCGGCCGGACCATCCCAAGATGCGCCACCTGATCGCCGGAGTCGTCGCCGGGATCGGCGGCTACGGCAACTGCGTCGGAGTCCCCACGGTCGGCGGCGAGGTGAACTTTCACCCCGCTTATGACGGCAACATCCTGGTCAACGCGATGACCGTCGGAGTCGCCGAGCAGGACAGGATCTTCTATTCGGCCGCCTCGGTCGTCGGCAATCCGATCGTCTATGTCGGCTCCAAGACCGGCCGCGACGGGATCCACGGCGCGACCATGGCCAGCGCGGATTTCTCCGAGGACAGCGAGGAGAAGCGCCCCACCGTCCAGGTCGGCGATCCGTTCACCGAGAAGCTCCTGATCGAGGCCTGCCTCGAGCTGATGGCCTCCGACGCGATCGTCGCCATCCAAGACATGGGCGCGGCCGGCCTCACCTCCTCCTCCGTCGAGATGGCGTCGAAGGGCGGGGTCGGAATCGAGCTCGACATGAACGCGGTCCCCGTCCGCGAGGAGGGGATGACGCCCTACGAGATGATGCTCTCGGAGAGCCAGGAGCGGATGCTGATGGTCCTGAAGCCCGGCCGCGAGGCCGAGGCTGAAGCCATCTTCCGCAAGTGGGAGCTGGACTTCGCGGTGATCGGCACCGTCACCGATACCGGCCACATGGTGCTCAAGTGGAACGGCGAGGTGGCCGCCGACATCCCCCTCGCCCCGCTCGCCGACGAGGCGCCGCTCTACGACCGCCCCTACGCCAGCCCGGAGGCATACAGGGCATGGGCGGCCGTGAAGCCGCTCGGCGATCTGCCCGAAAGCACCGACATCGCCGCCGACCTCCTCAAGCTGATGGCCTCCCCCGACATCGCCAGCCGCCGCTGGATCTGGGAGCAATACGACCAGAAGGTCGGCGGCGACACGGTCCAGGCGCCAGGCGGCGACGCGGCTGTGGTTCGAGTCCACGGCACTAACAAGGCGCTGGCCGTCACCACCGATTGCACCCCCCGCTATTGCTATGCGGACCCGTATGAAGGCGGACGCCAAGCGATCGCCGAGGCTTGGCGCAACCTCTGCGCGGTCGGCGCCACTCCGCTGGCGGTCACCAACTGCCTCAACTTCGCCAATCCCCAGCGGCCCGAAATCATGGCCCAGATCGTGGGCTGCCTCGAAGGCATGAGCGAAGCCTGCCGGGCGCTCGACTTCCCGATCGTCTCCGGCAATGTGAGCCTCTACAACGAGAGCAAGGCCACAGGCGGCGGCAGCGCCATCCTCCCCACGCCGGCGATCGGCGGCGTCGGGCTGCTTGCCGATTGGAAGGCGAGCGCAACCATCGCCTTCAAGGCGGACGGCGACGACATCTGGCTGATCGGCGACTGGCCCGGGCATCTCGGCCAGTCGCTCTGGCTCCGCGAGGTCGCCGGCCGGGAAGACGGCCCGCCGCCGCCGGTCGACCTCGCCGCCGAGCGCCGCCATGGCGAAGCGATGCGCGAGGCGATCGCCGCCGGTCTGGTCACGGCGGTCCACGACATTTCCGACGGCGGGCTGCTCGTCGCTTTGGCCGAAATGGCGCTGGCCGGAGGCCGCGGCGCGCTGCTCGACGATCGCGTGCCCCTCACGCCGGCCACCCTCTTCGGGGAAGACCAGGGACGCTACATAGTCACCACCGGCAATTCGGACCCCCTGCTCCGCGCGCTCGCCGCGGGGTCCGTGCCGCACCGCTTCCTGGGCTCGGTCGGCGGAAGCGCGCTTGGCATCGGCACCGCGACGATCCCGCTCGCCGATCTCCGCGCCGCGCATGAGGGCTTTTTCCCTTCGCTTATGGGTGATAGCCTCGAAGCGCTGTAGCCCCGGGCTCGGGCGGCTTCGGGAGTGAAGTGCCATGCCCAGATTGCTGCGTCCCATCCTCCTCGCCACGCTCGTCGCCGGAACGCTCGACATCGTCGCCGCGATCGGGCTGACCGTCTATTACGGCCGCCGCGGCGTCGGCGACATGCTGCGCTACGTCGCCTCCGGCCCCTTCCCCGCCGCGACCGGATGGGGACCGGGCGGCGCGGCGCTCGGCCTCGCCACCCATTTCGCGCTGATGCTGGCGATGGCGGCCGCGTTCGTGCTCGCCGCGTCGCGCCGGCCAAAGCTGTGGCGAAGGCCGCTGCTCTGGGGCCTCCTCTACGGCCTCGCCACCTATGCGGTGATGAACCTGATCGTCGTGCCGATGCGCTGGCCCGAGGCCTTCCCGCCCAGTCCGCGCTCGGTGGGCACGCAGCTCTTCTGCCACATCGTCCTGGTCGGCATCCCCGTCGCCTGGATCGCCGCCCGCCATTTCCGCCGCCGGAGCGCTTTCGCCTAACTCGTAAGGGAGCCCGATGACCGCCGGTTACTCAGCCACGCCGCTGGCGAGGAAGCTCTCGCTGAAGGACGGCCTGCGCGTCTGGTGGGACGAGATGCCGGCCAGCGTCCGCGCGGAGATTGGAGCCGCGGACCTCGACATGCAGGAGCTCGCCCGGCCCGAGGCTCCTCTCGACGCCGCCCACATCTTCGTCACCCGCCGCGCCGACCTCGAAGCCCATATCGCCCGCCTCCGCCCGGCGCTCGCCCCGGCCGGCTTCATCTGGGTCTCCTGGCCGAAAAAGGCCGCGCGCGTGCCGACCGACATCACCGAGGACGTGATCCGCGACATCGCGCTCCCCACCGGCCTGGTCGACGTCAAGGTCTGCGCGGTCGACGAGACATGGTCCGGGCTGAAGCTGGTGATCCGCAAGGAATTGCGCGCATCCTGAGGGTAGAAGGCAGGAGTCGTCCCGGCGAAGGCCGGGACCCATGAACACGGCTCAAGGAACGATACGCGTTGGCGTCTCCGCCATTCCGTCGAAGCTTCGGTTCATGGGTCCCGGCCTTCGCCGGGATGACTCCTCCTCCGCGCCGGCAAAACGCTATTGCGAACAAGTCGCATTATCGATACATCCGATTTCCATGATCGTTTGCGTCTGTAATGCGATTCGCGAGAACGAGGTCCGCGCCGCCGCCCGGGCCGGCGCCTCCTGCCCGACCAGCGCCTATCGCGCGCGCGGCTGCAAGCCCCGCTGCGGCCAGTGCTTCACCTTCGCCCGAGAGATCATCGCCGCCGAAACCGCGCGGGCGTGAGGCCCGTTCCGTCCCTCTCGTCATTCCCGCGAAAGCGGGAATCCAGCTTCCTTCAAAAACCTTCCTTCGCGTCTTCGCGTCTTCGCGTGAGAAAAACGAAATAGGGGTCACGCGAAGCCGCGAAGGACGCGAAGAAGAGAAAGCGGGATTCCCGCTTTCGCGGGAATGACGCAATGGCGCGCGAACGCCTCGCAATTGCGCTCCCGCGCCTGCGACCGCCTCGCAAGTTCAGTCTAATTTTTCGCGGTTTTCCGCCATTTTTTCTCGATGCTTTCGCCGACGCCCGCGCTATAAGCCCCTGCGAACAGGAGGCGGCGATGAAGGGCGACGACAGGACACTCCAGCTGCTCAACGAGACGCTGAAGAACGAGCTCACCGCGATCAACCAATATTGGCTCCATTACCGGATGCTCGACAATTGGGGCGTCGCCCGCCTGGCCGAATATGAGCGCCACGAATCGATCGACGAGATGAAGCACGCCGACCGCCTCGCGGAGCGGATCCTGTTCCTCGAAGGCCTTCCCAACCTCCAGATGCTCGGCCGCCTTCGCGTCGGCGAGACCGTCGAGGAGATATTGAAGGCCGACCTCGAGCTCGAGCTTGAGGCGGTCGAGCAGCTCAAGGGCGCGATCGCCCATTGCGAGCAGGCCCGCGACTTCGTCAGCCGCGACCTCTTCGCCTCGATCCTCGAAAGCGAGGAAGGCCATGTCGATTTCCTCGAA
Organism: Alphaproteobacteria bacterium; assembly: GCA_005883305.1. Lineage (NCBI taxonomy): Bacteria > Pseudomonadati > Pseudomonadota > Alphaproteobacteria > Alphaproteobacteria bacterium. The sequence goes on along the minus strand of VBAC01000001.1, from coordinate 238,853 downwards.
ACCCAGTTCGAGATGATCGGGCGGATGGGGCTTCAGAACTATATCCAGCTCCAGAGCAAGCCGGCGGAGGGTTGACGGCTCGATCCTCGCGGTCCCGGGCTCCCTCTCCCGTGGGGAGAGGGTTGGGGTGAGGGGCTCGAGCGTTCGAGGAAAATCTCTGACTCCGTACCCCCCTCACCCTACCCTCTCCCCACGGGAGAGGGTTTTCCGACTTGAGCGACACCACCGCCGCCGGCCCTTTCCCCTCCCTGCCTTCAGGGAGGGGACCGAGGGGTGGGTGCGCGCGCAGCGAGCCGCTTTGAGCGCGCGCCGCGCAAGCCGTTCCCAGCCGCGCGCGCCCCCGATTAGGCTCTCCCCCCATTCCGTGCTAAGAGCGCCGCGCTTCGGTCGCAACAGACGGTCTTCGGCGCTTTGCGGCTCCTACTTCCTTCTCTCGGCTTCCCCAGCGAAAGGGCGCGCCAATTCCGGCCCGCCCGCCAGAAAGGAAGAATCTATGCCCATCGGCAAAGTGAAATTTTTCAACGCCAGCAAAGGCTACGGCTTCATCGCTCCCGAGGACGGCGGCAACGACGCCTTCGTTCACATCAGCGCGGTCGAGAAGGCCGGCATGAGCACCCTCAACCAGGATCAGCGCGTCTCCTACGAGCTGCAGCAGGACCAGCGCGGCAAGACCAGCGCCGTCAACCTGCAGAGCGCGTAACTCTCTCGGCCCTCCCCGGTCCGCCGGGGAGGGCAGTGGAGGACCGGAATCCCCGGCCGATCCCACCCAAGGGCCGGCGCGCGAGTCGTTCCCGATTCCTCCGAAGCACCGTCATTCCCGCGACAGCGGGAATCCAGCTTCCTTCCATTTCTTCCTTCGCGTCTTTCCCGCGCAAGCGGGAATTCATCTTCCATCCTCTTCCTTCGCGTCTTCGCGCCTTGGCCGAAGGCCAAGTTTATCCTGAGCGCCTGCAAGGCAGTCGAAGGGCGTGAACCCGTTCCCTTTTTCTCACGCGAAGACGCGAAGGCGCGAAGAAGGAAGGGTGGCTTCCCGCTCGCGCGGGAATGAGGGAGGGGAATATCGGTGGAATAGCGGTGACAGGAATATCGAATATCGGAAAGGGCGGCCCCGCGGGACCGCCCTCCCCTTCTGCATCGCCGGTTGACGGCTCAGCGCGACGGTGGCGCACCCGCTGCTGCCGCCAGGCCCTGCTCGCGCAGGCCCTGAAGCACGTCGGCCTCCACCGAGGCATTGTACACTCTGACGGTGCTGATCACCTGGCCGTCCTCACCCAGCAATTCGGCCTCGCGGCCCGAACCGGCCGGCGCGAGGCGAACGTAGACCGGATTTGGATGGAGGCTGTTGGACGCTCCGTTGGCGCCGTCCACGATTCCGCCGATCAGGCCGCCGGCTATGACGTTCCCGGCAATGGCCCCGTTGAGCTTGCTCTGGACATAGACGCTCGCCGGCTCGAATCCCTCCATCGTGTAGGTGACCATGGAGTCGCGCCCGCGCCGCATCTCGATTTCGCACGGCGTGACGCAGGTTCCGCCCTGCGCCAACCGGATGGTCGCGCCGGCCGGGTCCGACCTGAACGCCACATCCTGGTTGACCCCGTGGACAATGGTGGCGCAGCCACCGAGTGCCGGTCCGGACGCAATTATGGCGCAGGCAAGAATCAGTCTTTTCATAGTGTTCCCCCTTGGTCGACAGGATGCCGACGAGGGCGACGCTAGCGCGCTCGATCCGGCCTTTCCACCGGATTGTGCTTCACCGGCTTGGCCCTGCGCTCGCCATGATTCGGCGGCGAGGCACCGGTTCCCGCCGCCGATTCGCTGCCGCCCGACCGATCCTTCCGCGACGAACCGAGTATCGCGGGCGCTCCTGAAGACGCCAACAATTTCCCGTGAATTCAATCGTCTAACGCGCTTATTTCGCCCGCTTGCATTTTCCTCTTTCCTACAGACGTGCCTTTGTGGTTCATAATGCCAAATGGAAGAGAACCCGATTCGCGCGCCGAACGACTCGTCCGAAGCGGCGGCCCTTGTCCCCGTTCACGCCTCCGACACCGAGGCCTATTGGCGCGGCTATCACGCCGCTTTGGCCGCGCAGGCCCCGCCGGATGACGGCTCCTCGCCGCGCGTTCGCCGGACGCGGGTCGACGGCTTCGACGGCGCTCGGCAGGTCGTCTTTCTCGAGGGCGTCGCCGAGGGGCTGACCGTCGCCGCGGCCGCTGGGCGCGCCGGAATCAGCGTTACGGCCGTCTACAATTTCCGCAACCGCCGCGCGGGCCGGGCCTTCAATCTCGCCTGGGAAGCTGCGTCGCGCCGCGCCCGCCGGCCGCTCGCCGACCGCCTCCACGACCGCTCGCTCGAGGGCCAGACCGAGACCTTCCGCGACCGGGACGGGGAGATCGTCGGCACCCGCCACCGCCACGACAACCGGCTCGCCATGGCCATGCTCACCCGGCTCGACCGCAAGGCCGAAGGTTCCCAAGAGGACGAGCGGCTGGTGACGAGTCTCGCCGAGGAATTCGAGGAGCTGCTCGACTGCATCGAGGAAGGAGGAGACGCGGAAGGGTTCATCGATGAGCGGCGGCCCAGCGACGCACCGCCCGCGGAGCGCGAGCAGGAGGCTCTGCGCCGCCGCTACGAGGGCATCGATCCCGCCGACATCGACATATCGGATCTCCATTTCGACGAGGACCATCAATGGACCGCGGACCAGCGCTACCGCGCCGAGAAGGCCGGCTTCTACGAACGCTATTGGGAGGCCTGGGAGGGCCCCGACGGCCCGAAGGACGACGAGTGGAAGCTTCCCGCCGCATATCGGGACGCCCTCAGGCTGCGCGACCATGGCTAGCGAACGGCAAGCGGACCAGCAGCCGGGGAGCATGGCGTGCGGCGCGAAGGTGACTGATCTCTGCCCTGGATATCCTCAACTTCCTCAACTTTGGCTGCCTCGCCAGCAGCGCCCGGATCGGATATTCGCGGGTTCAACGGGAGGGGAGCTGGGATGAACGAATTCACCGTCGCCGCGACTCCGATCGAGCGGGCCGTCGACGAGCCGCCCGCGCCGCGCATCGCCACCTTGGACATCGTCCGCGGAATCGCCGTGATGGGCATATTGGCGATGAACATCGTCGCCTTCGCAATGCCCGAGGCGGCCTATGTCAATCCCATGGCCTACGGCATGGAGAGCGCCGCCGATCTCGGATCGTGGGTGTTCAGCTTCATCTTCATCGACGGGCGGATGCGGGGGCTCTTCTCCTTCCTGTTCGGAGCCTCGATGCTGCTGGTGATCGACCGCGCCGAGGCGAGCGGGCGAAGCCCCGCGGCCGTGCATTACAGCCGGATGGCCTGGCTGCTCGTCTTCGGCCTCGTTCATTTCTACCTGATCTGGTGGGGCGACATATTGTCGCTCTACGCCCCGGTGGGGATGATCGCCTATCTCTTCCGCGGCGCCTCGACCCGCAAGCTGGTCTGGTGGGGCGTCGGGCTGCTGATCGCCCAGACCCTGATCTTCGCCGGATTCGCCGGCGGTCTCCACGCCATGGCCGCGGCGGCCGCAGCGCCGGGCGCCAATGCCGAAGCGGTGCGCGCCTGGGCCGAGGCGCAGCACGGGCTCGCCCCTTATGCGCCCGCGGAGCTGGCGGAGATTCTGGCGCGCCATCGCGGCGGCCATTCGGCCATGGTCGCTTACATGCTGACCGAGAAATGGGGCAGCCCAATCTGGAGCTTCGCCATCTTGAGCTGGGAAACGCTCGGCTACATGCTGCTCGGCATGGCGGCTTTGCGCTCCGGCTTCCTCACCGGCGCATGGAGCAACGCGCGCTACCGCCGGGTGATGCTGATCGGGTTCGGCATCGGCATCCCCGCTTACGCCTTGCTCGCCTGGCTGCAGCTGCGCGGAGGCTTCGGCGTCGTAGGCCTCATTACCTATGCCATCGCCGGCACGGTGCCGCTGAGGCCGCTGATGATCGTCGCGACCGCCGCTCTGGTCATCGTGCTGACGCGGCGCGGCGGTGCGCTGGTCGAGCGGATCGCCGCGGCGGGGCGCGCCGCCTTCAGCAACTATCTTGGAACGTCCCTGGTGATGACCACGGTCTTCTACGGCTACGGCTTCGGCCTCTACGGCCGCCTGAGTCGAATCGAGCTGTGGATCCCGGTGGTCCTCATGTGGGCGCTGATGCTGCTTTGGTCGAAGCCTTGGCTCGACCGCTTCCGCTACGGCCCGTTCGAATGGCTCTGGCGAAGCCTGGCACGGTGGGAACTCCAGCGGATGCGGAGATAGGGACAGTCCCCGTTTAATTGGTTCTTTCTCATCGTTGGCAATGAGGTTCCGCCTTCCGCGTGAATTGCGGCGCCCGGCTCGAATGGATCGACATCCAGCTTCCTAATCCCTCCCCCTGAGGGGGAGGGTAGGGTGGGGGTTTACGGAGTTCGAGGGTAATCCGACCAGGCCCGAACCCCTCACCCCAACCCTCTCCCCATGGGAGAGGGAGTCTTCAAGAAGCTGAATCGATCCAGCCTAGAGCCGCCCGAATTCCTGGTTGCTCGGCTTCTTGCCGAAGGCGCGGCGCTGGCACAGCGGGTTGGTCTCCTCCTCCAGCAGCGTCATCGTCTGCTCGTAGAGCGGGCGCAGGCGGGCGACCTCGGGGATGATGTCGTCGGGGAAGAAGCGCGATTCGAGCGCCCGGCGGCCGGCCTGCTCGATCTTTTCCGCCAGCAAAGCGAGTGGCTCGGCGCCGAACTGGCGCGCCTCGGCCTTCATCGTATGGGCGGGAAGGACGAGCGCGGCGGCGTCCTCGCGGTGGGTCGCCTCCTCGATACGAGCGACGGATTTCTCGCCGTCCTCGCGGAAATAGCCGAGGATGCGCACGAAATTCGCCCCGAGTTCGGTGCGCATGCGCTGGAATTCACTCCAGTCCACATATTCGACGGCGGCGTCCAAGCCAAAAATCCCCTTTGTCCCAGCAAAGGCGAATCTAGGCCCCGCCGGTAAACAGGTCGTTGACGCTGCGCCGACGATTCCCCGCAATCGGCCGGATCAGTCTTTTCCCCGCTCTCCGAACGGGTTGCGCGAGGCGCGGGCGTGAAGCCGCACGGGGACCGCGCCGAAGCCGAGCTCGCGGCGGATGCCGTTGACCAGATAGCGCAGGTAGGAATCGGGCAGTTGATCGACTCGGGTGCCGAACAGCACGAAGCTCGGCGGGCGGGTGTTGACCTGGGTGATGTAGCGAAGCTTGATCCGCTTGCCGCCGGGCGCGGGTGGCGGGTTTTTCTCCACGGCCTCCTCGAACCAGCGGTTGAGCTGGCCGGTCGAGACTCGCTGCGACCAGGCCTCGCGGGTCTCGAACGCGGCGCCGAGCAATTGATCGATCCCCTTGCCGGTCTTGCCCGAGACGGTCAGCACCGGCACCCCGCGAACCTGGCTCAGCCCCTCTTCCAGCGCCGCCTTTACGCCGTTGAACAGGCTGGAGGGATTTTCCGCCACGTCCCACTTGTTGATCGCGATCACCAGCGCCCGGCCTTCCTGAAGCACGTTGTCGGCGATCTTGAGGTCCTGCACCTCCAGCCCGCGGGTGCCGTCGAGCAGAAGCACGACCACCTCGGCGAAATCGATCGCCCGGCGGGCGTCGGCCACGGAGAGCTTCTCGAGCTTGTCCTCGACCTTCGCCTTCTTGCGCATGCCGGCGGTGTCGATCAGCCGAACCGGGCGGCCCTGCCATTCCCAGTCGATCGAGATGCTGTCGCGGGTGATCCCCGCCTCCGGGCCGGTGATCAGCCGCTCCTGCGAGATGATCCGGTTGATCAGGGTCGACTTGCCGGCGTTCGGGCGGCCGACGATCGCCAGCTTGAGCGTCGGATCGCCTTCGGGATCCTCCTCCTCGGGCCCGTCCTCGCGCTCGATATGCGGCCGCAGGTGCTCGAACAGGTCGACCGTCCCCTCGCCATGTTCGGCGCTGAGCGCGATCGCCTCGCCGAGGCCGAGCGACCAGGCCTCGAGGATCCCGGTCTCGCCCGATCGGCCCTCGGCCTTGTTGGCGGCGAGGATGACGGGCGTCGCCTCCGAGCGAAGCCAGCGGGCGATCTCCTCGTCGAGCGGGGTGACGCCCATCCGGGCGTCGATCAGGAACAAGGCGACGTCGGCTTCTCGAACGGCGGCCGTGGTCTGCGCGCGCATCCGGCCCGGCAGGGTATCCGGGTCCTCGTCCTCATAGCCCGCGGTATCGATCACGCGGAATTCGAGCCCGAGCAGGCTCGCCTCGCCCTCGCGCCGGTCGCGAGTCACTCCGGGCCGGTCGTCGACCAGCGCCAGGCGCTTCCCAACCAGGCGGTTGAAAAGCGTGGACTTGCCGACGTTGGGGCGGCCAACGATGGCGACTGTGGGCGTTCTGGCCATGAAGCCGGACGCCCTGCCGCTTTAGCGGTAGGCGGTCAACCGCCCCTCGTCGTTGAGCACGTAGAGCGTGTTGCCCGCGACCACCGGGGGCAGCGAGAAGGAGGAGCCGGTCTCGACCGTCGCCTGGACGGTGCCGTCGGTGGGCGAGACATAGACGATCCGGCCCGTGGAGCTGAGCAGGACCAGGCGGTTGCCGGCAAGGACCGGCCCGCGCCAGAAAATCGGATCGCGGCCCGGGTTCCTGCGCCGGTTGCCGTTCGCGTCGGGAGTCCGCTCCTCCGCGGGATGGCGGAAACCGGGGAGCTGCGAGATCCAGCGGATGCGCCCGGAGGCGCGCGACACGGCCAGCAGCTGCGCCCGATCGGTGACCACGAACACCCACTCGCCGGCGACCCAGGGGGTCGAGATTCCGGCGACGTTGAGCTCCCAGACGCGCTGGCCGGTGATCAGCTCGACCGCGACCATTCGCCCGCCCTGGCCGATCGCGAAGACCCGGCCATTGTCGATCACCGGGTCGGCGTCGATGTCCGACAGGGTTCCGACCACGGTGGAGATGCCGGTCCGCGCCAGCGCGTCCTGCCAGACCACCTGTCCGTTCTCGTAGCGATAGGCGGTGAGCTCGCCCGAGGCATAGCCGGCGACGAGGGTCGATTGCGCGAAGGCCGGAGCCGCGGCGCCGAACACTCCGGCGAGCTCGAACGCACCGGCCGATTGCCAGCGCTTCTCGCCGGTTTGCGCGTTGAGCGCGAAAAGCTGGTTGTCCTGGCTCAGCGCGTAGACGTTGTCGTTGCCGATCGTCGGCGAGCCGCGAAGCGGGCCGCCCGGCTTTACCATCCAGATCTGGTTGCCGGTCGCGGCGTCGAGCGCGGCGACATCGCCAGCGCCGTTGGTGACATAGAGGCGGCCGCTGTCGTAGCTGACTCCGCCGCCGAAGAGAGTCTCGCGCGGGCTGTTCTCGCCGCGCACCTGATGCTCCCAGATCAGCGAGCCGTTGTTGACGTCGAAGGCGCGCACACGGGCCTGCGTGTCGATCGTATAGACCCGGCCGTCGGCGACCATCGGCTCGGCGGCGAGCCGCCCGGCGGCGCTGTCGCCTTGGCCGATGCTCACGCTCCAGGCCTGGGCCGGCGAATCGGCGAGCGCCACATGGATGCTCGATTTCGAGGCGTTGCCGCCCGGCTGCGGCCAATCGGCATTGACGATCGGCGGCGGCACGGTGACGGCGACGTCGGCCAGCGCCGGATCGGCCTCGATCGCCCTGTCCGTCCCGAGCACCGGGATTCGCTGGCCGACCGTGGGCGTCGTGGGGGGACCGTTGCGGCCCAGGAGGTTGCACCCGCCGAGCAGGCTGACCGCGGCAGTGGCGAGAACGAGACGCTTCATTCGTTATTCCTTGGTTGCGGCGGGCGCCGGCTGCGCCGGGGCGACCGGGACGGGCTGGGCGGCCGCTGCCGGCGCGGCCGGCTCGTCGACGGCGTTGATACCTAAAGAGCCGGCCATCTGAACGGCCCTTGTGCGAATCGAAGGCGGAACGTTCTCATCCCGGCCGATCGAAGCGAAGACCGGGCCGGCCAGGTCCGCGCGGTGCATCTTCAGATAGGCGACTCCGAGCATCTCGCCCGCGCTGCCGAGCCAGGGGCTTCCCGGCCGCGCCAGCAGGCGCAGGCGCTGGACCACCTGCTGCGGAGGAAGCGTGTCGAACTCGAGCTGGGTCTGCCGCACGATCGCCGCCTGGCGGTAGATTTCGTCGAAGTCCTGGTTGGCCGCGATCGAGCGAAGGGTTGCGATCGCCGCGGGCGCGTTGCCGGCCGAAGTCTCGCTGTTGGCGCGGGCGAACGAGGCCGCCGCCCGGTAGCCGGGGACGTCGCTGTTCGCGAGTTCGGCCAGCTTGGGCAGCGCCGCGTTGCGGTTGCCGGCCTCGAGGCTGTCGAGCGCCGCGGTCAGGGTCTCGCCCTGGACGCCGGCGACCGCCTTGCTGTGCTCCTTCCACCAGATCCAGCCGCCGAGCGCGGCGAGAAGAAGCGCGAACGCCGCGATGAGCCACCAGCCGTAGCGCTTGAGGAAGTTGCCCATCTGCTCGCGGCGGAGCTCGTCGTCCACCTCCTTCAGAAAGGTTTCAGCGTCGTTCGGCTTGAGCGCCAAGTCTTGTCTCCAAACAGTGGCTGGACCGCGCCGCGGGGCCGTCCATCGAAATTCATCCGCGGCGCCCCCGGCGCACGGCGGGCGCGCGCCCCAACGGCTCCTTACCGGGCAGTTCGGGCAAACGGAAGGGGCATGATCGGGACCCGTAGAGTTCAAACCCAGTCCCCGCAACGGCCGTGACGGAGCGGATTTTGGGTCAGGGCAAGGAGCGAGGAGGGAGCGATGCTAAACGCATCGTGACCGACGCTGCGACGTAGCCCTGGCCCAAAAGCCGCCCGCCCCTTTGGGGTCGCCCGGAGAAGGCCGCCGGCTGCGTTGGACGGCTCGTCCGGGCAACCAGCCCGGCCCGCGCCATCCGCCTTGCCGGCGGCCTTCTCCGGGCGATCACGACCATTGCGGGGACTGGGTTTGAACTCTGAGCCCCGTCCGGTGGACGGGGCGCCCGATCATTTGCGGCGGTAAATCTGTTCTTCGGTCGGGAAGGCCCGACCTTTCACGTCCTCGGCATAGGCCGCGGCGGCCTGGCTGATCTCGGAGGCGAGATCGCCGAAGCGCTTCACGAAGCGGGGCGTGCGCTCGAACATCCCCATCATGTCCTCGGTGACCAGGATCTGCCCGTCGCAGGCGGCCGAGGCGCCGATACCGATGGTCGGGCACGGGACCGCTTTGGTCGCCTCCGCGGCGATCTCCTCCATCACGCCCTCGATCACCAGCGCGAAGCAGCCGGCCTCGGCCACGGCGCGCGCGTCGGCAAGGACCTTGTCCGCCTCCGCCTCGTCCTTTCCCCGGGCGCGGTAGCCGCCGAGCGCGTTGACCGCCTGGGGGGTCAGCCCGACATGGCCGATCACCGGGATTCCGCGCCTGGTCAGGAAGGCCACCGTCTCGGCCATCGCCTCCCCGCCCTCGAGCTTCACCGCCGCAGCGCCGGTCTCCTTGAGCACCCGCGCAGCGCTTCGGAAGGCCTGGGCCGGGCTCTCCTCGTAGGAGCCGAACGGCATGTCCACCGCGACGAGGGCGTGCCACGAGCCGCGCACCACCGCCGCGCCGTGAGCGCACATCATCTCCAGGCTCACGGGGATGGTCGACGGCAGGCCGTAGATCACCTGGCCGAGGGAATCGCCGACGAGCAGGAAATCGCAATGCGGATCGAGCAATTGCGCCATGCGCATCGTGTAGGCGGTGAGCGCGACGATCGGCTCCTTGCCCTTGCGCGCGAGGATCGCCGGCGCCGTGAGGCGCTTGCCCGGCGAAGGCGTCGGCGTGGCGCGGCTGGTCGCCGTGTCGATCGTGTAGGTGGACATGGGGAGCGCGTTTACCCGATGCGTCCGGCGCTGGCAAAAGCCGCGCAACGGGGCCTCAGAAGGGGACCGCCGGAGGCGGATCCAACCAACACCGGCCTGATCGGGCCCGCGCCAACCCCCGCCGCGCGAGCCGCTCGGCCCTCCCCATTGCGGAGGCGAACGCCGCACGCCCGGCGATGCGGACCGTGCGCCCCTCTCCTTCGACTTCCGCAAACTCCAGGCCGTAGGTTCCGAACCGCCGAAGGGCCGCAATGCAGGCGTCCGTGCGCAGGAGGGATTCCTGCTCGAACACGCCGGTCAGCGGAAAGGGCTGCCGCGCGACGTCGCCGATCAACACCACATCCCGTCCGCAACGCATCGTCATCGAGCGGATCGTGAAGCGGGGCCGGGCAAAAAGCCGCTCGAAGCCCATGAACCGGAGGTCACGCCCACGATTGTGGCTCAAGGGAACCGCATATTCGAGATTGATGCTCGGCCCCTCGTTCGCGGACCCCTCGTATCGCGGCGAGATGCTGGACCGCGGTATCAGGAACCTTATGGCGACCGCGTGACCGCCTCCCTGATCGAGGAAGGTGCTGATTCGAAAAGGGCCTTGGCTTATCCTCGTGACGCTGCAGCTATCGAGCGCGCCCTGATGAAGGAAGGAGACAGCCGCGATCAGTGCTGTGCCGGCGCCGGAGACCATCCTTCGCTTCTAGCCGTCGCTTGCTTATCAAGACGTTTCTATTTGACGATCACCAGCGAGGCCTTTCCGTCGCGCTTGGTGACGGCCGTGGTGATGTCCCCGCCGGCGCGCGAAAGGCGCAGGTCGAGGCGCGAGCCGGCGACGGTGACTCCGCTCAGCGAGAGGTCGTCGAGGAAGGCGGGGAGCGACGGATTGGCGAGCCGCACCGTCTCCTCCTCGTGGCTGATGCTGAGGCCGGTCGCGGCGGCGACCAGGGCGAAGGGAGCGGCGGCGGCCCAGGCCTGGGGCGAGCAGGCGACCGGATAGGCGGTCGGCCCGCGCTTCTTGCGCCGGGTGAAGCCGCAGAAGAGCTCGGGCAGCCGGCGGAACTCGTCGTAGACCGCGGCGTCGACGAGCCCTTCGAAAATCCGTTCGACCTCCGCCTTGTGCCCATAGCGGGCGAGGCCGAGGGCGATCAGGGCGTTGTCGTGCGGCCAGACCGAGCCATTGTGATAGGACATCGGGTTGTAGCGCGCCTCGCCCGCGGCGATGGTGCGGATGCCCCAGCCCGAGAAGAAACGCTTGCTGGTCAAAAGACCCGCGAGGCGCGCCGCCCGCTCGGGGCTGGCGATGCCGGCGAAGAGGGCGTGCCCCGCGTTGGACGAACGCACCCGGCACGGCTCCTTTCGCCCGTCGAGCGCGAGAGCGTAGCAGCCGAGGTCGTCGAGCCAGAAGCGGTCCTCGAAGCGCTGGCGGAGCGTCTCGGCCTGTTGCTCCAGCACGTCGCCATTCTCGCCCAGCGCCCGGGCAATGCCGGCGGCGGCGCGCTTGGCGGCGAAGACATAGGCCTGGACCTCGCACAAAGCGATCGGCCCCTCCGCGGCGCTCCCGTCGGCGTGGAAGATCGAATCGAAGCTGTCCTTCCACCCCTGGTTGGCGAGGCCGCGCTCGGTCATCCGCGCATATTCGACGAAGCCGTCGCCGTCGGGATCGCCCGCCCCGTCGATCCACGCCAGAGCCGCCTTCACATTGGGCCAGATCGCGCGGATCGTCTCGATGTCGCCGGAACGCTCGAGATACATGCCCGCCAGCATGACGAAGAGCGGAGTCGCGTCGACCGAGCCGTAATAGCGGCGGAACGGCACCTGGCCGAGGCGGGCCATCTCGCCGCCGCGCATCTCGTGGAGAATCTTGCCCGGCTGCGAGTCCGCCGCCTCGTCGGTCTCCGTCGCCTGGGTCAGCGCCAGCGCCTTGAGCACGCCCTTGGCAATATCCGGCGCCGCCCACAGCAGCTCGATCGCGGTGATGATCCCGTCGCGGCCGAAGATAGTGCTGTACCAGGGCACGCCGGCATAAGGGTAAAGCCCATATTCGGTGTCGGTCAGAAGCATGTCGATGTCGGCGGCGGCGCGGGCCGCGACCGCGTTGAACAGCTCGTTGGAGCTGTCGATGCAGGTCCTGAGGCCCGAGCGCCCACGGCCGACCTTGCGCAAGGCGCGGTAGGCGGAGAGGATGTGCGGCGCCTCGGCCGCCTTGTCCTCCAGCGCGCAGCTCGTCTTCATCACGATGTCGATCCGCTCGCGGCCGGCAAGGTCCAGGTCCCAGCGCGCCGAGCGCTTGGCGAGAAAGTCGGGCGCGGGCTCGAAACGGATTCGGGTCGATCGGCTGACGCCGTCCAGGCCTTCGTAGCGGAAACAGACCGCGTCGGCCCCTTCGGTCTCCACGCTGAGCGCGCCGCGGCGGGGGCGGCGCTCGCCGCGCACTTCGAACAGATCGGCAAAATCGGCGTCGAAGGCGATCTCGAGCGGAATCGGGCGGCCGACGGGATTGAAGCGGCGCACCCTGATCCGCTCGTAGGCGGTCGTGCCGCAGAGGAACTTCATCCGCCCGACATAGATCGAGTCGCGCTGGAGCCAGACCTTGCCCTGTTCGTCATGGAGATCGGCGTTGGAGAGATCGACGATCAGAGCGCCATTGTCGTCGAGCACGACCGAGCCGAGCAGCAGCGGATCCATCCGGCCGAGCCGCAGCGACAGCGAGGAGAGGAAGCGCGTGTCCTGGTAGAACAGCCCGTCTGGCCCGTCGTCCCCGCCCCGGCAATCGCCCTGCTTGTCGAACACGCCGAACAAATCGTCGTGCTTCAGCGTCCGCAAGGTCCGGTCGACGAGCGACTGGGTCGCCTCGATATGGTAGCTTTCCGGCGCCTCGTGCGGCTCCCGGTCGGTCCAGGCCGTGGCGGGGACGATTTCGTTCATGCGGTCTGGGCGAGCATCAGCCTCTTGCCGAATTGGACAGCCGGCCCGTTGCCGGCCAGCCGCTCATAGATGTCGACATAGTCGCAGGCCATCCGCTCGGCGGTGAAGCGTTGCTCGAACGCGGCGCGGACCTCGGCGCGGTCGAGCGTCGCCGCGCCGAGCGCCGCGATCTCGGCCTCGGCCATGCTGGAGACGAGGAAGCCGCTGCGGCCATGCTCGATGACCTCGCTCGTCGATCCGCAGCGCCATGCGATCACCGGCGTTCCGGCGGCCATCGCCTCGATCATCACCAGCCCGAACGGCTCGGGCCAGTCGATCGGAAAGAGCAGGGCCCGCGCATTGCCCAGGAAAGCGGGCTTTTCCGAATCGCCGATCTCGCCGACGAACTCGATCAGCGGATGATCGAGCATCGGCTCGATCACGTCCTCGAAATAGGTGCGGTCGGCGTGATCGACCTTGGCGGCGATGCGAAGCGGCATGCCCGTCCTCTTGGCGATCTCGATCGCCCGATCGGGGCCCTTTTCGGGCGAGATTCGGCCGAGGAAGGCGAGATAGTCGCCGCCGCCCGGGTGGAAGGGGATCAGCTTGCGCGGCAGCCCGTGGTGGACGGTCGCGAGGAAATTCGCGTCGGCAATGGGCTTTCGCTGGTCGTCGGAGATCGAGACCAGGCCCATTTCGCGGAACACGGGATAAGCGGGCTTGAAATCGGGCAGGTCCTGCCGCCCGTGCAGCGTGGTCACGCACTTGCCGGCGAGGTGGCGGAACATCGGGAAGTGGAGAAAATCGACGTGGAAATGGAGCACGTCATATCGGTGCGCGTCCTGCAGCACGCGGTCGAGCATCACGATCAGGCTCGCGACATGATCGTTGATCCCCGCCAGCCTGAGGCCGCTCTTCGCACAGGGGACGAGCCGGGCCGAGGTCCGGGAATCGCCGCTGGCGTAGAGCGTGACATCGTGGCCGAGATCGACCAATGCCTCCGTCAGCCACCAGATGACCCGTTCGGTCCCGCCATAGAGCTTCGGGGGCACCGCTTCGGCGAGCGGCGCGATCTGGGCGATACGCATGGTTACAATTCCTCCGGCTTGGACAAGAACGAGGGGCTGCCTCAGTCTGTTCCCGCAGTGCACAATGAGCGGGTCGCCGCTTTCATCGCCTCGACGAAACCGCGCACCGGCTCGCCGCGCCCGACCCGATCGACGATCGCGGAACCGGAAATGACCCCGGCCGCGCCTGCGTCGAGCGCCGCGCGAACGTGTTCCGGCGTCGAGATGCCGAAGCCGAAGACTGGCGGCGGCGCGCGTTCGTCACGCAGCACCCGTAGCATGGCCGCATGGTCGAAGCGCGCCTCCTGCGCCGCGCCGGTGACGCCGGCCCGGGCCACGCAATAGGTGTAGCCCTGGCCGAGCCGAGCGATCCGGCACAGCCGCTCGGGCGGCGTGTTGGCCGCGGCGATCAGCACCGGGGCCACGTCCCAGGCCCGCGCCGCGGCGACGAACGGCGTCGCCTCGTCGACGGGCACGTCCGCGACGAGCACGCTGTCGGCTCCCGAATCGCGCGCGGCGCGGTAGAAGGCGTCCCGCCCCCGCGCGAGAACGAGATTGGCATAAGTGAGGATGCCGAGCGGCACGTTCGGCTGCCGCGTGCGGAAGGCGCTCAGCAGAGCGAAGCAGGCGGCGGGCGTGGCGCCGTTCGCCAGCGCGCGGACGGCCGCCGCCTGGATCACCGGGCCGTCGGCGACCGGATCGGAGAAGGGAATGCCGACCTCGATCATGTCCGCGCCGCCGGCGACAAGCTCGTCGAGGATCGCGGCGCTCTCCTCGATGCCCGGATCGCCGAGCATGACGAACGCGCCGAATATGGCGGCCTCGCGGGCGAACATGCGCTGGTAGCGGCCGCTCATCCGCCGAGCCCGATCAAGGCCTCGGCCTGCGCCATGTCCTTGTCGCCCCGGCCCGAGATGCCGACCAGCAGCACCCCGCCCTCCTTCGCGATCTTCAGCGCATGAGCGAGCGCGTGGGCGGATTCGAAGGCGCAGACGATTCCCTCGGCGCGCGCCAGCAAGGCGAAGGCGGCAAGCGCCTCCTCGTCGGTCGCCCCGACATAGTCGGCCCGGCCGCTCTCCTTGAGGAAGGCGTGCTCCGGCCCGACCGCCGGATAATCGAGTCCCGCCGAGACCGACCAGCTTTCCGATATCTGGCCGTCCGCGTCCTGCAGCAAATAGGTTTCGGCCCCGTGGAGCACGCCCGGGCGCCCGCGCTGCAGAGTCGCGCCATGCTCGACGCCGTCGAGGCCCTTGCCCGCCGCCTCGACGCCCACCAGCCTCACGCTTTCGTCGCCGATGAAGTCGGCGAACAGGCCGATCGCGTTGGAGCCGCCGCCGACGCAGGCGATCGCCGCGTCGGGCAGCCGCCCCTCCATCGCCAGGATCTGCGCCCGCGCCTCGCGGCCGATGATCCGCTGAAACTCGCGGACCATCGTCGGATAGGGATGCGGCCCGGCGACCGTGCCGAGCAGGTAATGGGTCGTCTCGAAGCTCGCCGCCCAGTCGCGCAGCGCCTCGTTGATCGCGTCCTTGAGCCCCTGCCCGCCCCCGGTCACCGGCACCACCTCGGCGCCCATCAGCCGCATTCGGAAGACGTTGAGCTTCTGCCGTTCCACGTCGCGCGCGCCCATGTAGATGCGAGTCTCCAGCCCGAGCAGGGCGCCGGCCATCGCCGTCGCAACGCCGTGCTGCCCTGCCCCGGTCTCGGCGATCAGCCGGCTCTTGCCCATCCGCTTGGCCAGCAGGCCCTGGGCGAGCACCTGGTTGGTCTTGTGGGCCCCGCCGTGGAGCAGATCCTCGCGCTTCAGGTAGATGCGGCCGGGGCCGAGATTGCGGCACAGGGTGAGAGGCGTCGGTCTTCCCGCATAATCGGCCAGGAGGGTGGCCAGCTCGCGTTGAAAGCCCTCCTCGGCCTGCGCCTGCAGAAAGGCCGCCTCAAGCTGGTCCAGCGCCGGCATCAGTATCTCGGGCACATAGGCCCCGCCGAACGCCCCGAAACGGCCGCTCATCAGCATTGTGCCTGCTCCCCACGAACCGGCGGACGCAATGCGGCGAAGAAGGCGGCGGTGCGGTTGGAATCCTTCCACCCCGGAAGCGCCTCCAGCCCCGAGCCGACATCGAGCGCGTAGGCCCCGAGCCGGGCGGCGCGCCCTGCATTGGTTGGATTGAGGCCGCCGGCAACCAGCCCGTCCCGAAGCTCGCCGCGTCCCGCGACGCGCGACCAATCGAACGAACGACCGGTCCCGCCCCGTCCGGAATCGAACAGCACTCGGTCGGCGCCGGCCCGGGGGCCGATGGTGCCGGCGCCGACCTGCGCAGCGGCCCAGATCTCGGTCTCCGCGGGAAGCAAGGCGCGAAAGGCGCCCACCTCCTCGTCGCCGTGGAGCTGGACGGCATGGAGGCCGAGCCCCCGGGCCGCTGCGTTCACCGTCTCGGGGTCGGAATCGCGGAAAATGCCGACCAGGCGCGGCGCTGATTTGGCGCCGCCGAGAATTTGTTCCGCCGCGCCGCGGCTCACCGCGCGCGGCGTTCCCGGCACCATGACCAGGCCGGCATGGGTCGCGCCGGCTTCGGCCGCCATGTCGAGGTCGGCCGCATTGGTGATCCCGCAGACCTTGACCCGCCCGAAGGCCAGCGCGCGGGCCGCCTCGGCCGGCCGCTCGGCGCGCATCAGCGCGCTGCCCACGAGGAAGGCGTCGGCGAAGGGCGCGAGCCGTTCGACGTCGGCGCGGCCGGAGATTCCGGATTCGGCGACGACGATCCCGTCGGCGGGGATCAGTGGCGCGAGCCGCGCGGTGGTGGCGAGGTCGACCTCCAGCGTGCGCAGATCGCGATTGTTGATGCCGATGATCTTGGCGCCGAGCCGCATCGCGCGCTTAATCTCGGGCTCGTCGCGAGTCTCGACCAGCACGTCCATGCCGAGCGCCTCGGCCTCGGCCATCACCGCCCGCGCCGCCTCGTCGTCCAGCGCCGCGATGATCGCCAGCACCGCGTCGGCACCGGCGATCCGCGCTTCGACCACCTGGCGGGGATCGATGATGAAGTCCTTGGCGAGGATCGGCCCCTCGAAGACGCGGCGCACAGCCCGCAGGTCGTCCAGCGAACCGCCGAAGAAAGGCCCGTCGGTGAGAACGCTGATGGCGTCGGCGACGCCGGCATAAGCCCTTGCCTGCTCCCCGGCGTCGATTCCGGACAGCGCGCCGGCCGAGGGCGAGGCCTTCTTCACCTCCATGATGAAGCGCGCACCGGGCCGGGCCAGCGCCGCCTTCAGGCTGCGCCGGGTGGGCGCCGCCCGCGCCCGGAGATCGGCGAGGGCGGCGCCCGCGAGCCTGACGGCGAGGTCGGCCCGCTTGCGCTCCAGGATGGCGCCGAGCACGTCAGCCATTGCTGAGCTCGATCAGGTCCTGGAGCTTACGGTGGGCGGCGGCGGTGCAGACGATTCGGAAGGCTTGCTCGACTCCTTCGCGAAGGCTTTCCGCCTTGCCCGCGGCGAACAGCAAGGCCCCGGCGTTGAGCGCCGTCGCCTGCTTCTCCGCCGCCGAGCCGTAGCCGAACAGCAGGGCCTTGAGCCGCTCGGCATTCTCCTCCGGCCCGCCGCCCTGGATGCGGGCCAGCGGCATTGCGGAAAAGCCGACATCCCCTGGCGAGAAAGCGAGGTGCTCGATCGCGCCGCCGCGCATCATAATCGCCTTGGTCTCGCCGTGGAGCGCGACTTCGTCGAGGCCCGAGCCGTGGACGACCATCGCCCGCTCGACGCCGAGCGCCGCGAGCGTCAGCGCGACCGGCTCGAGCAGCCTTTCCTCGGCCACCCCGAGCAGCTGCACCCCCGGTTCGGCCGGATTGAGGCAGGGGCCGAGAACGTTCATGATCGTTCGGATGCCGAGCTTCCGGCGCACCGGCCCGGCATGCTTCAACCCCGGATGATATTGCGGAGCGAACAGGAAGCAGATGCCGGCCTCGTCGAGCGCCCGTCGCGAGGTCTCGGGCGAGGCGTCGATCTTCACCGCGAGATGCTCGAGCACGTCGGCCGAGCCGCAGCGCGAGGTGAAGGAGCGGTTGCCGTGCTTGGCGACCGGCAGCCCCGCCGCCGCCGCGACGAAAGCCACGGCGGTCGACAGGTTGATCGTGCCCGCCCCGTCGCCGCCGGTGCCGCAGGAATCCGCAAACAGATAATCGGGCCGATCAAAGTGGAGGTCGGCGGCGCGGAGCGCCCGGCCGGCGCCGATCAGCTCGTCGGCCGTCTCGCCGCGGATTCGAAGCGCGACGAGCATCGCCGCGATCGTCGGCTCGTCGAGCAACCCCTGGACGAGCGCCCCGAACAGGGTCTCGGCCTCGGCCTGGTTGAGCGGTTCGCCCGCATAGAGGCGCGCCAGCGCGTCCTCTCGAGGCTCGGGCGGCGCGATACTGGCGGCGAGATTGGTCATGTACATGGATGCGTTCCTGGATCGATGGGACAAAGAAAAAGCCCGCCGGGAGCGGCGGGCTTGCGGTCTTCAGGTTCGGACTAGAGAGTCGTCACCATCGATGCAGGCGAGCCGCGTCAACCGGGTTTCCCCGCCACCAATTACGAACGAAGGTGGAGCGCGTGCTCATGCCCTAAGCATCCATATTCCGCGCGTCCGCGTCAAGCCGTCGCGCGTTTCCCCAGCGATGAAGAGCGACCAGCTGAGCTTTCTAGCACCGCGCGACGTGCCCGAAGGGCTTCGCTACGCCCCGGATTTCCTCGGCGAAGCGGAGGAGGCGGAGCTTGCCGGGCGGATGGAGGGGCTGCCGTTCAGGCCGTTCGAGTTTCAGGGGTTCCTCGGCAAGCGAGAGACGGTCTCGTTCGGCTGGTCCTACCGGTTCGACGGCAGCGGGCTGGCCAAGGTCGCGCCGATTCCGGAATGGCTGCTGCCGGTTCGCTCGCGAGCGGCGGCGTTCGCGAGGATCGAGGCGGACGCGCTCGAGCATGCCTTGCTGATCAAATATGGCGAGGGCGCGGGGCTCGGCTGGCATCGCGACCGGCCGGTGTTCGGCAAGGTGATCGGGATCTCGCTGCTGTCGCCCGCGCCGCTTCGCTTCCGCCGCAGGCTTGTCCTGAGCGGGGTCGAAGGGGCCGGGGCCAAGTGGGAACGCTTCACCCTGCCGGCGGAGCCGCGCTCGATCTACCTGCTCGGCGGTCCCGCGCGGAGCGAATGGGAGCACAGCCTGACGCCGGTCGCCCGGCTGCGTTACTCGATCACCTTCAGGACGCTGAAGGCGCGTCCTCAGGAGTAGAAGATGTGCAGCCCGATCTGGGTGTTGCGGGCGAGGCGGCGGCCCCAGGAGGGCGAGACGTAGGTCGCGTGGTACCACAGGCACGAGCTCGGCAGGACCCGGGGCAGGACCCGCTCCTTGGCGATCCGGGCGACGGCGACGGCGCGGCGCCAGGAGTCAGAGGCGCGGTCGGCCTGCGGGATGATGCCGCGCCGGACGAAGGAGAATTGGGCGGGCTGGACGACGACGGCGCACAGGCTCGCCGGGTAGCGGCCCGAGGCGGCGCGGTTCATCACCACTTCGGCGACGGCGAGCTGGCCCTGGAGCGGCTCGCCGCGAGCCTCGAAATAGACGGCGTTGGCGAGGCAATCCTCCTCGGCGCCGAGGGTGGCGGCGGAAAAGCCCGCGAGCAGGAAGCTGGAGACCAGCTGGTCGAGCGAGGCGCCGGCGCGGGCGCCGTCGGGAACGATCGTCTGCGGCGAGGCGGGCTGGCCGTCTTGGTTGAGACCCAAGCTGTCGGAGGAGAGATCGGCCGAAGCGTGATCGAGATAATAAGCGGTGGGCGCGGGCGAGTCGCCCGAGCCGGCCTGGACCGGAGCCGTTGCGGCGAACGCGGCGCCGGCCGCGACGGCCACGGCGATGGCCGCGGCACGAATCGTGCGAATCATGTGCAATTTGCTTCATTGCGGCGCGACCGGCCCCCGCCATGCCCCCTTATCGGGCCGGCGATCCCAGACTCGCTCCGTCTTGCTTTAGCCGCCGGCCCTCAAGGCCCTGGCGGCACCCGCTCATCAATCAGTGAGGGCCACCTGATGAATCTCCCTAGGGGAATCAAGCTTCGCCGCGCAAAGCAGCGATGAGCTGCGGTCGAGCCGGGACGAACCGTGGAACCCGAAGGCGTTTCACTGTTTCGGCGCTGGCGAATCCCCCGCTCTTTCAGCCGAATCCGCAGCCCGGGGCACCCCGGATTGGAGCCTCACCCGGGCGCTCGGCACCCAGCCCGCGGCGCACGGGCCGAGATAGGCGCGGCGCCGGGGAGAGGGCGAATCGACCCCGCAGCGGGCGGTGGCGCGGCCGCCCTCGTCGTAGACGATTCCGAACCAGCTCTCGTCCTGGCTTCGCGTGCAGATGAAGAATTCGGCCGCGGGATCGAGCCGGTCGATCTCGCCGGCGGCGTCGAACGGCGCGGCGCGGACCGGGAGCGGCGCCGGGGCGCCTCGCTGGCGGATCGCGCCATGGGCGTTGCAGGCGGCGAAGCTCGGGCCGAGCTCGCCGACGCGCACCGGCGCCTCGAGCTGGCCGAGGACCGTCGCATCGCTGTCGTCGCGCACGTAGGGCGGCGTGGTCGAGCCCTCGGCGCCGCGATTCTGCGTCGCCCGCTCGCCGCAGCCGGCCAGCATCAGAAGCGGGAAGAGGAGCGCGGCGCGGGCTTTCATCGCGTCGGATTTAGCCGTAGCGCGAGCGCATGGGAATGGCTTGAGAGGGACTTGCGCGCGATGGCCAGGTGGCTGATGAAATCGGAGCCCGAAAGCTATGGCTGGGCGGATCTGGTGCGCGACGGCGGCACCGAATGGGACGGCGTGCGCAACAACGCGGCGCGGCTTCACCTCAGGGCGATGAAGCCGGGCGACGAGGCCTTCCTCTATCACAGCATGTCCGACAAGGCGGTGGTCGGAATCATGCGCATCGCGAGCGATCCCCGGCCGGACCCCAAGGACGGCGCGTGGGTCAGCGTTCGGGTCGAGCCGGTGCGCGCGCTCGAGCGGCCGGTGACCCTCGCCGAGATCAAGGCCGAGCCGGGCCTCGCGGCGATGGAGCTGATCCGCCAGTCGCGGCTGTCGGTGGCGCCGGTGCGGGACGAGGAATGGGAGACGGTGTTGAGGATGGCCACCGGCTGACCTTACTTTCCCGTCATTGCGAGCGAAGCGAAGCAATCTACCCGCCTCCAACGCCGCTCTGGATTGCCGCGCTTCGCTCGCAATGACGAGGAGGGAGAAAGCCGCGCCCGCGCGCCCGACCGGCGGATATTCCTTACCAATGGCTCGGGATGTTCCCCGATAGCGCCGAACGGGCCGCCGTGGGATAGCGCAGCCGAGCCTGGGCCCGCCGCGCGCGGGCCGGGCGGATCCGCTCCGGCGCCCGCGTCCAAAGGGTGCGGACCGACGCGCAAAGGACGATGCCCATGCCCAGCAAGCTGCCCCGTATCGCCGGCCTCGCCCTCGCCGGCCTGCTGATCCTGGTCCCGCACGAGGCGCTTGCCCAGCGCGGTTATCACGGCGGCTATCATGGCGGCGGCTATCGCGGCGGCGGCTACGGCTATCGAGGCTACGGCTACCGGGGCGGATACGGCTACCGGGGCGGATACGGGCGCTACGGCTATCCCGCTTACGGCTATGGCTACGGCTACCCGGCTTATGCCTATCCCGGCTACGGCTACTTCTATCCCCCCTACCCGGCCTATTATGGCGGCTATTACGGCTATGGCGGAGCGGCCCTGGCGACCGGCGTGCTGATCGGCGCGGCGATCGCCGCCAATCGCCACCAGGACCATTATATCCAGGTCCCGGTCCCCTACCAGGCGCCCGTGATCGAGCAGCCGGCGATCGCGCCTCCCCCGGCCGATCCGATGCAGACCTGTCCGGACGGCTCGGCGGTTCCGGCGAACAGCGATTGCCCCCGGCACTATCGCGGAGCCGGCGTTCCGGTCCCGAGCGGGATATCGAAGGACGATCTCCGGGACGATTGACGGCGCGGAGGCGAAGGCTCCGCCACGCGACAATTGTCGCGTGATCCCGGATCGGGTCCGCGACAGGCTGAAGATCGGGTTCCGCGGAGCGGACCCGTCGGGGTTCCCACGAAAGTAGTACTTTCGCGGGGCCCGGGCCGGACCGGCGCCGCCTCCATCGCTGCGCTGCGCGCTGCTCAGGTGCGGCTTGGCCGGAAGTTTCCGAAGTTTCCGCTTCCATGGAGCAAGAAAATCCCGAACCTTCCGTGTCGCTTTTCGCTGAAGCGGGCTGCTCCGCGCGACGATCTGGACCCCGGTCGAGGCCCGGGATTCGTCGCGATGGGATGGACCCCGGATCGTGGTCCGGGGTTCGTCGCGATGCGTGCGATCCTTCGACATCGCTCAGGACAGGCTTCGCCGTCCCAAGGGACGACGAAGTTGAGGAAGTTGAGGGTTGCCGAGAGGTGCGTTTCGGCCTCGCTCAGGACAGGCTCTTTCTTCCCGCCCGAAAGCGCCGCTGCCGCCATGCGGTGAAGGCGCGGAAAGGGTGCTTCGACCCCGGCCTTCGCCAAGGCAGGCTAAGCTCAGGACAGGCCGCTTCGACAGGCTCAGGACAGGCAAAGGGGCGGGTCTCCTCGAGTCGGGGTCAACAGGCCAGTTTATGCCCTATCGGAGGGGCTGTAGGAAAGAGATTGTTTCTGGTTTGTTCACAGATTTTCGGCTTGCACCCATTGTAGGCGCTCAATCGCAGGTTCCGAACCTTGCGATGCGAAGATTGATCGCTCCACCTGGACATGCTCCTTTGCTTGGATGCAAGCCCTCTTTGATTCGATAGATTTTATACGCGCCCTAAAGGCTGAAAATCCGAACGCCGATAAGGCATTTCTCCAGGCCGCGTTCAGCGAGGCTTTTGAGCCTATCAAAGCCCGGAGCGTTCTGATCGCCAATGGGTTCGCCTTTCGATTCTCCGAAGCTCGTACTGGCTCATTCTCGAACACAGTTTTGTCTCTGTCAGCCCTCCAAGCATATGACGTCCAGCCATTCGTTATTGTGGTTGTTCGGCCGGATAGAGTTGACTTTCTTCTCGCCAATACTTCGTTCCTGAAGAAAATCAGCCATAGCTCGCTTCAGCTTCGGTCGGACAATATCAAAGGGAGTTTCAACGGCACTGACATCATGAGCTTGTATGAGGGCCTGCCCAATACTCCGGAGCATTTTGAGGCGCTTTTTGCTCTACATTCTGCCTTCACTTGGGAGGAAAACATAGAGCGCCTTGTTGAATCAACCAACGCGATTGTCGGGCGGGACAACCGCTTTCGGCTCCGCGATGCCGATAAGGCCGTCATCATGGCAGCGGCGGAACGCGCCGCTGCCGCGTTGACTGCACCACAGTTTCAGGAAGTCGAGCGCGAGCTCTGCGAGCTTGTCCACGGCCAAAGGGCGGCGATTCTCCAGGCTGCTCAGATCGAAAATGTGAATCTTCGCGGGAATGCCATTGAGCAGCTGCTAACCGGTGTTGCCAACGCGCACGACTTGGGCGACTTGGTTCGACCCTTGGGTGACGGTCGTCTGGTAATCGACATTAAAACGAAGCTGTTGGATCGGGCGTCAGCGCCGAAGGCTTATAACATCGATAAGATGCTGACGTTTCTGGCGGAGCCGGGATCTGTCTTCGCCTTCTTCATGATAGGCGTGGATATCCAAGCAGGTAGCGTATCCGCTAGGCTTCTACCCGTATTAGAGAGTGCGCTACTCGAGGCTACTGGGCTCCAACACCACTGGGCCGGCAGAACCTCAAGGGGCGTCACCCAACTCTCTGGGCAATTTGGACGTGCCAGCGCACCCGACTATCACCCGCTCGTGGACCTAGATCGCGCGCACTCGTTTCTCGACAGGCTTCTTGGGCTGTGACGAAAGGCTAGATCAGTAGATTGCATTCATCATCAGAAAGTGAGGCTGAAGAATTTCGCCGCGCCCGATCGTTGATTGTGTTGAGTGTGTTGCGTTCCCAAAAGACGCCGTCGGCATAGCCTTGGATACCACGCTCCTGCTCTGCATGTTGCAGGCGCCACTCAGCCAGAAGGGCATACTCTTCCACGGCTTCAATCCCAATGTAACGCCTTCCCAATTTGCTGGCGACGACGGAGGTGGTCCCGCTACCGAGGAACGGATCAAGCACCAAGTCACCCCGATTCGAACTTGCCAGAATGAGCCTGGCGAGCAGCTTCTCGCTCTTCTGAGTCGGATGGTCAGTGTTCTCGGGCATCGACCAAAACGGTATCGTGATATCCGTCCACATATTGGAAGGATGAGTGTCGCGGAAATTGCCGTCGAGCGTTTCCGCCCAATCCTTCGGTGAGCCATCGCCATTGCGATAAGGGGCTATCACCTTCCGGCGCAGCTTCACGGTCTCTACGTTAAACGTAAACTCGTCACCGACGGTGCAGAACCAAATATCCTCGCTTGAATTCTTCCAGTTCGATTTCGCACCTCGCCCCTTTTCACGTTCCCACGTAATGCGGTTGCGTATCCGAAGGCGGCTAGACGCCACTTCAAAAATCGACGCGGAAGTGTGCCAATCACCGCAAATGTAAATCGTACCAGTGGATTTCACGAGCGGCAGTAGCGCATCCAACACAGACCCAAGCCAATCGGTGTATTCGTTGACTGGGCGTCTTGAGAACGTGTTGTCCCCAAAGCGCTTGTTCAGATTGTAGGGTGGGTCGAGGACAAGGAGGTCAACGGCTCTCTTTGGAAGACGAGAAGCCAAGTCGAAGCAATCACCCAAAATGGTGCAGTCCTCAGGAGAATGCGGTAGCATCTCAGGCGTCAAAAGCCTCTGCCGAAGGCAGCTTCGATCCTTGTCGGTGAGGGTGATCGTCCGATTACGAGGAGCGCGTTCCTTGGTGCCAAGCTGATCGTCCATCACGTTCCGAATTCTCTTCCTAAATGACTCGCTCCGCACCCCCTCCGGGCAGGGTGGCGCGCAACCTCGGCTGCGTCATCCCACCTTAGCAGGCTAACCGTTAGCCGCCCAGATTGAGATGCGCTCTAAGTGGGCTTATTCGCGCCTCGCGGACCCAAGTCGAATCTAGCAGAACAAAGCGGTTTACCGTTGAGGCAGACTAATTCGATGTTTCCAGGTCGATGGCTTTCGTCATGGCGACCCTGCCGCTAGAAGGCTCCGATGGCGAGACCCGATATTCCGAGCCTGTGCACTTGGCCGCGCAATCTCAGCACAGCACAAGGCGGCGGCTTATCGACCTCCCAATATGGGGGAATGTCCACGTCGCAATATGGAGGGGCGTCCACCTCTCAGTATGGCGGCCTCTCAACATCTCAATATGGCGGTATGTCGACCTCACAATACGGGGGTTTGTCGACAAGCCAATATGGGGGGCTGTCGACTTCCCAATATGGTGGACTTTCGACTTCGCAGTATGGAGGACTTTCAACTAGCCAGTATGGGGGGCTTTCAAGCTCTCAAGGAGGCGGCATGTCCACGTCCTCCTCTAATGTTTATCGAAGCAACATACCTCCGTGGCCACACTTCCTGAGGGAGCTCGAGGTCCGCGGATATCAACAGGCTGCTGATCTAATCCGCCGACGCCTGCCAGATCGCCTCTGGCCAGAGAATTTCTTTCGTTAGGCGCCGGGCACCTGCCGCTCGTTTGGGTCGACAAGAGCCTAAGGACACCTCCTTCTTCCTCATCCCCGCTCACTGGCGACCGTAGCGCTCTCAACCCACAACCCCCGCCACCTCCACCACGGGCCGCGCCGCCCCACCCCCGCCCCCGCGCATCGTCGCCAAATTCCGCCAAAACCGCTCCAAGCTCTGCGTCCCCCCGAACAACGTCGTGAAGTGCGTCGAATCGACCAGCACGATGTCCCCCTTCCGCTCGCCCTCGGGCGGCATCCACAGGACGACGTTGAACGCGCGCTCGCCGCCCGTGGTGAAGGGGTGCGGGCGGCCGAGCTCGACGGGCTGGCGGGCGAGCACGCGGATTCGTTCGCTGCCCGGCTCGGTCACCTCGTAATGCGGCAGATGGGGGTGGAAGTTGAGCGTCGGGACGTTGTGGAGCAGGCCCAGCGCGTCGAGGCCGACGGTCTTTTCCAGCGGGGCGATGCCGCCTTCGTCGCGCGCGGGCCTGAGGCCCCAGATATTGCGGACCGGGACGTTCAACGCGTCCATCAGATCGCGGGTGAAGGCGGTGAAGCGCTGCTGGCGGGGGACGAGGGCGTCGCCATGGTGGAGATATTCCATCTGGCGCTGATCGTAATCGTCGGTGAAGCCTACATCGTGGTGCGGGGCGAGCAGGAGGCAGGTGCCGTCGCGCTTCAGCCATTCGCGGATCGCGGCGATCTCGGCGGGCTCGACCTTCTGGTCCGACGCAAGGTGATCGAGGCCGAAGACCATCATCGTGTCGCAATCGTCGAGGATGGATTCGTCGATCAGCTGGCGGAAGCCCGCCTGGTCGACGCGCTGGAACACCGCGACCGGGTGGCCGGTCTCCTCCTCCGCCACGCGCTGGAAGCTCAAAGCAGAGACATGGAACAGCTCGAGCGTGCCGTCGATGCCCTGGAGGAAATGGCCGAACTGATATTCGGGGCCTTCATAGGCCGGCCAGAGGACGCTCCGCACCTCCGTCATCGTCGAGAAGCGGTTCTCTATCAGCGCCGGGCTGCGCTGCACCTCCCAGGGATAGGACCAGGTC
This sequence comes from Alphaproteobacteria bacterium, assembly GCA_005883305.1. Lineage (NCBI taxonomy): Bacteria > Pseudomonadati > Pseudomonadota > Alphaproteobacteria > Alphaproteobacteria bacterium. Next base: position 212,386 of record VBAC01000001.1, on the reverse strand, counting down.
CAGTAGATGCTGATCCGCCGCTTGCCGTCGGCGACGCGGGCGACATGGGCTTGGTTGTAGGTGCGCGCGTTGGTCATGGCTGGGCTCCTTCGAGCGAGGGGGCGGCGGCTTCGGCGCTTCGGCCGAGGCCCGCGAGCCAGTGGAGCGCGCGGATGCCGGGCAGGAAGAAATAGGCGCCGCCGCGAACGGTGGTGAAGGCCGGAAGGCCGGTGATCTTCTTGCGCAGGGGGCGCTTCGGGATCTTGTATTCGAGGCTTCCGTCCTGGTTGCCGATGATCGGGTCGCGCTCGTTGCCGAGCTCGTGGAAGTTCCTGTCGTTGACCCAGACGTTCTGGGCGAACTCGAACTGGCGAACGAGGCTGGCGCAGATGACGAAGGCGGCGATCCCGCGCTCCGTGCCGTCGTCGGGCGTGCCTTCGGGGAGGTGGGAGCCGTAGGTGGCGCCGCGGCGGATCATGCGGCGGCGGTTGATGTTCGCCGCCGTGTCGCGCGGGTTCATCCGGCGGATGTGCGAGCCCAGGGGCACCGCATAGCCGTGCGGGTCCTTCTCCTTGTAGCTGAAGTCGTTGTTGCGGGCGAGGTCCTTGCCGAGCTCGGCATCGTCCTTGTCGGGGCAGAGCGTCAGCGGGGCGCCGCTGCGCCAGCGGCCCATCAGCTTGGCCGCGATCAGCTCCTGCTCGTCCGCCGTCTCGCCATGTTCCTTGAGGAAATCGCGGAAGCGGCCGACATGCTCCTCAAGCCGGCGATAGGCCATGTAGGTGCCATTGCGCGACAGGATCTCGGGCTCGGGCATGGCATAGGGCTGGCCGCTCTCGTCGGGGTAGCCGAGGATGAACTCGCCGGCCTTCAGCGGGCCGCCGCAGCCATTGTAGGGAATGTCCTCGGTGCCCTCGATCACCGGCTGGGAGAGGCGGTCGCGATAGCCGAAATGATCGTGGGCGTGGTCGAAGGGCGGCGTGGCCTCGAGGTGGAGGCTGGAGATGACCTTCACGCCCGGCAGGCGATCCAGCAAAGCGTCGTGCTCGCGCTCGGCGCGGCCGCGCGCCTCGTCGTCGCGGGCGAAGAGGATGGCGATGGCGTGGAGGTCGGCGCCCGCCGTCCCGTCGACCCAATGCTCCGGGGCGCTGGCGCCGGTGTCTCCGAGCACCTCGGCCCGCGCCGCCATGCCCTGGCGGAAGGCGTCGGGGAAGCTGGCGAGATCGGCCTCGCCGACGCCCAGCCGCTCGAGGCCGTTCGCGGTGAAGGCGACCGTCACCCAGCGCCTGTCCTCCTCGCTGGTGCCGACCGTCGCCGCGGACGGGACGATCGGCAATATCGCCTCGAGCCAGGCCCGGCCGCTCGCCCCGTCCGCGAAGGAGAGGAAGACATAGCGGCCGGTGAGCGCCGGCGTCCGGGTCAGCAGGATATGCTGGATGTCGTCGATCTCGAGCATGCCGGCGAGCCCCTCACTGCATGTTGTCGAGGATTCCGGCGAGGCCGCTCTTCACCGCCAGAGCGCTCTTGATCTCCGCGGAGGAGACGTAGGAATATTCGGCATATTCCATGAAGCTCGGCCGGTGGTGGTCGCGAACGAACTGGATGAAGGCGTCCGGATTGCTCTTCCAGTCGGCCGGGAAGCCCTGGAGATTCTCGAACAGGGTGGTGATCCCGGTCGAGGCGAAGATCGAGACCGCGTCCTCGGTATATTTGTCGAAATCGGTGTCGAAGATGCCCTGGTACATCAAATAGGTGTTGCCCTCGATGTCGAACAGCACCCACTTCAGCGTGTGGAGCTTCAGGATATCGAGCACGTCGGGCGCCCCGGCGACCGCCTCCTCGATGCCCCGGGCATATTCGTAGAACTTTTCCTCGCGGCCTGGGATGATCGGGGCGATGATCGTGAAGCCGTAATTGAGCGGCGTGCGCGGGAAGACCGGACCGAAGCGCCCCTGCTCAATCCGGTCTGGGAAGTAGCCGCCGGGCGGGATGGCGATGGCCGACTGGCTGCCCTTGACCTCCGCCGGGGGGAGCGCCTTGGAAACGTAGGTTTTTTCGAGGGACTCGATCATTTTCATTCCTCCTTGGGGTTTTCTAGAAGACCGCGCCGAGGATGGTGCGGAGCATCCATCCGTTCGGCCCATGCTGGTTGCGCGCGACGACGCCGCCGCCGCTGAGGCGCAGCGAGAAGCCGGGCCCAAGCGAGAAGACGCCGGTCCCGCCGAGCGAGAGCGCGCTCTGCCGGTTGTTCGCGCCGGCGCCGTCCAGCTCGACCTCGCCGCCTTCGCGCCAGAGCAGGTCGAGCGAGGCCCAGAAGTTGCGGGTGAAGCCGCGGGTGACGTGCCCTTCGAAGATGAACAGCGGCTTCTGCTTCGTGTGCTCCGCGCCGAACGGCTCGTCGTTGGCGCCGAAGAAGGTGACCGTGGGCAGCGCCTCGAACGTCGTCAAATGGGGATCGCCCATGCCGTTCCCGAGCGCGTAGACGATCGGCGCGCCGAGCCTCACCGCCCAGCGGTTCGAGCCGATGTTGATCGAGCGCTGCGCGCTGTATTCCCCGAGCGGGAAGAAGAGCTTGCCGAGCAGGTTGACCGCGAGGCCCGGCCGGTGCGCGGCATAGTCGCCGGCGGAAAGCACCGGCGTCCCGTGCACGCCCATGACGAAGCCGAGCTGCGGATCGCCGAAGCCCTCGATGTCGCCGGGCATTCCGCCCGGCCCCACCGGCCCCTCGATCCGGCTCCCCGGAACGACGAGAAAGACGAACGCCTGCCGCGAGCCGATGTCGAGCGCCTGGACGAACTGGAACACGCCGAGCAGGGTGTCGAGCGACCCTTCCTCGGCGACGTTGCCGGGATCGACGGCGAGGTTGGAGTGGAGCCGGTGGAGCCGGAGCGAAGCGATCGTCGTCCCCTCCGGCACCAGCATGTAGAGCCGGGCGCCGTCGTCCTGCGCCCGCGCCGCGCTCCCGCCGGCGAAAAGCAGGATCAGTGCGAACAGCGCCGGCCAGTGTCGCGCGCAGCCAAAAGACATCGCCGAGGGTTATGATACGGCCCCGGCCCGGCCCATCGGTGGAAACCCGCAACGCGGCGGCGTTGAGGCCCTAGCGCGATATTCGACCGTCCCCACACGCTGCTCCCCGGCGAAGGCCGGGGCCCAGGCCCGGCGCTCGCCGGGCTCCAGCGCAACAGCCTGAAGCCTTCGGCTCCTGGGCCCCGGCCTTCGCCGGGGAACGGCTAGCCGGGCGGGGAAACGGGCGCGGGTTGCTGGACCAGCGTGCCGAAGCGCGCCGGCGGGTTCTTGCGCATCATATTCAGCAAATCCTCCATCGCCGCCTGGGATTCCAGCACACGCCCGCCCGTCGGCCGGTCGATGTCGAGGATCAGGGTATAGGCGAGCGTGGTCAGAGCCAGAAGCACCGCGGTCGCGCTTCGGCGGCGGGCGGCGGACATCGCGTAGCCGAGGATGTAGGCGGTGATCAGCATGTAGATGGCGAGCATGACCAGCACCCGGCTCGGGACATGCGCCCGCCGGGACGCGACCCGCGCGGCGCCGGCGTCGATCGTCGCGTTCATCGCGTCGACGAAGCGCGCGGAGACGGCGAGGGCGCGGATCGGCCGCACCGCCGCGACGGTCTCGGTCCACATCTGCTGCTGATAATCGTCGGACCGCGCCATCAGCGGCGCACGCTGCTCGCGGGAATCCGCCGTCGCCAGCCTGATCCGGCTCGCGGTATAGCCCTCCAGCAGGCGGCTCAGCCGGCTGCGGAAAGGCTCGTCGAGCAATTGCGCCCGCAAATAAGTGGTTCCGATCGCATTGGCTTCCTCGAGCACCAGCGAGCGGCGATTGTCGTAGCGGTCGACCGCCATCGCGAAGGTGAAGCCGAGCAGAAGCGCGAGCAGCCCCAGGGCGCCCGACACGATATAGCCCTCCTGCGCGTCCTCGCCTTCGGAAGCCGCCCTGCGCTCGGTCCGCCGCCGCACCGCGATGCCGAGCAGCATCATCCCGATCAGCAGGACGAAGAGCGTGAGCCCGATCGCCCAGATCGGGGCGCCGAGAAGGATTCGATCGGCCGGCAGCGTCATTTCACCTCTCCCCTGGTCCGAGAAAGGCTGGCGCCGCCCAGCGAAGGCCGCAACCGGGGCAAACCCCTAAGCGCGGAGGGTTGACGCCCTAACGCGTCGAGTAGCATTGTTGTTGGCACTGGCAGGGGAGGATCCGACGATGATCTTCATCGCGCTCTTGCAACTGGCCGCGGCGGGGCCGAGCTTCGATTGCGCCCGCGCCCGCACCGACATCGAACGATCGATCTGCGCCCATGCCGAGCTCGCCGCGCTCGACCGCGAGGAGGCGCGGATCTACGGCATCGCCCGCGTGGTGCCCCGGGCCGACCGGGCGGCGCTGCTCAAGCGCCAGCGCGATTTCCTCGAGGAGCGCAATACCTGCCCCGAATCCGCCGCTCCGCTCGAAGAATGCCTGCGCGACGTCTATCTCGACGACATCGGCGAGCTTCGGCGAGTGTCCGAGCTGCAGGACGACAATGAGGGGATATCTTCGGGGCCGCTTCTGTTCCATTGCGACGGCAACGCGCCCGACGTCTACGTGACGCTGTTCGGCACCAGCCCCGCCCAGGCCTATCTGGCCATGCCCGGGGCGAATGAAGGCCAGCCGCTGCTCGTCGATCCGGCCGATCCGCAGCGCTTCGTCGGCCGCTATGCCACGGACATGGTCTACGAAGCCGACTCGCGCCGCGTGCGCTATCACGCCCGTATCTGCACGCCTTAGGGGGGTCGAGATTCGGCCTTCTAATCCCTCCCCCTGGGGGGGAGGGTAGGGTGGGGGTTCACGGCGTTCGCGGTTTTCCCACTGACGCAGCAACCCCTCACCCCAACCCTCTCCCTATGGGAGAGGGAGCCTTGCTGCTGAACGTCGATCCGCCCTGACCCGCAGCGATGCGCCCGCGCTGCCCGGGCCGCCTCCCTGCCCAAGGATCGGGATGTTCCCCGATGGCGCGCGGCTTCGTTTCGTGCGAAAAACGACCAAGAGCTCAACCGCGGCGCGCGCGCCGGCCAGTGCCGCACTGGCAGCCGATCCTTGGACAGGGAACGGTCGCGCGCGGAAAGGTAGGTTTGCCATGCCCAATTCCTTGCCCCGCCTCGCCGCTTATGCGCTCGCCGGCGCCTTGCTTGTCCTGCCTGGTGCGACGCTCGCCCAGCGCGGCGGCCATGGCGGCGGAGGCCATGGCGGAGGCGGAGGCCGCGGCGGGGGCGGCGGCGGCTGGCACGGCGGCGGCGGAGGCGGTGGCAGCTGGCGTGGCGGCGGAGGCGGCGGAGGAGGCCGCGGCGGCTGGGGCGGCGGCGGGCGCGGCTCCGGGGGCGGCTGGAATGGCGGCGGGCGGAGCTATGCCGGCGGCTACGGCCATGGAGGAGGCGGTTACGGCCGTCACGGCGGCTATTACGGCCATGGCGGGCATTACGGCCATGGCGGCCACGGCTATGGCTACGGCTATTATCCCTATTACGGCTACGCCTCTTATTACCCCTATTACGACTATGGCTACGCGCCTTATTACGGCTATCCGCCCTATTACGGCGGCTATTACGGCTATGGCGGCGACATCCTGATCGGCGGCCTGTTCGGGGCGGCACTGGGCGCGGCGATCGCCGCCGATCATTACGACGAACATTATGACGGCCCGTATGGCGCGGCTCCCTATGGCGCCGCCCCCTATGGCGCCCCGCCGCCCGGGGCGGTGCCGCAGGGCAATGTGCCGATGCAGACCTGTCCCGACGGCGCGGTCGTCCCCGCCGACAGCTACTGCCCGCCGCCGGGCGCTGGCGCAGGCGTCGAGGCGCATCCGCTGAAGCCGAGCGACTTTACGGTGACGCCGGTGCCCGATGCCGCCGTGCCCAAGGCCGCAGCCAAGCCGGGCTAACCGGCAGCGTCGGGTTCGGCAGGGCCTAGAAATCCGTCTTGCCGAAGCGCTCCACGCCCTGGTTTCGCCCCGGCGGATCGAGCGTGCTTTCGTCCAGCTGCACCGGCTCCCCGATCCAGCGGGCGAGGCGCGTGTGATCGGCGAGATCGTCGTCGGTCAGCGGGTGGACCAGCGCGCGCAGGCCCGACGCCTCGATCCTCGCGACGACCTCTTCAACCGAGCGCTCTCGAAAGTGGATCTCGTATTGCGGAATCGGGTGGGGGCCGACGCCCCGATCCATCATCCGGCCTACGAACAGGACCGGCGCATCCTTCCCGCCCTCGGCCAGTGCGATGAAGGTTTCGCGCAGCGCCGCCGCCGCGGCGCGCTCGCGGTCCGCATAATAGATATGGGCGTGATAGGGCGCGCCGGACATCTTGCCCGGCTCTCCTAGAAGTCGCCGGGCCGCGGGCCGGGCTTGGGAGAGGCGCTGGCCACCGCCGCGAGCAGGCCGACGAGAAGCAGGACGCCCCCTACGACAATGTACGGCGTCGATCCGTGAAAGCCGAGCTGGCGCCTCAGCTCCGGCGCCGTGCGGCCGCCCAGCGACAAGCCGGGCGAGCCGCTGCGCGCGACGCCGAGCTCGAGACCGGCCGCGGACCGGGCCCCGACGAGGGCGCCGGACCGGGCATCGAGCATCGCGTAGCTGGGCGCCACTTGAAGCCGCGCCCGCAGGACGTGCCTCTCCGCGCCGCCGAGCGGGGCCGCGATCCTGAGCCCCGCGAAAGCCCCGATGCGTCCCCCGACCACGCCGCCATCGGCCGCGAGATCGGCTGCGAGGCAGGGCTGTACGGCGACCGCGCAGATTGCGAGCATGGCGACGACGTGGCGATAGCGCATATTTGCCCCCTTGCGTTTCGAACCAAAGCATGGGTGCGCGAGAATACCGGTCCTGTCACCTCGAAAAGTGGCGGATTCCAATCAGGCCAATTTTGCTGAGCCCCTGAGCGCCAGGACGAGCGCAAATCCGCCCAGCCGAGCAACGACATCGCCCGGATATCGTTGTCGTGTCAGGCCGTTGCGGCCTTTCTCGAACATTGTAGGAGTTCCCATGAACCAGAACATTGTGTCCGCCGTCTTCGACAGCCATTCCGAAGCGGAGACCGCCGTCCGCGCGCTTCGCGAGGCCGGCGTGCGCGACAGCGCGCTTTCGGTCATCGCGCGCCGCGAAGGCGCCGACGGAGACTATGGCGACGCCAATACCCAAGAAGTGGGTGAGAATACGGAAGGTCTGATCAAGGGCGCGCTGGGCGGCGCAGGCGTCGGCGCCCTGCTCGGCATCGCCGCCCTCGCCATTCCCGGCGTCGGCCCGCTCGTCGCCGCCGGCGCGATCGCCACCTCCGCGATTCCCGGGGCGGCCGCCATCGGCGCCGGAGTCGGCGCCGTCGCGGGCGGAGTCACCGGTCTTCTGACCGAGCACGGCGTCAGCGACGACGATGCGCGTTACTATGAAGGGCGCATCAATGACGGCGGCGTGTTCGTTTCCGTCGACACCAGCGACGCCGGGATCACCCGCGAAACCGCCGAGGACATTCTGTACCGCTACGGCGGCCACAGCTCGACTCGCGCAAGGACGGCCGCGACACTCTAGCGCCGGTCCAGGAAGCACCCGACCCGCTCTGGAAGCCCGCCGCGACATCGGTTGCGGCGGGCTTTCCCTTGCCGGCGGGGCTTGGAGGCCTAGGCAGCCTCTTTGCGCGACGCGCGCTTGCGCTCGTGCGGGTCGAGGTGGCGCTTGCGGATTCGGATCACCTTGGGGGTGACCTCGACCAGCTCGTCGTCCTGGATGTAGGCGATCGCCTGCTCCAGAGTCATGCGCTTGGGCGGCGTGAGGCGGATGGCGTCGTCCTTGCCGCCCGAGGCGCGGAAGTTGGTCAGCTGCTTGGACTTGAGCGGGTTGACCTCGAGGTCCTGCGGCTTGGCGTTCTCGCCGATCACCATGCCCTCGTAGAGCATGTCGCCCGGAGCGATGAACAGGATACCGCGCTCTTCCAGCATGTTGAGCGCATAGCCGACCGCCGCGCCCGTCTCCATGGAGATCAGGACGCCGTTCTGCCGGCCCTGGATCGGGCCCCGGTACGGGCCGTATTTGTCGAACAGCCGGTTCATGATTCCGGTGCCGCGCGTGTCGGAAAGGAACTCGCCGTGGTAGCCGATCAGGCCGCGCGACGGCGCGGTGAAGGTGAGGCGCGTCTTGCCGCCGCCCGAGGGGCGCATGTCCGTCATCTCGCCCTTGCGCTGCGCCATCTTCTCGACGACCGTTCCCGAATGCTCGTCGTCGACGTCGATGACGACCGTCTCATAGGGCTCCTCCCGGCCGTTGGGACCGTCGCGGAAGAGGACTCGCGGCCGGGAGATCGAAAGCTCGAAGCCCTCGCGGCGCATCGTCTCGATCAGCACGCCGAGCTGGAGCTCGCCGCGGCCGGCGACCTCGAAGGCGTCCTTGTCCGAGCTTTCGGTGATCCGGATGGCGACATTGCCCTCCGCCTCGCGCTCGAGCCGGTCGCGGATGACCCGGCTCTGCACCTTGTCGCCGTCGCGGCCCGCATAAGGGCTGTCGTTGACGGTGAAGCTCATCGCCAGGGTCGGCGGGTCGATCGGGCGCGCGCGAAGCGGCTGGGTCATGCCCGGATCGGCGATGGTGTTGGAAACGGTCGCCTTGGTGAGGCCGGCAATGGCGACGATGTCGCCCGCCTGCGCGGTCTCGACCGGGACGCGCTCGAGGCCGCGGAACGCGAAAACCTTGGTTGCGCGGCCTTCCTCTACGCCGTTGCCATCGACGTCGAGCGCCCGGATCGGCATGTTGACGTTGAGCGTGCCGCTCTCGATCCGGCCGGTGAGGATACGGCCGAGGAAGGGATCGCGGTCGAGCAGGGTGGCGAGCATCTTGAACGGCCCGTCGACGTCGAGCTTCGGCGCCGGGACGTGGCTGACGATCGTCTCGAACATCGGAGTGAGGTCGCCGGAGCGGACGTCGTCCGTGAGGCCCGCATAGCCGGCGCGGCCCGAAGCGTAGAGCGTCGGGAAATCGAGCTGCTCGTCATTGGCGTCGAGGCTCAAAAACAGCTCGAAACATTCGTCGAGCACTTCGGCGGGCCGAGCGTCCGGCCGGTCGATCTTGTTGACGACGACGATCGGCTTGAGGCCGAGCGCGAGCGCCTTGCCGGTGACGAACTTGGTCTGCGGCATCGGCCCCTCGGCCGCGTCCACCAGCAGGATGACTCCGTCGACCATCGACAGGATGCGCTCGACCTCGGCGCCGAAATCGGCGTGGCCGGGCGTGTCGACGATGTTGATGTGCACCGTCTCGCCGCCGCCCGGCGGCGCCCACTCGACCGAGGTGCACTTGGCGAGGATGGTGATCCCGCGCTCCTTCTCCAGGTCGTTCGAATCCATCGCCCGCTCCTCCACGCGCTGGTTGTCGCGGAAGGTGCCGGACTGGCGGAACAGCTGGTCGACAAGGGTCGTCTTGCCGTGATCGACGTGGGCGATGATCGCCACGTTGCGAAGGCTCATCGTGCGGTAACTCTCGATTGGGGTGCGGCGGCCATATAGACATCGTGCTGCAATGCAGCAAGGGCGGATGCGCGCTTAGCGTGTCACCCGTTCCAATATCTCGACTCCGCGGGCGAGCGCCCGGCGTTCGCTGTCGGCGAGGCTGCCCAACCGCTTCACCAATGCGTGAACCCGGCGCTCGCGGCCGGCGTCGAGCAGGCCGGCGCCCTCGCTCGTGGCGGCGATCTCGACGCTGCGGCGGTCCCCGGGCTTGGCGACGCGGGTGACGAGGCCGCGCTCGACCAAGGCGTCGACGATCCGGCTCATCGTCGGCGGCTTGACCTGCTCCGCCGCCGCCAGCTCGGCGAGCGACATCGGCCCGGCGAAGACGATCACCGACAGCGCCGACAGGCGCGGCGCGGAAAGGCCGCTGCCGTCATCCTCCCGCCGAAGAGTCCTCAGCAAGCGGACCGCGCTCGAATGCAGCCGCGCCGCGACGTCTTTGGCTTCCCCCTCGCCCATCCCGCCTCCTTCGTTAGCAAGGCTAATGCTTATGCTTTCTCAACTATTAGCATAAGATTAAAGATAAGCCCAGGGCGATAAGCCATTCCCATTCGGCGCTAATCCTTTTGCGTTCGCCCGCCTGGAGCCCCGCATTCGACCCATATTGCGCGCGTGGCGGCGCGGGCCTAGGCCGGAGCGAACCGCATTCCATGGAGGCCTGCCTTGCTCGACCGCCGCACGTTTCTCGCCAGCTCCACCGCCGCCCTTGCCCTGGCCGGGTTTGCACCGAAAGCCGTCGCGCAGGACACCAATGACCGCGACCGGGCGCTCGATGCCTTGCTGACGCGCTGGTTCGACGAGGACCTGCGCGACATGCCGACCACCGCCACCAATCTCGGCCTCGACACCGGGGAACTCGCGGCGCTTCGCGGACGGCTCGGCGACGCATCCCAGGCCAGGGCCGACGCCGAGCGGGCGAAGGCGGTACGGCGCGCGGGAGAGCTGAACGCGTTCGGGCGCGCGGGCCTGAGCGAGGCGGGCCGGCTCAACTACGACATCGCCGCCTTCCGCGCCGAGATCGGCTCGATGGGCGCGCGCTTTCACTACGGCAATGCCGGAGGCCGCGTGGCCCCCTATGTCGTCAGCCAGCTCGGCGGCGCTTATTACCAGGTGCCCGATTTCCTCGATACGCAGCACCCGGTCCGCACCGCCCAGGACGCCGATTATTACCTCTCCCGGCTCGAAGCCTTTGCCGCCAACCTCGACGAGGAGACGGCGCGCATCCGCCACGACGCCGGGCTCGGGGTCACCCCGCCCGATTTCGTGCTCGACAAGGCGATCGGCAATCTCGAGCGGCTTCGCGCGACCCCGGCGGGCGAGACCACGTTGGTCCGTTCGCTCGTCCGCCGCGCCGGCGAAGCGCATCTGGAAGGCGATTACGGGGCGCGCGCGTCCGCGCTGGTTTCCGGCCCGATCGCCTCGGCGCTCGACCGCCAGATCGCCGCGCTTCGCGCGCTCCGCCCCAATGCCACCCACGAGGCCGGCGCTCACCGCCTGCCCGACGGCGAGGCTTATTATGCCTGGGGGCTGCGCGCCAACACGACGACGACGATGACCGGCGACGACATCCACCGCATGGGCCTCGCCCAGGTCGCCGAGCTCCACGGCCAGCTCGATCCGCTGCTGCGCGCCGAGGGCTTCACCCGAGGGACGGTCGGCGAGCGGATCAACGCGCTCAACGTCGACGCGCGCAACCTCTATCCGAACACCGACGAGGGGCGGACGGCGCTGCTCGCCTATCTCGACGAGGTGCTGGCCGACATCCGCCCGCGTTTGCCGCGCATGTTCAACACGCTTCCCCGCGCGGACCTGCGCATCAACCGGGTCCCGGCGGCGATCGAATCCGGCGCTCCGGGCGGCTATTACCAAGGCGCGCCGCTCGATAATTCGCGGCCCGGCACCTATTATATCAACCTCAAGGACACGCACGAATGGCCCAAGATGGGCCTCAAGACCTTGACCTATCACGAGGGCATTCCCGGCCACCATTTCCAGATCAGCATCGCGCGCGAGGCGGGATCGCTGCCGGTCTACCGGCGAGTCGGCGGCTTTTCCGCCTATAGCGAGGGCTGGGCGCTCTACGCCGAGCGGGTGGCCGACGAGCTCGGCTGCTACGAGGGCGATGCGCTGGGCAAGATCGGCTACCTCCAATCCTATCTGTTCCGCGCCGTCCGGCTGGTCGTCGATTCCGGGCTCCACGCCAAGGGATGGAGCCGCGAGCAGGCGATCCGCTACATGATCGACAATGCCGCCGAGCCGGAAGGATCGGCGGTGCGCGAGATCGAGCGCTATTGCGTGTGGCCCGGCCAGGCCTGCGCCTACAAGAGCGGCCAGACCGTGATCGCCGCCTTGCGCGCCGAGGCCGAGCGGAGGATGGGCGCGCGCTTCGACATCAAGGCGTTCCACGATTCGGTGCTGAACGGCGGCGCGATGCCGCTGACCGTGCTCCAGCAGCGCGTGCGGGCGTCGTTGGCGTAGAACTCCAATCCTTTCCGCGCGTTGTCGCCGGCGGAAAGGAGTTCCGGTCATGCCACAGGGCGACAAGGACAAATATACCGACAAGCAGAAGCGCAAGGCCGAGCATATCGCCGAGGGCTATGAGGATCGCGGAGTCTCCGAGAAGGAGGCCAAGAGCCGCGCCTGGGCGACCGTCAACAAGGATTCGGGCGGCGGCAACAAATCGGGTTCCGGCCGCGGCAGGAAGGACAGCAACGCCAGCGCGCGAAGGGGCGGCCGCAAGGGAGGCTCTTCGTCCAGCCGCACCTCCGAGAGCCGCAGCGCCGCCGCCAAGAAGGGCTGGGAAACCCGCCGCAAGCGCGGCAACGGCTGATCCCGTTGCGCCCCGGCGCGGCGGCGATTAACCCCTTCCGAGATCGAAGGAGGGTGGTCGATGCCGGGCTGGCGCTGGTTCCTGATCCTGCTGGCGGCGCTGGCCGCCGTCCCCGCCTCCGCGCAGCAAGGCGAGGCGATCCTGCTTCGCCCGGCGCGAGTCTTCGACGGAGTCGATCCGCGGCCGCATGAGGGCTGGCAGGTGCTGGTCCGCGGCGACCGGATCGAGGCGGCCGGGCCGGGCCTTGCTGCGCCGCCCGGCGCGCGCGTGATCGAGCTTCCGGGCATGACCCTGATGCCCGGCCTGATCGAGGGCCACGCCCACCTCTTCCTCCATCCCTATAACGAGGCCAGCTGGGACGATCAGGTGCTTCGCGAGCCGCTCGCGCTGCGCACCGCCCGAGCCGTGGCCAACGCCCGCGCCACGCTGATGGCCGGCTTCACCACATTGCGCGACCTCGGCACCGAGGGCGCGGGCTATGCCGACGTCGGCCTGCGCGACGCCATCGCCCAGGGAATCGTGCCGGGCCCTCGCCTGCTCGTCGCCACCCGCGCTCTGGTCGCCACCGGAAGCTACGGGCCCAAGACCTTCGATGCGACCGCGCCCCTGCTCGGCGCGGAGGAGGCGGACGGGCCGGAGCTGGTCGCGGCCACGCGCCGGCAGATCGGCGGCGGGGCGGACGTCGTCAAATTCTACGCCGACTATCGCTGGCGCCCGGGCGAGCCGAGCCGGGCGACCTTCACCATCGAGGAGATGCGCGCCGCGGCCGAGGTGGCCCATGCCGCCGGCCGAACCGTCGCCGCCCATGCCGCCACCGCCGAGGGCATGCGCCGGGCCATCCTCGCCGGGGTCGACACGATCGAGCACGGCTATGACGGAACGCCCGAAGTGTTCCGCCTGATGCGCGAGCGCGGCACCGCGCTCTGCCCGACTCTGGCCGCGACCGACGCTGTCGCCCGCTATCGCGGCTGGAACGGGACCGCGCCCGAGCCGGAAGCGGTCCGGGGCAGCCGGGCGAGCTTCGCTGCGGCGCGGGCCGCCGGGGTGAGGATGTGCATGGGCGGCGACGTCGGGGTCTACGCGCACGGCGACAATGCGCGCGAGATGGAGCTGATGGCCGCCTACGGGATGAGTCCGGCCGAGGTGCTGATCGCCGCGACCTCGGGCAATGCCGGGATATTCCATCTCGCCGACCGCGGCGCAATCCGCCCCGGGCTTCTCGCCGACCTCGTCGCGGTCGAAGGCGATCCCACCGCCGACATTCATGCGGTCCGCGCCGTGCGGCTGGTGATGAAGGGCGGAGTCGAAATTCGCGCGCCCTGAGAAGACTGCGCGGGACCGAATAGCAAGAAGCCGCGCGCGGGCTTCAACAACCCGGGCGCGGCTCCCGAATGAGGCCCATGCCCTACGCCATCAGCGGCGCGGCGCCGGACGCGGCCACCAGCAGGATGCCGACGAAGAAGGCGGCGAAGGTGGTGGCGAGATCGCGGAACGAGGCGGCAGTCATCTTTCATCTCCTTGGCGCGGCGGAAGTGCCGCTTCCACTCTCCTACCGGGGATGATTCAGGAGCGCGCCGGGACTTCGACGGCCGGAGCGGAGCTTTCGACGGCAGCGTCCGCCCCTCGACAAAGGCCCCGCCCCCGCCGACCAAATGCGCGGCTGCCCAGGGTCAGGACTCAATTGGAATTGAGGTTTGGGCCAGAAAATGGAGTCATCCCGGCGCAGGCCGGGACCCATGCACACCGGAGGATGAAGAAGGGTGGCGAAGTCCGAAGCTTCTTCTGGGCATGCAGAGTTCATGGGTCCCGGCCTTCGCCGGGATGACTCCGTAATTGAACGAAAAATCGCTAAGCCTAATTGAGTGCGGGCCCTAGAAGAACACCGACCAGCCGGTCCGCTCGACCAGTGCCTCGAGCGCCGCGGCGCCGGCCGCGCTGGTGCCCGCCGCGTTGAGGCCCGGCGACCAGACGGCGATGCTTCCATGGCCCGGCGCGATGGCCAGGATTCCGCCGCCGACCCCGCTCTTGCCGGGCAGGCCGACCCGGAAGGCGAACTCGCCCGAATTGTCATAATGGCCGCAGAGCATCATCACGCTGTTGATCCGCCGCGCCCGATGCCAGGCGGTGACCTCCTCGCCGCTTTCGGGATCGCGCCCGTCGAAGGCGAGGAACAGGCCGGCGCGGGCGAGCTGGCGGCACGACATCGCCACCGCGCACTGGCGGAAATAGGCGTCCAGAACCTCGTCGACATCGTTGGCGAGGACTCCGAAGCTCTTCATGAACCAAGCGAGCGAACGGTTGCGGGCGCCGGTCCGCGCCTCGGATCGTGCCACCTCCTCGTCCACGCCGACGCCCTCGTCGCGCGCCTGCCTGCGGAGCAAGGCGAGAAGGTCGCCGATCGCCGCGTCGGCGTCGCGCTCGCCGATCAGCTGGTCGGTCACCACCATCGCGCCCGGGTTGATCAGCGGGTTGCGCGGCTTGCCGCGCTCGCTTTCGAGCTGGACGACCGAATTGAACGCGGAGCCCGAAGGCTCGCGCCCCACCTTGTCCCACAGGCTCGCCCCGACGCGGTCGAGCGCGAGCGCCAGCGTGAAGACCTTGGAGATGGACTGCATCGAGAAGGCCTCGCCGCAATCGCCGGCGCCCCACACGCGGCCTTCCCTGTCGGCGACGGCAATGCCCAGCTTGGCCGGATCGACGCCAGCCAGCGCCGGAATGTAAGTCGCAACCTTGCCCTCGGCGCGATGCGGCGCGGCGGCCGCGAGCACCTCGGCGAGGAGGTCGTCCACCGGGCTAGTCCGGCCGCATCTGCATCTGCGGCGCCCGGGCGCGCAGCTGGGCGCGGGTCAGCACGCGCCCGGGCAAGTCGAAGGCGCTCTGCGGGATGGCGGCGCGGTCCACGCTGCCCAGCCGGACCTCGTCGGCGAAGCGGATCAGAGTCCCGCGGGCGAGCAACGCGCGGACCTGCCCGACCGCGCCGGGCATCGTCCCGAACATGGCTTCAAGGAGGACGCTCCCGCTGTCGAACAGCCGCGCCATCTCGCGGCCGATCGGCGCCAGCTCCGGATCGTCCGAGATCACCACGTCGAACGCGGGCGGCATCGCATTCTCCTCGTCCGCTTCGGGGCCGTCGAAATCGTGGCCGTGCGGCCCTGCCGGGCTTACGTCGCCCTCCGGCGCCACCACCGGGCCCACCGGCGCCAGGACCGGAGTCACGCGGTAGAGGCGCCCCTGCCGGCCGCCGACCGTCTCCATCCCGCCCTCGACGATCTCGAAGCGCATGGCGGCGACATGGCGCATCGCCGTGCGCGCCTCGGGCGGCACGGCGGCGCGCATGACCTCGCTCGCGACCGCCAATATGTCGTCCTGGCGGCCGACGAATCGCCCCTGCGCGTCCGCCGCCGAAAGATAGCCGATTCCGCCGCGCGTGATCAGGATGGCGCGTTCCTCGGGCTGATTGGGGCGAATGGTCTCGGCGCGCACCCGGCCGTTATCGGCGACTGCGAAGGTCAGGCCCGGCGCCGATCTTCCGGTTCCCGCATAGCGCGCCGTGACGTCCGCCTCGGCCGGCGCGCCTGTGCCCGCGACGATCAGCGCGGCGATGGCGATCAGGGGGCGCATCATCTTCTCCGGCCAGGGAAATCCGGCGCGAGGTTAGGCGCGGAGCGGCGTGGGTCAATGCGGAAAAGCTGGATGCCCGACGAGGATTCGAACCTCGATTGACGGAGTCAGAGTCCGTAGTCTTACCATTAGACGATCGGGCAGATCGGGAGGGCCGCGAGATAGGCAGGCGGGCCGGGGCTGTCAACGCCGCTGGGGCGTGCCCGGCACCGGCCCTTGCCCGCTCCTTGCTCCGCAAACCCCCCTCATGTACAAAGGCGGCAAGTCACTGGGCGGCCTATCGCCTCCCGAAACGAAAACAGAATGAGACGTTCGGAATGTCGGAGCAAGCCGCTTCCGCTGTATCAGCGCCGGTCGAAGACCAGCCTCCCGAACTTGTCGGCGCACCGGCCCCGCGCGGGTTGCCGCCGCGCCGCTGGGCCTCGCGCCACACCTATGGCGCGATCGATCTCGGCACCAACAATTGCCGCCTGCTCATCGCCCGCCCGACCGACGAAGGCTTCACCGTCATCGACGCCTTCTCGCGCGTCGTCCGGATGGGCGAAGGCATGGCGACCTCGGGCAAGCTCTCCGAGGCGGCGATGGACCGCGCCGTCTCCGCGCTCTCGGTCTGCGCGGAAAAGCTCCGCCGGCGCCGGGTCAGCCTCGCCCGCTCGGTCGCCACAGAGGCCTGCCGGCGGGCGGTCAACGGGCGCCATTTCGTCGAGCGAGTCAGGCGCGAGACCGGAATCTGCCTCGAGATCATCGCGCCCGAAGAGGAAGCGCGGCTCGCAATGCTCGGCTGCCACCGGCTGCTCGAGCCGGGCGACGAGCCGGCGCTGATCTTCGACATCGGCGGCGGATCGACCGAATTGGTGCTGGTCGACACCGACGGCGGCGAGCCGAGGATCAAATGCTGGTGGAGCGCGCCCTGGGGCGTCGTCTCGCTGACCGAGAGCGAGGGCCGCACCTTCGCCACCGTCGCCGAGCGGCTCGCCGCCTACGGCCGGATGCGCGAGCGCGTACGCCACGCCTTCCGCCACTTCGTCGAGCTTCTGCCCAAGGGCCGAAAGGGCATTCGCCTGATGGGGACCAGCGGCACGGTCACGACCCTGGCCAGCGTCCACCTCGCGCTTCCGAGCTACGACCGCCGCCAGGTCGACGGCCTGATGATGCCGGCCTCGGCGATGCGCGAGATCAGCGCGACCCTTTCCGCGATGGATCATGCCGAGCGCGCGCAATTCCCGTGCATCGGCCACGAGCGGGCCGATCTGGTCGTCGCCGGCTGCGCGATCCTCGAGGCGATCATGGACATCTGGCCGGCCGAGACCCTGGGGGTCGCCGACCGCGGCATCCGCGAAGGGATCCTGCGCTCGCTCATGGCGAGGGACGGGCACCAGATATGAGCCGGTCGCCGACCGGCTCGGGCGGCGGCCTCAGGACCCGGGTCAAGACCGCCAAGGGCCGCAAGGTGGGTTCGACCCGCTGGCTCGAGCGGCAGCTCAACGACCCCTATGTGAAGCGCGCCAAGGCCGAAGGCTATCGCTCGCGCGCCGCCTACAAGCTGATCGAGCTCGACGAGCGTTTCGGCTTCCTCAAGGGCGCGAAGCGGGTGATCGACCTCGGCATCGCCCCGGGCGGGTGGACGCAGGTCGTGCGGCAGCGGCTGCCGCAGGCCGTGGTGGTCGGAATCGACCTGCTGCCGACCGACCCGATCGACGGCGCGACGATCCTGCAGATGGACTTCATGGACGATGCGGCCCCGGACGGGCTCAAGGAAGCGCTCGGCGGCCCGGCCGATCTCGTCCTTTCCGATATGGCGGCCAACACCGTCGGCCACCCGCAGACCGACCATCTGCGTACCATGGGCCTGGTCGAGGCCGCGCTCGACTTCGCCGGCGACGTTCTGCAGCCGGGCGGCGCGTTCGTCGCCAAGGTGCTCGCCGGCGGCGCTGACGCGGGCCTCGTCGCCCAGCTCAAGCGGCTGTTCACGACTGTGAAGCACGCCAAGCCGCCGGCCAGCCGCAAGGGCTCGAGCGAGTGGTACGTCGTCGCCCAGGGGTTCAAGGGGAGCCCTCAATAAGCGAGAGCCTGCCGCCGCGTCAGGGATGACTCTTGAATTGAGAGCAATCCGATCGATGCGAAAATCGGCCCGCTTAATGCTGACTCTAGGAGCGGCTCCCCCGCGCGGCGGCGATGGCCGCCTTGAGCGCGTCGTAGCCGACCGCGCCCTGAAGCACCTGATCGCCGACGACGAAGGTCGGAGTCCCGCTCGCCTCCATCGCCCGCGCGAGCTCGATGTTGCGGGCGAGCTCGGCTCGGGCGGCGGGGCTTTGCGCCTCGGCGCTGACGCCCGCCTCGGCCATCGCCTGCGCCAGCGTCGCCTGCGTCGGCCGGCCGAGCGCGAACAGGCGCGCATGGAACTGGCGGAAGCGGCCCTGGCGAGCGGCGGCCAGGCTGACGTTGGCGGCCGCCTCGCTGTTGGGGCCGAGCACCGGAAGCTCGCGCCAGACGACCTTGAGCCTCGGATCCTCGGCGATCAGCCGGTCGACGTCGGCATTGGTCTCGCGGCAATAGGGGCAGGCGTAATCGAAGAACTCGACCAGCACGACGTCGCCATCGGCCGCGCCCGCCCATGCGCCGTGATAGGGCGTCTCGAGCGCCGAACGGTGGCGCGAGACCGAGGCCGCCGCCTGCCGGTCCTGCGTGCGCTTCATCGCCTCAGGCAGGATCTCGCCGTGATTGAGCACGTAATCGCGCACGATCGCCTCGGTCGCCGCTCTGTCCGGGCCGCGCCAGGAATACCAGCCGGCCATGGCCGCGGCGCCGAGCGCAACGCCGCCGAGGATCGCGGCGAGGCTCGCCGCCCAGCCTCCCGGAAGGGCCGTCAATGGCCGCGCCGCTGGCGCTGATCGGCGGCGCGCGAGACCATCGCGATGTCCTGGGCGCGGAGATAGTCGGGCGTCCCGACCGGAAGGCCCATCAGCGCCTGCTCGGCGTTGACCAAAGCGAGGCTCGGCTGGCCTTCCAGGCTGTAGCGTTCCGCCGTCGCCAGCGCGGCGCGGGGCTGATCGCCCTCCCGGTCGTAGACGATGCCGAGCTGGTACCAGGCGAACGGGTTGTCGTTGTCGCGCGCGACGGCGAGCCGAAGCACGCGCTTCGCCTCCTCGAAATTGGCCGGGTCCTCGGTCGAGATGAGCGCGTGGCCGAATAGGGCGGCGATCAAGGGCTCGTTGGGGACGATCGAGACTGCCTCCCGAAGCGCTGCCAGCGCTTCCCTCGGATGGCCGGATTCGAGAAGGATCTGGCCCTTGAGCTCGAGGAAATAGGGATCGTGCGGCCGGGCGCGGATCAGCGCGTCCGCCTCCGCGTTCGCCTCGGCCGGATGAGCGCCGCGGTGATAGGCATAAGCGCGGGCATAATGGGCCGGGATCGTCTGGTCGGTGACCGGATAGCGGATCAGGACGCGCTGCGGATCGTCGACATAGCCCGAAAGCTTGGCGCGAACGCGCTGGAACCGCTCCTCGAGCGGCGCCGCGGTTTGCGCGGTCCAGGCGGGATCGGCCTCGTAGCGCTCCTGGAGCCGCTGGATCCGGTCCCCGCTGAGCGGGTGGGTCTGGGCATAGCCGTCAATCTCTCCCGGCGCGGCAATCCGGTATTCCAAATTCTCGATCCGGCGGAAGAAGGCGATCGAGCCGCGGCCGCTGATGCCGGCGCGTGAAAGGAAGGTCGCGCCGGCCTGATCCGCGGCATTTTCCTGGTCGCGGGTGAAGGCGAGGAAGCGGCCGAGGCCCGCCTGCTGGCCGGCCATGATCGCGGCCATGCCCGCCTCGCCGCCGCCGGCCGCGATCGCCGCGGCGCCGAGCAGGAGCGAGAGGATCATGATCCCGGTCGCCTGCTGGACGCCCTCGCCCGAACGGATGATGTGCCCGCCGGCAACGTGTCCCAGCTCGTGGGCGATCACGCCCTGGACCTCGTTGGCGTTCTCGGCCCGGGTGAACAGGCCGGAATGGACGTAGACGATCTGGCCCCCGGCGACGAAGGCGTTGATCGAATCGTCGTGGATGAGGACGATTCGGACATTCTCCGGCTGGAGGCCGGCGGCCAGGATCAGCGGCCGCGACATATCGCGAAGCAGCGATTCCGTCTCGGCATCGCGAAGGATCTGCTGGGCGAAAGCGGGCCGGGCCATGGCGGCGAAGCTCAACAGGACGAGCATGGCAAGGCGGACGGCGAACTGCCCAGCCTTCCCTTTCATCGCCCGCGCCTCAGCCATGGCCCGCTTCTTTCCCTCGTCGCATGAACCGCGGATGAAACCATCCCGCGGCCCGCCTCATTCCGCCGAGGCGCCGAACGTCCGCTGCCACCAGCCCCGCCGCGGCTCGCCATCTTCCTCCTCGGATTGAGCGGGAGGCGCGGCTTCGTCCGGCTTGGCGGCTGCCTTCCGGCGGCTGCGCGGCTTGGGCGCGGGCTCCTGGTCGTTGGCGGGCTCGGGGGCCGGCGCCTCCCCGGCCGCGGGCGCGGCTTCGGCGGGGGCCTCGGGCGACGCCTCGGGCGCTGCATCCGCCTTCTTGCGGCGTCCCGCGCGCTTCGGCTTGGCCTCGGACTCCGGAGCCGATTCGGCAACCGGCTCCGGCTGGGGCTCAGCGGCCGCCTCCACCGCAGGCTGCGGCTCGGCGGTGCTCTCTACCTGCTTGCGGGCGCGCGGGCGGCGGCGGGCCTTGCGCGGTTCCTCGCCCTCTTCGGCCGGCGCTTCGGGGGCGACCAGTTCCTCCGCCACAGGCGCGGCGCCCTCGGCGCTCGACTCCAGCGGCGCGGCGCCCTCCTCGCCCTCGGGACGATCCCGGCGGCGGCCGCCACGGCGCCCGCGGCGACGACGGCGGCGGCGAGCGCCTTCCTCGCTGCTTTCCTCGCGCTCGGGACGCTCGGCGCGCTCGCGGCGCGGGCGGGCTTCGACCGCTTCTTCTTCCTCTTCTTCTTCCTCCTCGATCTCGTTTTCTTCGTCGAGACTCTCCTCGTCGGCGTCCTGCTCCACGACCGGCAGCGGCCGCGGCCGCTGGGCGGGCGGCGGGCCGTGCGATTCGACCGCCATCCGAGCGCCTTCGAGGCTCTCGTCGATCAGCACCTCGATCATCACGCCGTAGCGCGATTCGACCTCGCCGATTTCGGCGCGCTTGCGGTTGAGCAGATAGACCGCCGCCTCGCGTCCGGCGCGAAGGACGATTCGCGAGCCGCGGCCGCGAGCAGCCTCCTCCTCGAGCATGCGCAGCGCCGAGAGGCCAGCGGACGAGGCCGTGCGCATCAGCCCGCTTCCGTCGCAATGCGGGCAGGGCCGGGTCGAGGCTTCGAGCACTCCGGTGCGCAGGCGCTGGCGGCTCATCTCCATCAGCCCGAACGAGCTGATCCGCCCGACCTGGATGCGGGCGCGGTCGTTCTTGAGCGCGTCCTTCATCGCTTTTTCGACCTTGCGGATATGGCCGCCCGATTCCATGTCGATGAAGTCGATCACGACGAGGCCGGCCATGTCGCGAAGGCGAAGCTGGCGGGCGATCTCGTGCGCCGCCTCGATGTTCGTCGCGTAGGCGGTCTGCTCGATATTGTGCTCGCGGGTCGAGCGCCCGGAATTGATGTCGATCGAAACCAGAGCCTCGGTCGGGTTGATCACGATATAGCCGCCGGACTTCAGCTGGACGACCGGCTGGTACATCGCGCTGAGCTCGTCCTCCGCCCCGTAGCGCTGGAACAAAGGCACCGGGTCGGCATAGTGGGTCACCCGCTTGACGTGGCTCGGCATCAGCAGCTTCATGAACGCCCTGGCGTCCTTGTAGCCACGCTCGCCCTCGACGATCACCTCGTCGATGTCCTTGTTGTAGATGTCGCGGATGGCGCGCTTGATGAGGTCGCTGTCCTGGTAGATCAGTGCCGGCGCCGAGGAATGAAGCGTCTTCTCGCGGATCTCGTCCCACAGGCGGGCGAGATAATCGAAGTCGCGCTTGATCTCGACCTTGGTGCGCGAAAGGCCGGCGGTGCGGACGATCAGGCCCATGCTCATCGGCAGGTTCAGATCGGCCATGATCTGCTTCAGGCGCTTGCGGTCGGCGCCGTTCGAGATCTTGCGGCTGATTCCGCCGCCATGGCTGGTGTTGGGCATCAGCACGCAATAGCGGCCGGCGAGGCTGAGGTAGGTGGTGAGCGCAGCGCCCTTGTTGCCGCGCTCTTCCTTGACGACCTGGACCAGCAGCACCTGACGGCGGCGGATCACGTCCTGGATCTTATAGCGGCGGCGCAGATTCTGGCGCTTGCGGCGCAGAGTCTCGGCGGCGCTCTCGTCGGAGCCGCCTTCGGCTTCCTCCGGCGGCTGAGCGCCTTCCTCGTCCTCGTCGCCTTCGATCTCCTCGGCGACGTCGATGCCGTCGATCGACTGCGCCGACATCGGCTCGTCGTCGACCTCGACGACGCTGTCGCCGTCGTCGCCGCCCGATTCATATTCGGCCGAGCGCAGCCGCTCTTCCTCGGCGGCGTGCTCCGCCTCCTCGCGCAGCAGCGCCTCGCGATCCTCCTTGGGGATCTGGTAATAATCGGGGTGGATTTCGGAAAAAGCGAGGAAGCCGTGGCGGTTGCCGCCGTAATCGACGAACGCCGCCTGAAGCGACGGTTCGACCCGCGTAACCTTGGCTAGATAGATATTTCCCTTGAGCTGCTTGTGCTCGGCGGATTCGAAATCAAATTCCTCGATCCGATTTCCCTTGATCACGGCCACCCGGGTCTCTTCCTGGTGGCGCGCGTCGATCAGCATGCGCATGGTCATTAAAATTACTCCACGCCCTGACCGCGACCCTGGGGCCCCCGTCAAAGCGACGCTTTGATGGGCTGTCCTGGCAGGCCGAATGGTGAAGGCGCTCGAAAATGGACGGCCGCGCGGGCGTTTCGGGCCGCGCGTCTAAGGTCCGGGTTGAAAATATGTTCGCGTCTGCTGTCTGGGCGAGTCCGGTCGCAAAAGCCGGCCTGAGCATCCCGCCCGGCATGCCGTCACTTACGAGGCGGCGAATGAGCCTGGGGGAGCGATACCACATACAGCGTCAACCTAGATGGCCGGCTGGGGCCGGCGAATTCCAATCGGGATCGATGGTGGGGGACAAAGCCCCTGCGTCCCGATCCGGTGCTGCTAGCATCTGAGGACCCCAGCGGCAACCGCGTGCGCCCATTTTTCTGTCATTCCGGCACAGGCACGAATTCGGGACCGACCCTTCGCCGGGGCGGGTTTCAGCCGTTTTTGCTGGACCCTTATGGTACGCCCGCGGCACAAAGCCTCGATGGAATGGCTCGTCACACTGCTTCTCGCGCTGTTCGGGACGGGCCTGTTTCCCGGCTCCGCGCCGGCCGGGGGCCCCGGGGGGGTGACGATCCCGCTCGATCCGCTCGCCGCCGACGAGCGCGGGCCGCTGCCCCGGGTCACCCCTGCGCGCGGCGACAATCCGCCGCTGGTGGTGATCGACGCCGGCCATGGCGGCCACGATCCCGGCGCCGCCTCGCCGTTCGTAGGACGGCCGGAAAAGGACATCACCCTGGCGCTCGCGCTGGCCATGCGCGACGCGCTCGCCGCGACCGGCCGAGTCCGCGTCGCTCTTACCCGCGAGGATGACAGCTATCGCGGGCTCGACGAGCGCTACCAGATCGCCCGGCGGCTCGACGCCGACCTGTTCATCTCGGTCCATGCCGACGCCGCCCCGCTGAACGACGCGGCGCGCGGGGCCACCGTCTACACCCTCTCCGAGGTCGCTTCGGACCGCCAGGCCGCTTTGCTCGCCAGCCAGCAGAACGCCTCCGAGCGTATCGCCGGGACTCCGCTCTCGGCCGACCCCGGGGTCAACATGATCCTGATCGACCTCGCCCAGCGCGAGGCGATGAACGTCTCGGCCGATTTCGCCCAGTTGCTCTACCGCGAGGCCGCCCCGGTCTTCCCCTTCCGCCCCGTGTGGCACCGCTTCGCCGCCTTCGTCGTTCTGAAGGCGCCCGACATGCCCTCGATCCTGTTCGAAAGCGGCTACCTCACCAACGAGACCGACGCCCGCTACATCGACTCCGCGGAAGGCCGCCGCCAGATCGCCGAGGGCATGCGCCGGGCGATCGAGGCCCATTTCGCGCGTCGGGCGATCGAGCGGAGGGGCGGGTAAATAGGGGTTCTCCCATTCCGCGTGGACAGAAAACGTGGCACGTATAAGAAGCGGGCGTGAACGAGCGCCAGATCAAGATACTCACCGGCTCACGTGCGGATAGCCGCATACTCGTGATGCAGCGTGCCGATGGGAATTATTCCTATCGCCTGCAACTCAATGACGGCGTGAGTTGGGGTCAGCATGGACCAGACTGCGGCATCTATGAGTCGGCTGAATCCGCCGAGACCGAGGCCCGCGCCAGAACCGATTGGCTTTCCTAGATTTCAACTGACCCACTACCTTAAATCACCCGCTCGAGATCGACCCACATCATCGCGTCGTCAAAGCGGACCGCGGTGGGCCTGGCCGAAATGGTCAGCAAGCCGCCTCCCGCCGCAGGAGGCCCGCTTCATCCAGCCGCCGCTGCAGGCTGTGAGCCGACAATTCCAACCGATTCGGCCAGGCGAGCGCGCCAGCCTCGATGAACGCGCGCGCGAAATAGGCAGTGCCGGCAAGCGGGCGGGTCAGGACCGTGTCGCGCGCGATCAGCGCCTTTGCCGACCAGATGCCGCTGCTGCCGTCGCTGAAGCCAAGCTCCAGCGCCGCCCCGCCTGCCGGCCGGATCGAAACGACCCTGATCATCGATATCGGCTCAGCCTCATCGAGCTATGCAACCTTCGCCGTCAGCTCCAGCCCCAGCGATTTCAGGGTGCGGATCACGGACGACAGGTCCGTCGCGCCAGTCAGCTGCTCGGAACTGTCCAGACCTTTGGCGCGAGCGACGTCGTTGAGCGCGGCGGCAACCAACTCCGGGTCGCCGTCCTCGAATATCGCTTCGAGATACG
Organism: Alphaproteobacteria bacterium; assembly: GCA_005883305.1. Classification (NCBI taxonomy): domain Bacteria; kingdom Pseudomonadati; phylum Pseudomonadota; class Alphaproteobacteria; species Alphaproteobacteria bacterium. Next base: position 187,453 of record VBAC01000001.1, on the reverse strand, counting down.
CGAGCACGGCCTCCGTACTGGCCAGATGGTCCGCGGCGTCCCACTTGGTGGTTTCGATGCCCATCATTCACCTTCCCACTGCGCGGCGATCTCGCGCGCCTTCGCAATATCGGCCCACTGACGCGATTTGTCACCTCCGGTCAGCAACAATAGGAGTGTCGCACCACGCTGGGTGAAGTAGACGCGATAGCCCGGCCCATAGTCGATCCGCAGCTCGCTGACACCTTCGCCGACCGACTTCGCATCGCCGAAATTTCCAACCGAGACCCGGCGAATACGAGCGAGAATGCGCGCCTTGGCACGCTCGTCGCGAAGGCCGGCAAACCAGCGGGCGTAGGTCGGTGTTTGCAGAACCGTCAGCGTCACGCTTCAGGGATTAGCCGATTTGCCGGATTCGGCCAGCCGCCCGTCAGCCTCAACTTTCGCCCGCACCGAACACTTTCCCCCTCCCCGCCCATCCGCTAGACCGGCGCCGGTATGAGTGCCGACCAGCCCGCCCAGCGCATCACCCTCCGCCGCACCGACAGCCGAATCGCCGGCGCCCGCGCCTTCGTGGGGCGCGCCTGGAAGCGGCGCTGGGTGCGCTGGCTGGCGATCCTCGCCGCCATCCCGGTGGTGCTCTACTTCATCCTCTGGCTGCTGTTCGCCCGCGGCCTGCCCTCGGCCGAGAGCCTGCTGAGCTACGAGCCGATCCTGCCGACCTACGTCCGCGACGTGAACGGCGCTCCGGTGCAGAGCTTCGCCCGCGAACGGCGAGTCCAGCTCGCCTACGAGGAATTCCCGGTCCCGCTGATCAACGCCTTCCTCGCGGCGGAGGACCGGACCTTCTTCTCGCACAGCGGAATCGACTATCCGGGCATGGTCGGCGCGGTCTGGGACTATGTCTCCAAGGCAGGGTCGGGCGAACGCGCGCGCGGCGGATCGACCATCACCCAGCAGGTCGCCAAGATCTTCTTCGTCGGCGACGAATATTCGGTGACCCGAAAGATCCGCGAAGCTTTCCTCGCCCGGCGAATCGAATCGGCGCTGTCGAAGGAGCAGATCCTCGAGCTCTACCTCAACCAGATCTTCCTCGGCCGGAACGCCTATGGCGTCCAGGCCGCCGCCAGGGCCTATTTCAACAAGGACGTCGGCCAGCTTTCGGTCGCCGAATGCGCCTTCCTCGCCATCCTTCCCAAATCGCCGTCCAACTATGATCCGGTCCGCCACCACGACCGCGCGCTGCAGCGGCGCAATTTCGTGCTGAACGAGATGCTCCGCAACAATTTCATCACCCGCGCGCAATATGACGAGGCGCTCGCCACGCCGATCGAGACGGCGCGCGGCACCGGGCAGGACATCACCCGCAATGTCGGCGGCTATTTCATGGAGGAAGTCCGCCGCAATTTGATCGAGCGCTACGGCGAGAGCGCGTCGCCCGATCACCCCAACAGCGTCTATGCCGGCGGCCTTTGGGTGCGGACCTCCTACAATCCCGACATGCAGCGCTCCGCCGAGGCGGCGCTTCGCGACGGCCTCGCCCGCTACGAGCGCGGCCGCGGCTGGCGCGATCCGGGCCTGACCATCGACATTTCGAGGGACTGGCGAAGCCAGCTCGCCGTCGCCCCGCTCGGCCCCGGCGCCTGGCGCTCGGCCGTCGTCCTGTCAAAGGAAGGTGGCAGCGCGACGCTCGGCTTCACCGACGGCTCGACCGGGCAAATGCCGGCAAGCCTCGCCTCGATGCCCCGGCGCGGCTCGGGAGGCTCCGCTTTCGACGCCCTGCGCCCCGGCGCGGTGATCGCCGTCGAGCAGGAAGGCGGCGGCGCCGGCAATGTTTGGGCGCTTCGCTCCATCCCCGAAATCTCGGGCGGGATGGTGGTCGAGGAGGTCGGCTCGGGCCGGGTCCTCGCGATGCAGGGCGGCTGGGACGTTCGCGGCGCGAACTTCAACCGCGCCACCCAGGCGCTGCGCCAGCCCGGATCGACGTTCAAGCCGATCGTCTATTCGGCGGCGCTCGACAACGGAATGACACCCGCCTCGATCATCATCGACGGCCCGTTCTGCACCAACCAGGGCACGCCGCAGCAGAAATGCTTCCGCAACTTCTCCGGCGGCTATGCCGGCCCGCAGACGATGCGCTGGGGCCTCGAACAGTCGCGCAACCTGATGACGGTGCGCACCGCCAACCAGATCGGAATGACCAACGTCGTTCGCCGCGCGCGCCAGATGGGAGTCGGCGACTACCGGCCCTATCTCGCCATCGCGCTGGGCGCCGGGGAGACGACCGTGTCGCGGATGGTCAACGCCTTCGCTACCTTCGCCAATCAGGGCCGGGCGATGACCCCGACGCTGATCGACTATATCCAGGACCGCCATGGGCGCGCGATCTGGCGGGCCGACACCCGTCCGTGCGAGGGCTGCAACGCGCCGGACTGGAACGGGCGGCCGATGCCTCGCCCGCCGCTTCGCACCCGCCAGGTTGTCGATCCGATGACCGCCTACCAGATCGTCCACATGCTCGAAGGCGTCGTCCAGCGCGGCACCGCCACCATATTGCGCGATCTCGGCCGGCCCCTGTTCGGCAAGACGGGGACGACCTCCGGCCCGACCAACGTCTGGTTCATCGGGGGATCGCAACAGATCGTCGCCGGGGTCTATATGGGCTTCGATCGGCCGCGGCCGATGGGCGGCTATGCCCAGGGCGGAACGCTCGCAGCGCCGATCTTCCGCCAGTTCGCGCGCGAATCGTTCGAAGGCATGCCGGTGATCCCGTTCCGTGCGCCCTACGGCGTCAGGATGGTGGCGATCGACCGGCGCTCCGGGCACCGCGCCTTCGGAATCTGGCCGGCGAACGATCCGCACGCCGCGGTGATCTGGGAAGCGTTCAAGCCCGAAAGCGAGCCGCGCCGCACCGCAACCCGCGAGGAGATGGCCCGCGCGGCTCCCCGCCGGGTCGCCGCCGCGACCGCCCGCACCGATCATCGCGACAGCGACTTCTTGCAAAGCGAGGGCGGCATCTATTAGGTCCGCGCCATCCTCGTCATTCCCGCGAAAGCGGGAATCCAGCTGCCTTCCGCCGAGATAGAAAAGCTGGATTCCCGCCTTCGCGGGAATGACGATTGAATTGGAGATTCAGTTCATGCGCGCCGAAGCGCAAGCCTCTATCGACCAGATCCGGTCGGCCCTCGCGCTCCTGCGCCGGTTCCTCGACTGGGACCGGGCGCTGAAGCGGCTTGAGGAGCTCAACGACAAGGTCGAGGATTCGACCCTATGGGACGATCCCAAGGCGGCGCAAATCGTCATGCGCGAGCGGCGCAGGCTCGAGGAAGCGATCGGCGCGACGCGAGCGATCGAGCGCGAGCTGGCCGACACGGTCGAGCTGATGGAGATGGCCGAGGCCGAGGGAGACGAAGGGCTGGTCGACGACGCGGTCAAGGCGCTCGCCGAGCTCGCCGACCGGTCGGAGAAGGACAAGGTCGCGGCGCTGCTCGCGGGCGAGGCCGACGCCAACGACACCTATATCGAGGTCAATGCAGGCGCCGGCGGCACAGAGAGCCAGGACTGGGCCGAGATGCTCCAGCGCATGTACACGCGCTGGGCCGAGCGCCACCGCTACAAGGTCGAGCTCATCGACTATCATGCCGGCGAGCAGGCCGGGATCAAGTCGGCGACCCTGCTGGTCAAGGGCGAGAATGCTTATGGCTATGCCAAGACCGAGAGCGGCGTTCACCGGCTGGTGCGGATCAGCCCCTATGACAGCAACGCGCGGCGCCACACGAGCTTTTCGAGCGTCTGGGTCTATCCGGTGGTCGACGAGAATATCGACATCGAGGTCAACGAGGGCGACCTCAGGATCGACACCTACCGCGCCTCGGGCGCCGGCGGGCAGCATATCAACACCACCGATTCGGCGGTGCGCATCACGCATTTGCCGACGGGCATCGTCGTCCAGTGCCAGAACCAGCGATCGCAGCACAAGAACCGCGCCGAGGCCTACAACCAGCTTCGCGCCCGGCTCTACGAGAACGAGCTGCGCAAGCGCGAAGTGGAGGCGAACGCCACCGCGGCGGCCAAGACCGACATCGGCTGGGGCCACCAGATCCGCTCCTACGTGCTGCAGCCCTACCAGCTGGTGAAGGATCTCAGGACGGGCGTCACCTCCACCGCGCCGGGCGACGTGCTCGACGGCGATCTCGACCGCTTCATGGCCGCCGCGCTCTCGCAGCGGGTCACCGGCGAGAAGGTCGAAGTGGAAGATGTCGATTAAACCGGCGCGCGCAGCACAATCTCTCCTCCCCCCTTGTGGGGGAGGCTTGGAGGGGGGTGCGGCCCGGCGGGCCGCGCGCGGCGGGGCCGCGCACCCCCACCCCCAACCCCTCCCCACAAGGGGGAGGGGCTTTAGGGTTGCGGCCTTGACCGTGCTCGTCCTGCTCGCTGCCTGCCGCCAGCAGCCGCAGGAGAAGGAATCGCCCTTCCCCGAGCCGCACCGGCCGGTCGCCCCGATCTCCTCGCGCTATCTGAACGAGGATTCCCGCGACAGCCTGGGCGAGTTCGCCACCGTGACCCGGCTCGCCGACGTGAGGCCGCGCATGTTCGTCGCCGACATCGGGGCCGGCGAGGGCTATTATACGGTGCGGCTCTCGCCTCTGGTCGGGCCGAAGGGGCGCGTGCTCGCCGAGGACATCGTGCCCGAGACGATCCGGGCGCTCGGCACCCGGATCAACCGCGAGCGGCTCGACAATGTCGCGATCCGCCTGGGCCAGGCGAACGACCCGCAGCTCCCCGCCGGCTCGTTCGACCGCGTCTTTCTGATTCACATGTACCATGAGATCGCGCGGCCATCCGAGTTCCTGTGGAACCTGCGCGCCGCGCTCAAGAGCGACGGGCGGGTGATCGTGGTCGACGCGGACCGGCCGACCGACCGCCACGGCACGCCTCAGCGCCTTCTGGTCTGCGAGTTCAACGCGCTCGGCTACGGCCTGACCCGCTTCGAGCGCCTGCCCGACAGCGAATCCTATTTCGCCCAGTTCGAGGCCCGCGCCCCCCGCCCCGAGCCGCGCGACATCCCCGCCTGCAATCCGTAGGTCCATCTGAAATCGAGCTTAAGCCGCTCATCCTGAGGAGGGAGGGACCGAGCTTGTCGAGGGCCCGTCTCGAAGGGCCGTCCTTCGAGACGCCGTTTCGACAAGCTCGCAAGTTTACCCTGAGCGCCTGCCTTGGCAGGCAGTCGAAGGGGCTCCTCAGGATGAGCGAGGTGGATACACTTCAAATTTCCCTTTGCCTAAAGCAGCCCCAACGCCCTGAAGCTGGTGCATTCGCCGCCGGCGAAGATGAGGTGGTCGTGGAGTTGGATGCCGAGTCGGGCCGCGACCTCGGCGAGCGCCCGGGTCGCCTCGATGTCCTCCGGGCTCGGCGTCGGGTCGCCGCTCGGATGGTTGTGGGCGACGATCAGGCCCGCCGCCTCCCGCTCCAGCGCCGCGCGGACGATCGCGCGCAGCGGCAGATCGCAGGACGGCCGCTCGTCGACCGCGATGGCGCGCCGATCGCCGTCGAGGTGGAGGATCGCAAGCTTTTCCGCCTCCGCCCCGGCGAAACAGGGCGCGAGCAGGCGTTCCGCGTCGCGGGCGGTGCCGATTTCCATCGGCGCTCCTTGGCACGCGCAATGGTCGAGGCGGCCCGAGATCGATCCGTTTCGATATCCATTTTGGATTGGAATTGAGCAGGCCGAGCGGCCATAGAATCCGCTTATGCAGCCCTATCTCGAACTCCTCCGGCGAATCCTGGACGAAGGCGTCCGGCAAGAAGACCGTACCGGCGTCGGCACTTATTCGGTATTCGGCCACCAGATGCGCTTCGACCTCTCTCGAGGCTTCCCACTGCTGACGACCAAGAAGCTCCATTTGCGGTCGATCCTGATCGAATTGCTCTGGTTCCTTCGCGGCGACACCAATGTCCGCTGGCTTCAGGAGCAGCGGGTCAGCATCTGGGACGAATGGGCGGACGAGGCGGGCGATCTCGGCCCGGTCTACGGCAAGCAATGGCGCCATTGGGAAGCGGCGGACGGCCGCGAGATCGACCAGATCGCGGGCCTCATCGACCTGATCAAGCGCGATCCCGCCTCGCGGCGCCAGATCGTCACCGCCTGGAACCCGGCCGAGCTCCACCTGATGGCGCTCGCCCCCTGTCACTGCCTGTTCCAGACCCAGGTCGCGGGCGGGCGGCTCAACCTCCAGCTCTACCAGCGCAGCGCCGACGTCTTCCTCGGCGCGCCGTTCAACATCGCCAGCTACGCCTTGCTCACCCACATGCTCGCCCAGCAATGCGGGCTCGAGCCGGGGACGTTCGTATGGACCGGCGGCGACTGCCACCTCTACTCCAACCATCTCGAGCAGGCGCGCGAGCAGCTGACTCGCGAACCCCGCCCGCTGCCGAAGCTGACGATGCTTCGGAGGCCCGAGGCGATCGACCAATACCGCTTCGAGGATTTCGAGATATCGGGCTACGATCCGCACCCGCACATCAAGGCCGAGGTCGCGGTTTGAGAGCGTGGGGAGCCACCGTGATTTTCCCTCCCCCCTTGTGGGGGAGGGCAGGGAGGGGGGTGCGGGCCTTCGGCCCGCGCGCGGCGAGGCCGCGCACCCCCACCCCCAACCCCTCCCCACAAGGGGGAGGGGCGGCGTGGTGCCGGTGAAAGAGACTCGAATCACCATGGTCGTTGCCCGGGCCGATAATGGCGTGATCGGCAGGGACGGCGGCCTTCCCTGGCGCCTCTCCGAAGATCTCAAGCACTTCAAACGGGTGACGATGGGCTCGGCGATGATCATGGGCCGGCGCACGTTCGAGAGCCTTCCCGGCCTCCTCCCCGGCCGCCGCCACATCGTGCTGACCCGCGATCGGGCCTGGCGCGCCGAGGGGGCCGAGATCGCACATTCGACGGAGGAGGCGCTGGCGCTGGCCGGGGACGAGCGCGTCTCGATCATCGGCGGCGCGGAGATCTTCGCCCTGTTCGAGCCGTTGGCCGAGGCCATCGAACTGACCGAGGTCCGCGGCGCGCCCGACGGCGACACGTTCATGCCCCCGTTCGACACCGCACGTTGGCGGGAAGCGGCGCGCGAGGATCACGACGGCTACAGCTTCGTCCATCTCCTGAAGAAATAGGGGTTCGCGCGCGACAGCCGGGGGCTGATTGAAGGTCGCGAGCGGCTTCCCTATAGCCTCCGCATGGAGCGCCTGGACGGGAGCTCGGCGGTTCCCGCCCCGCTTCGCGGTGGCATCGTCGCGCTCGGAAATTTCGATGGATTTCACGAAGGCCACCAGGCCGTGGTGGGGCGCGCCGTGTCGCGCGCCCGGGCCGAGGGGCGTCCGGTGCTCGTCGCCACGTTCGACCCGCACCCGGTGCGCTTCTTCAAGCCCGATTTGCCGCCCTTTCGACTGACCACGCTCGACCAGCGCGAGCGCCTGTTCGGCGCGGCGGGGGCGGACGCGATGCTGGTCTTCCACTTCGGTCCCGAGCTTGCCTCGGTCGACGCCTCCGATTTCGTCACCGACCATCTGGTCAGCCGGATCGGCGCGGCCGGGGTGGTGACCGGCGAGGATTTCACCTTCGGCAAGGGCCGCGGCGGCAATGTCGAGGTGCTGAAGCTGCTTGGCCAGGCCAACCGGATCTCCGTCGATTCGGTCGCGCCCGTGGTCGGCGAAGACGGCGAGCCGGTCTCATCGAGCCGGGTCCGCGAGGCGCTTCGGGCGGGCGATTGCGAAACCGCGGCGCGCCTGCTCACCCGCCCGTTCGCGATCGAGGGCATGGTCGAGCATGGCGACAAGCGCGGCCGCGAGCTCGGCTTTCCCACCGCCAACATTACCCTGGGCAAATATCAGCGCCCACGCTTCGGCGTCTATGCGGTGCGCGGGCGGCTGCCCGACGGCCGCCTGCTGGACGGCGTGGCCAATCTCGGTACGCGACCGATGTTCGACGGGAAGGAATTGCTCGAGCCCTGGTTCTTCGGCTTCGACGAGGACCTTTACGATCAGCGCCTCGAAATCGAATTGATCTCCTTCATCCGCGACGAGCAGACGTTCGACGATGTCGAAGGCCTCAAGGCCCAGATCGGGCGCGACGCCGAGGCGGCCAAAGCGAGGCTCGCCGCTTGAGGCCGTCGCGGATCGCATTGCTGCTCGTCGCGGCCGCGGCCGTCGCGCTGTCGCTTTGGAACGCGTCCTGGACCGCGTCCAAGCCGCCCGGCGTGCTGAGGGTCGTCGCGCACCGCGGCATCGCCCAGCCGGAGGAGCTTTCCCCCGCCGACGGCTGCGGCGCCCGGCACATGCGCGTCTCCGGCCATAATTTCATCGAGAACACGATCTTCTCGATGCAGAACGCGGTCCGCTTCGGCGCCGGAGCACTGATGCTCGACGTCCATACCAGCGCGGACGGCCGGGCGATGATCTTCCGCGATTCCGACCTCGGCTGCCGAACCGACGGCAACGGCCGGATCGCGGATCGCCCGTTCGCCTACCTGCGCGGGCTGGACGTCGGCTACGGCTACACAGCGGATGGAGGGCGCACCTTTCCGCTCCGCGGCCGCGGCGTCGGCGGAATGCCGGTCGTCGAGGAGGTGCTTCGCGGCGTTCCGGACAGAATCCTGATCTTCAGCCTCTCCGAGCCGCGGGACGCGGACGCCCTCGTCGCGGCCTTCGCCCGGGCCGGCGTTGCGATCGCCGACACCCACGGCTTTGCCGGCCCTCCCGAGGCGCTGGCGCGGCTTCGGCAGCTGACCCAGGCGGGCTGGCTGCTCGACACCCGGGCGAGCGATGCCTGCCTCTCCGGCTACCGTGCCTGGGGCTGGATCGGCCAGGTGCCGGACTCGTGCCGCGGTACGACATTGATCCTGCCCCGGCGCGGCGAATGGACGATGTGGGGCTGGCCCTACCGCTTCTTCGCCAGGATGAGCGGCGGCGGCGCGCGCCTGTTCATCGCCGGCGATTCCCCCGGCGGCCGCCTCGCCGGCCTCACCGAGGCCGAGCAGCTCGGCGACGTGCCCCACGACTTTCACGGCCTTTTGCTGATCGAGGACATGCACGCGGTCGGCCGCGCGCTCGTGCGCTAGCATTCCTCCGCCGCGCTCGCTAAGTCCGCCCGCAATGTCCGAAAAGCCCGATTACCGCTCGACCGTCTTCCTGCCGAAGACGGATTTCCCGATGAAAGCCGGCCTCGCGCAGAAGGAGCCGGCGATCCTCGCGCGCTGGGCGGAGACGAAGCTCTACGAGCAGCTGCGGGGCGTCCGCAAAGGGCGGAAACGCTTCATCCTCCACGACGGCCCGCCCTACGCCAATGGCGACATCCACATGGGCCATGCGATGAACAAGATCCTCAAGGACATCGTCGTTCGGTCGCAGTCGCTGCTCGGCAAGGACGCGCCCTACGTTCCCGGCTGGGACTGCCACGGCCTTCCGATCGAATGGAAGGTCGAGGAGCAGTATCGCAAGAAGAAGCTCGACAAGGACGAGGTGCCGACCGCCCAGTTCCGCGCCGAATGCCGGGCCTATGCGGAAAAGTGGGTGAATATTCAGTCCGGGCAGTTCCAGCGGCTCGGGGTCCAGGGCGAGTGGGACGATCCCTACCTCACCATGAAGCACGAGGCCGAGGCGAAGATCGTCGAGGAACTGCTGAGTTTCGCCGAGAGCGGCCAGCTCTACCGCGGCGCCAAGCCGGTGATGTGGTCGCCGGTCGAGAAGACGGCGCTGGCCGAGGCCGAGGTGGAATATGAGGAGATCGTCTCGACGCAGATCGACGTGGCGTTCGAGATCGTCGAGAGCCCAATCAAGGAGTTGGTCGGCGCCCACGCGGTGGTCTGGACCACAACGCCGTGGACGATCCCGGTGAACCAGGCGATCGCCTATGGGTCAGAGGTCGAATATGTGGCGATGGCCGGGACTCAGTTGAAGCTGATCGACACATCGGTTCCCCCTTTCTCAGAGAACTTGGAGACGGTGTGGGATGGCATAATTTTGGTGGCCGGATCGCTTCTCGACGAGTTCCGAGGCAGGGCAGCTTTTCAAGCTATGAGCTTGAAGCCGATCTGGCAGGGCAAGGGCTCCGACCTCGCCGGAACCGTCGCCCGCCACCCGATGCACCATCTCGGCGGCTTCTTCGCCCGCCCACGTCCCTTCCTCCCGGCCGAGCATGTCACCACCGACGCCGGTACCGGGCTCGTCCACATGGCGCCCGACCATGGCGAGGAGGATTTCCTGGTCTGCAAGGCGGCGGGGATCGATCCGGTGTTCGCGGTCGACGACGGCGGCTTCTACCGGGCGGACTGGGAGTGGCTCGGCGGCCAGGGGAGCGTGATCAACGCCAAGTTCAATGCGCCGGAGGGGCCGATCTGCACCGACCTGCGCGAGGCCGGCGCGCTGCTCGCCGCCAGCGCGGATTTCCAGCACAGCTATCCGCATTCGTGGCGCTCCAAGGCCAAGGTCATCTACCGCTGCACCCCGCAATGGTTCATTCCGATGGACCGCGATTTCTCCTCCCCCCTTGTGGGGGAGGGCAGGGAGGGGGGTGCGGCTGCGGAGCAGCCGCGCGCTCCGGAGGAGCGCACCCCCACCCCAACCCCTCCCCACAAGGGGGAGGGGCTAAGGGCCACCGCCCTCGCCGCGATCGATGACACGCGCTGGGTCCCCGAGAAGTCGAAGAACCGCATCCGCGCCATGGTCGAGGGACGCCCCGATTGGGTGATCAGCCGCCAGCGCGCCTGGGGCGTTCCGATCGCGCTCTACGTGAACCGCAAGACCGGCGAGTATCTGAAGGACCCGGCGGTCAATTCGCGGATCATCCGCGCCTTCCACGAGGGCGGGGCCGACGCCTGGTTCGACGCCGATCATCAGGCCCTGCTCGGCAACGGCTACAAGCTCGAGGATTACGAGCCGCAGAAGGACATTCTCGACGTCTGGTTCGATTCGGGCGCGACCCACAGCTACGTGATCGAGGCGCGCTATGGCGAAGGCGTTCGCGCCGACCTCTATGTCGAAGGCTCCGACCAGCATCGCGGCTGGTTCCAGTCGAGCCTGCTCGAATCCTCCGGGACCCGCGGCCGCGCGCCCTACGACGCGGTGCTGACCCACGGCTTCGCGCTCGACCAGAACATGCGCAAGATGTCGAAGAGCCTCGGCAACGTCGTCGATCCGCTGGCGATCATCCGCGACAACGGCGCCGACATCCTGCGGCTGTGGGTCGCCTCGACCGACTATTTCGAGGACGTCAGGATCGGCAAGGAGGTGCTCGCCACCACCACCGACGCCTATCGCAAGCTCAGGAACACCTTCCGCTACCTGCTCGGGGCGCTCGACGGTTTTTCGGCCGACGAGGCGGTGAAGGCGGCGGACATGCCCGAGCTGGAGCGCTGGGTGCTCCACCGCCTCGCCGCGCTCGACGCGGAGCTGAAGGAGGCGGCCGAGGGCTTCGAGTTCAACCGCTACGCGCGGGCGATCGCGACCTTCGCCAACGACGACCTCTCCGCCTTCTTCTTCGATATCCGCAAGGACAGCCTCTATTGCGACGCGCCGACCAATCCGAAGCGGCGCGCCTACCGGACCGTGCTCGATCACGTCTTCCAGGCGCTGGTCCGGTGGATCAGCCCGATCCTCTGCTTCACCGCCGAAGAGGTATGGGCGACGCGCTATCCGGAAGGCGGTTCCGTCCACCTGCTCGAATGGCCCGCGGTCGATCCTGCGTGGAAGGACGAGGCGCTCGGCGGCAAATGGGACATCATCCGCGAGACCCGCGAACGAGTCACCGAATGCATCGAGCCGCTCAGGCGCGACAAGGTCATCGGCTCCAGCCTCGAGGCGCGCGTGGTCTTTCCCGAATCGGAACTGGGCCTGACCCGCGCCGAGCCGGCCGACCTTGCGGAAATCTACATCGTGTCCGAAGTGGTGCGGGGCGAGGGCGAGGGGATCGAGGTGACTCGAAGCGAGAACGAGAAATGCGGCCGCTGCTGGCGGCTGCTTCCGGAGGTCGCCGAGGATGGCGGCCTGTGCGCGCGCTGCGAGGACGTGGTCAATGGCTGAGGCCCGGATCGAAATGGCGGCGATGCGCTCGGGCGCCCTGCCCGAGCAGCTTCGGCTCAAGCGCAACCGCGCCTTCGCGACGGTCGTCGCCTTTCTCGTCTTCGCACTCGACCAGGCCTCCAAATGGGTCGTGACCTATCCGCTCCAGCTCCAGTTCCGGCGCGAAATCCAGCTCTTCGATTTCTTCGACCTTCGATGGGTGGAGAATAAGGGCGTGTCGCTCGGCCTGCTCACGGCCGACAGCGAGCTCGGCCGTTGGCTGCTGGTGGCGATGACCGCGGGGATCGCGATCTTCGTTACCGCCTGGCTGTGGCGGGAGAAGCGCCGCGACGATTCGTTCGCGCTGGCGCTCGTGCTCGGCGGCGCGCTCGGCAACATCGTCGATCGCGTCCGCTACGGCTATGTGGTCGACTTCGCCGACCTCCACTTCGGCGAATGGCGGCCCTTTTTGGTCTTCAATGTCGGCGACGCGGCGATTACCGTCGGCGTGTTGCTTTTGCTTGTCCGCGCGCTCCTGATGCGCGATGGACGGGCGAAGAAGAAGGAATCCTGATCGATGCGTACCCCCCTTTTCGTCCTGGCAGCGTCGGCCGCCTTCACGCTCGCCGGTTGCGCGGGAGGCGGCCCGTTCAACCGCGCCCGTCCGGACGAGTTCGCGGTGGCGCGCAACGCGCCGTTGGTGGTCCCGCCCGATTTCGCGCTGACTCCGCCGCGCCCGGGCGAGGCCGATACAAGCGGCACCGATCCGCGCGCCCAGGCGCTCCAGGCCCTGTTCGGCGGCCCGCAGCCGCGCAGCGCGGTCGAGAACAATCTGCTTCAGCAGGCCCATGTCGACCGCGCCGCCCTCGGCGCCCGCTCCGTCGCCGGCGATCCCCAGACCGCCGTCGTCAGCCGCGGGACGCTCGTGCAGACCATGCTCCAGCTTCCTCAGGGCGACGGCCAGGAAGCCCGGGTTACGGTTCCCAACTAAAGCTAGAAGCTCGTTTCGAGAGTCACCCTGACTCCCGCGTCCTGCCCGGCGAGACTCGGCAGGTCGGTGTCGACATAGCCGATGCCGATCTCGGCGTTCGGCAGCCCCTCGATCTGGACGTGGTAGCGAAGGCCCAGCGACCAGTTCCAATAATCGCCGTAGACACCCCAATCCTGGTGCCCCGCCTGCGCCGTGAAGCTCCAGGGGCGAAAGGGAATGCTGACGTCGAGCTGGCCGAACAGGTAGAGCATGTCCTCGTTGCCCGTGGCGGCCTGCGAGGGCGCGTATTTAGCGCCGGCGCTGAGCTGCGCGGGGCCGATCAGGTAGGAGAGCGAGGCATAGGGCTCGGCATAATCGGTCGCCCCCGGGGCGCCTGAGAAGGCGTAGTACATGAGGCCGCCGTCGAGATCGAAGCCGCCGCCGAGATCAAGGCTGTAGCCGCCGTAGAGATCGAATTCGGCGCTGCCCTGGTCGACATAGGCCGGATTGCGCAGGCGGAAAGCGTCCTGCCCCTGGAGCGTGGTGCCGCGCGCGCCCAGGTAAAAGCCGCTCGAATGGCGCACCTGCACGCCCGCCTGAGCGGCCGGATCTTCGTCGGACCGCGAAACGCCGCGAAAGCGATAATCGCTCATCAGGTTGATCTCGCCGCTGACGTCGAACGCGCTCGGCGAGGCCGCCGGGGCCGGCTCCTCGTCCTGCGCGAAAGCGGGGGCGGCGGCGATCAGGGCGAGGACGGCAGCGACAAGGGACTTCAGCATGGCGGAGGCCTGCCCTAGCGGCGCGCAGCGCGCAACCATCGTTAACGGTTCCTTGGCGCCCACGCAGTAGCATAATTCCAATGACCCACCACGCGCGGCCCTCCCCGATTCCGCCCGGGACCGACCCCGGCCGCCAGGTCGCTCAGCTGCGCGAGGCGCTTCGGCTGGTGGAGCGGATCGCGGGGCGCGAGGGCGCGGGCCATGAGGTGGGCCTCGACGAAGCCGCCCGGATCAGCGACGCCTACGACCGCGCCTTGCCGATCGCCCGCCGCCGATTCGAGGCAGTGGCCGCGGAAACCTCGGCCTGGGCGGCCTTGGGCGTCGAGGCGCTGCTCGCGGCCGCGCCTTCCAAGACCCCGAGGGCAGCGGCCGAGCGCCTCGCTAGGTCGCTGGAGCGGGCGCTGGACCAGATGAGCCGCCTGCTGGATCGATAGGCCAGCCCTCGATCCGGACCGCGCGCTGCGGCGCCGGCACCTTGATCCCGTTTTCCTTGAACAGCTCCCACAGGCGATTGAGGATGTCCGAGCGAACCGGACCGATGCCGGCTTCCGGATCGAGGATCCACACGCGGATCTCGTGATCGATGCCGTTCTCGCCGAAGGCCTTCATCCACACGTTCGGCTTCGGCGTTTCCAGCACCCGGGGCGAGGCGTCGGCCGCCTCGATCATCAGCCGCTGGGCGAGCCTGACGTCGCAGGCATAGTCGATCGTGATCGGGATGCTGATCCGGACGTCGCGGGTCGAGTAGGACCAGTTGACCACCTCCTGGGTCATGAGGAGCTCGTTGGGGATCAGATATTCCTTGCCGTCGCGGGTGACGATCGAGACCGCGCGAACGCCGATCTTGTTCACCTGGCCGAAGCTCTCGCCAACGGAGATCACGTCGCCCGGCTTGATCGAGCGATCCATCAGCAGGATGATCCCGGCGATAAGGTTGCCGAACGTCTTCTGCAGCCCGAAGCCGATGGCGAGGCCCACGCCGCCGGAGAAGAAGGCGAGCGCGGTGAGGTCGATCCCGGCGAGGTCGATGCCGATGAAGAAGGCGATCGCAACGGTGGCGATCGCGAGCAGCTTCTGAGTCAGCAGGCGCTGGGTGGGATCGAGCGCGTCGGCATGCTTGAGCGACTGGCCGATCAGCTGGTTGATCAGCTTCACCGCGGCGTAGAGGGCGAGCAGGGCGATCGAAATCTGCAGGATCGCCAGCAGCGACAGTCGGCGCGAGCCGATGGTGAAGGCGAGCGCGTCCAGCGGCCGAGTGACGTTGTCGAGCCCGCCGAGCGCGTCGGCGAGGATGGCGACGAACAGGAACAGGGCCAGAGTCCAGGCGATCCAGCGCGACAGATTGAGACCGCGAACGATGTTGCGGATGACGAGCGCGGCGGCGAGCGCGGCGAAGAAGCCGAGCAGGAACGAAGCGAGCGGCGGCCAGGGATAGAAACGAAGCGCGCTGGCGAGGACCGGCCAGAGGATCAGGTAGCGGACGAGGGCGCAGGCGCGCGGGATCATGCCCTCGCTCTGGCCTCCGGTCCGCCGCTGCCACAGCCCGGCGATCATCGGCCCCGCCCAGCGCCCCGCCAGCCAGGCGAACGCGCCCGCGCCGAAAACGATCGCCGCGGCGGCGCCGGTTGCGGCGAGCGCGGCCTGATCGGGCATTGCGAGGCCGAGATCCGGGCTCACCCGCTCCTCCCGTAAGCGGCGAGCGCCTGGGCGAGATCGGCGATCAGGTCGTCGGGATTTTCAAGACCGATGTGGAGCCTCACGAGCGGACCTTCGAGCGCGAGCCCGGTCGCCGTGCGCACAGGATCGGCCGGCAGAGCGAGGCTTTCGAAGCCGCCCCAGGAATAGCCGATGCCGAACAATTCGAGCGAGTCGATCAGCCGCGCCGCGTCGGCGGCGGCCCCGCCGTCGAGAGCGAAGGAGAAGAGACCGCTCGCGCCGGTAAAGTCGCGCGCCCAATATTCGTGGCCCGGGCATGACGGCAGCGCCGGGTGGAGCACCCGCGCCACCTGCGGCTGGCGCTCCAGCCAGCGCGCGACGGCGAGGCCGTTCTCCTGATGCCGCTTCAGCCGCACGTCGAGCGTCCGAAGCCCCCGTAGCGCCAGCCAGCAATCGTCCGGCCCGGCGGCCTGGCCGATCAAGCGGTGCGCTCGGATCAGCCGCTCGGCCGCCGCTTCGCTCGCCGTCACCGAACCGAGCATCAGATCGGCATGGCCGCCGATATATTTGGTGCAGGCGACGATCGACAGGTCGACACCCGCCGCGATCGCCCTGAAGAAGAGCGGAGTCGCCCAGGTGTTGTCGATCAGAGTGACCAGCCCGCGCGCTTTGGCTGCGGCGCAGATCGCCGGCACGTCCTGCACCTCGAACGTATGCGTGCCCGGGCTCTCCATGAACACCGCCCGGGTCCGTTCGCCGATCAGGTCCGCGATCCCGGCGCCGATCATCGGGTCGTAATAGGTCGTCGTCACGCCGAAGCGCTTGAGGAGGCCCTCGCAGAGCGCACGGGTCGGCCCGTAGACGCTGTCGACCATCAAAAGCTCGTCGCCGGCCTCCAGCACCGCCAGCAGCGCCCCAGCGACCGCCGCCGCGCCCGATGGATAGAGCCGAGTCGTCGCGGCGCCGGGCTCGAGCTCGGTAAGGGCCTCCTGCAGCGCCCAGCTCGTCGGCGTGCCGTTGCGTCCGTAATGGAGCGTGCCGTCCTCGGGCGGGTTGGCCGCCTGCATCTCCGCGACGCTTTCGAACAGCACGGTCGAGGCGCGCCACACCGCCGGGTTGACGATTCCCAGAGTCCATTCCGCGCGCCGGCCGGCCTCGACGAGCCGGGTCTCCGGCGCCTTGCCCTTCACGCGGCGGCGCCCCGCGCCTTGGGCGTGTCGGGATCCGCGCCCCACTCGGACCAGCTGCCGTCGTAGAGCCGGACGTCGTCCTTGCCGAGCAGGTGCGCGCCGAACAGGATCACCGCCGCGGTGACTCCCGAGCCGCAGGTCGTGACCATCGGCTTGGAAAGATCGACGCCCGCGGCGCCGAACACGGCGCGCAGGTCGTCGCCCAGCTTCCAGGTGCCGTCGGGGTTGAAGAACTCGCTCTGCGGCGCGTTCCTGGAGCCCGGAATGTGGCCGGGCGCGACTCCCGGCCGCGGCTCCGCACCGTCCCCAAGAAAGCGCGAGGCGGGCCGCGCGTCGACGATCTCCCCGCGCTCCAGCGCCATCACCGCACTTTTGTCGGCCACTTGGGCGCGATCGAGGATCGCCGTGAAATGGCCGGGACGGTATCGCTCGCTCCCGACGGCAAGCTGGCGGCTCTCGGCCTTCCACTTGGCGAGGCCGCCATCGAGCAGCGCGACATGAGGCGCGCCGAATAGGCGCAACATCCACCAGATTCGGGCCGCGCTGTGGAGCGGGCTGTTGTCGTAGACGACGAAGCGGTGGCCGTCGCCCAGGCCCAGCGCCTGCATCCGGCTGGCGAATTGATGCGCCGGCGGCAGCATGTGCGGCAGCGGGCTCGCCGAATCCGAGACCTCGTCGATGTCGACGAAGACCGCGCCGGGGATATGCCCGGTCTCATATTCGGCGCGGGCGTCGCGGCCGGAGCCGGGGAGGAAGGTGGTGGCGTCGATCACGCGCAGGTCCGGCGCGCCGAGCTCGGCTTCCAGCCATTCGGTCGAGACCAGCGAGTCCATGAGGAAACTCTAGAGCATTGATCGATCAGTTTGAACCACTCCTCCGCTCATCCTGAGGAGGGACTGAGCTTGGGAGGGTTCCCATGAAAGTATTACTTTCATGGGGCCCGCGAAGGCCCGTCTCGAAGGATCGTCCTTCGAGACGCCGTTTCGACAAGCTCGCAAGTTTACCCTGAGCGCCTGCCTTGGCAGGCAGTCGAAGGGGCTCCTCAGGATGAGCGGAGAAGGATAGTACAGACAACGCCCTCAGCCGAAGGTGAAGGCGAAGGCCTCGGCGCCGGGATCGAGGAACTCGATCTCGAAAGTGCGGTCGGCGATCGCTCCGCGCTGGCGGACGAGCTGGTAGAGCCGCTGGACCGTCACCACGCCCTCGCCGGAGGCCCCGACGTCCATGCCCGAATCGATTCCGGGCGGATGCCCATCGATGGTGACTCGGAAGCGCACCGGGCGTCCCGTGGCGCTGCCGAGAACGAGGTGGAGATCGCGCGCATGGAAGCGGAAGGCGATCCGGCCGCCGGCGCGGTCGAGCCGCGCGCTCTGCTGACCCACCGTCCAGGCGCCCGCCAGCGACCATTGGTTGAGCGCCAGCGTGGCCGCCCGATAGTCGTGGCTTGAATTGCGCACCTGTCCTCCCGGCGAGGCGAAATTCTCGGCGCGGGCATAGCCGACATAGGTCTCGCCCGAGACGAGGCTGCGCTGCGCCGCCTTGGCACCGACCCCGGCCGCCTCGGCCCGAGCCCCGGCCCCGGCGGGCGGATGGCCGGCCTCGGCCAGCAACTGGCGGATGACGCGCTCCGACACGTCATATTCGCCCTCGCCGAAATGGTGGTAGCGGACCCGCCCCTGGGCATCGATGAAGTAATGCGCCGGCCAGAAGCGGTTCTGGAACGCGCGCCACACCCGGTAATCGTTGTCGATCGCCACCGGATAGCGGATGCCGAGATCGCGGACGGCACGCTCGACATTGGCGATGTCGCGCTCGAAGGCGAATTCCGGCGCATGGACTCCGATCACCACCAGGCCGTCGCGGCGGTAGCGCTCGTCCCAGGCGCGCACATAGGGGATGGAGCGCAGGCAGTTGATACACGAATAGGTCCAAAAATCGATCACCACGACACGCCCGCGCAGGCGCTCGCGCGTCAGCGGATCGGAGTTCAGCCATTGGACGATCCCGTCGAGCGGCGGCATCTGGCCTTCGACCGGGAGGACCAGCGCCCCATTTTCTCCTTCGCGCAACGCCGTATCGCCGCGCGGCATATCCGTGCCGAGCCTGTCGGCGATCCAATGCTCGATCCTCTCGGTCTGGGCGCTGGAAAGCCGCGCCAGATAATTGGTGTCGAGGCCGAGCGCGATCGCGGCGACGGCGGCGAGCACCAGAAGCCCGAGCCCGCGGCGCACCCACTCGCCGGCGCCGAGCGAGCGCTTCATCAGGGCGAAGACTCGGCCGCCGACGAGCAGCGCCAGCGCCAGCGAGGTCGCGGCGCCGAGCGCATAAGCGAGCAACAGGAAGGTCGTGCCGACACTCGCGCCTCTCAGCGCTGCGCCGGTCAGGATCGCGCCGAGGATCGGACCCGCGCAAGGGGCCCAGAGCAGGCCGGTCGCAATGCCCAGCAGCAGCGACGAGCCGATCCGCTCCTCGCCCCGATCGGCGGCGCTGGAGAGGCGCGCGCCGAGGCGGACCAGCGGCTGCATCGCCCGGTCGGCGAGATGGGGAAAGAGCAAGGTGACGCCGAAGAAGGCGAGCAGCGCGAGCGCCGCCCAGCGGCCCGCCTGATTGGCCTGCACTGCCCAGCCGCCCCCGACCGCCGCCAGGGTTGCGACCAACGCGAAGGTGATCGCCATGCCGGCGAGCAGCGGCAGCGAGCTGCGCAGGAAGGAGCGGTTCGCCCGTGCGAAGACGAACGGAAGGACCGGCAAAACGCATGGGCTCAGGATCGTCAGAATGCCGCCGACATAGGCGAGGAGGAAGAACAGCATGGCTTAGCCTCCGGTCCGCGCGATCACCCCCAGCCGCGCCAGCGTTTCGAGATATTCGGCGACGTCCTCCTGCGGCACGGCGCCGACCGTCGCGGTGAGCTCGTCGCGGATCTCGCCGACGCTTCGATGCCCGTCGACGAGGTTGAGCGCCTCGTAGCCGAACGATGCCCCCTCCCCGTCCGGCTCGCGGGCCAGGAGGCGCGGCCGCGGCAGATGTGCGCGCGCCAAGTGATCGTCGAACCAGGAACAGCCGAATCCATTCATCGGCCCTTCGCTGCGGACCCGGCGATAGACGGGACCGGATGGCATGGCTGGCCGAGCCAGCGACAGCGCATTGGTGAGTCGCCCTTCATCGCCAATGATGATCGGAGCGAAACGCTGCATCGAGCGGAGCACCTCGCCATAGGCCCACCGATAATGCCGCCACGGCGCGAGAAGATCGTCCTCGGTCGCCCCCGAAGCGCGAAGCTCCGCGACATGTTGTTCGGTCCGCGCCGCGCGCTCCAGCTCTCCAGTGCGGATCGCCGACAGAATGCCCTCACCGCCGGTCAAATTCGCCAGATACCAGCCCGAGGCGGCGGCGATGAAGATGGCGCGGCGCATCTTGGTCGGATCGAGATTGTCGGGAACGTCGCGCTGGGTGTGGATGTAGCGGTCCGGCCAGTCGGCGATGTAGATCACCGGCACGCGCCAGCTGCCCTCGGCCCAGACCTCGTGGTCGCTGCCCTCGTTGAAGCCGCCGATCTCCGCCTGCAGCGCGCGGCGGCTGCCCTGTGGGTCGAGCAAGGGGAAATCGGCCCGGCCGGTATCGGCATAGGCCATCGACTGGGCGTTGACCCAGCGGCCGAAGGTGAAGCCCACGTCGGAGACGAAGCTCGGCAGGCTGGGCGGCGAGCCGTGGACTCGAAGCACCGACTTGGTGATCTCGGTGTCGCCGCCGATCATGTCGAGGTGGATCGTCGCCAGCGCGCGGCGGGCGAATTCCGGCCGCGCGTTGAGCAGCGAGATCGTGCACTCGACCTCGCACGGCCAGAGGAAGCGGATCGTTCGCTCGGGCCGCGGCAGCGCGCCGCTGCGGACGAGCCGGCTCAACGCCCGGGCGGCCTCGAGCTCGCCGGCGCAGCCCGAGGCGTTGTCGTTCGCGCCCGGCGAGGGATGATCGAGGTGGCAGGAGAAGACGATCTCGTGCGCCCGGTCGCGGCCGGGGATGACCGCGGTGGGAATTAGATAGGCGCCGGCGCTGCGGGCGGCATCCACTTCGGCGCGCAAGTGGACGCGCTCGCCGCGAGCCAGCCTCGCCTGCCAGGCGTGGGCCCGGGCGGGCGAGACCATGAAGGCGAAGGTCGGGTGTTCGGGGAAGGTATCGAGATGGCCCCAGCGGACCAGGCTCTCGTCCTCGCCCCACCAGGCGGTGCGCTGGTTCTGTGCCCAGGAGACGATCCCCGCCGCCCCGAAGCGGCCGACGGCGAGCGCTTCGACCGCTTCGGGCTGCGACGAGGTCAGCACCAGCCGCCCGCGCACCTCTTTGCCCGCATAGTCGCTCTCCGCGGTTCCCGCGCCGATATCGACCAGGTCCGCATCGGCCCGGCCCGAGACGCTGTCCTGCGCGAGGCCGATCGGATTTTCCGCCCAGGAGGCGATCCGCTCCTGTCCCTCCCACAATTCCGCGAAGCGGGCGTTCCAGGCGGGCCGCGAGCGCTGGGTGCCGTAGAAGATCGTGCCGTCGGCCGGCAGCGAGAGAATTTCGACCCCTTCGAGGCCGTATTCGCGCAAGCGCTCCGCGATCGCCCCGGCGGCGGCGCGATAGCCTTCCGAGCCGCGCATCCGGTGATGCTGCGAGAGCGTGCGCACCGTCCGCAGCGCCATCGATCCCGAAACCTCGGCGGCGATCGCGCGGCCCTGCTCGGGCGGCAGAAGCGGCGGCGCGGAGGCGTCCTGAGCGAGCAGCAGCAATGCCCCCAGGAGCGTCATGCGCGCGCCCGGCGCAGCGGCCGCTTCAGGTAGAATTCGCTGTAATAGGCCTGGAAGAAAGCCGCCGCCGGGGTCGCGACGATCGCGCCGAGCAGGCCGAAGGCGAGCGCGAAGGCGAGCGTGAAGAAGAGCAGCAGCACCGGGTGAAGCTGCATCGTCGCGCCGCGGATCTTGGGCGCGACGACGCTCCCCAATATCTCGTTCGAGATCAGATAGTAGAGCGTCACCCAGACCGGGGTCATCGGCCCCACCGTCAGCGACAGCAGGATCGGCGGCGCTGCCATCACATAGCCGCCGATGCGCGGGATGAAGTCGGCGAAGAAGGCGAGCGCCGCCCAGACCAGGGCGCCCGGAACGTGCATCAGGCTCAGGAACACGAACACGCCGACCGACTGGATCGCGCCGATGACGAGGCTCGCCTTGGTCCAGCCGATCACCGAATGGCGCGCACGGCGATAGGCGCGCATGCCCGGCGCCAGCGAATGGCGCGGCAGGCTGTAGAGATAGGCCCTGAGGATCGGCTTCGGATCGAGCACGATATAGGCGACCGTGCTGAGGAAGATGATCGCCAGAGCGACCAGCGCCAGGAGCGACAGCGAAATGCCGCTCAGCCCCTCGAAGACGGCGGCTGGAGGAGGCGCGAGCGACGCGGTGCCGGCGCCGCCGCTGAAATAGGCGTGAAGCTCGGGATAGCGCGCGAACAGCGCCGCGATCTGGCCGTCGATCCTGACGATGAACTCCGGCAGCTGATTGACCAGCAGAACGATCTGCGCCGCGATCTGCGGAATGACGAGCGCCCCGAGCAAGCCGATCGCGGCGAAGAACAGCAGCAGGGTCAGCAAACCCGCGCCGTGGCGCGACATGCCCCGCCGGACGAACCATTCGACCGGCGCCGAAAGCGCGATCGCAACCACCACAGCGAAGAACAGCAGCAGGATGGCGATGACGATCTTTTCGAGAAACCACAGGGCGACGACCGCCGCCGCGGCGGCGAGGACGAAGCCGATCCAGGAGGCGAACAGGGTCGGGCGCGCGCGCGCGGGGGCTTCGTCCATGATGTTCCCTAACGCAGCCGAACCCTTCCGCCAACACAGGCGAGCGGTTAGAGAGGCACGCATGGCGCTGACCCATCTCGGCCGAAGCAGCAAGCTTCCCGCCTCGCCCGAAGAGGCAAAGCTCGATTACGTGCCCAATCCGCGGCCGGGCGCGCTCTACCTGGTGCGCTTCGCGGCGCCCGAATTCACCTCGCTCTGCCCGGTCACCGGCCAGCCCGATTTCGCCCATCTCGTGATCGACTACGCGCCGGACGAGCAGATCGTCGAATCCAAGTCGCTGAAGCTGTTCCTCGCCTCGTTCCGCAGCCATTGCGGCTTCCACGAGGATGTAACGGTGGGCATCGGGCAGCGGCTCGCCGGGGAGATGAAGCCCCGCTGGCTGCGGATCGGCGGCTATTGGTATCCACGCGGGGGAATCCCGATCGACGTCTTCTGGCAGAGCGGCGCCCCGCCCGAGGGCCTGTGGCTGCCGGACCAGGGCGTGGCGCCCTATCGCGGCCGGGGCTAGAGTGCATTTGGTTAGAAGAGTGGGCCAAGCCGACAATCAGGGAGTCATCCCGGCGAAAGCCGGGACCCATGAACACCTTCGGTTGGCGTTCGGCGTCGACGTTGAAGCCGGATTCCCCGTTCCCGAGTTCATGGGTCCCGGCCTTCGCCGGGATGACTCTTAAGTGAAGATCGCCGTCCACGGCGCCGGCTCGATCGGCTGCTACGTCGGCGGCGCCTGGGCCGCGGCGGGGCTGGACGTGACCCTGATCGGCCGCGAGCGGATCGGACAGGAGATCGCCGAGAACGGCCTGACGCTGACCGACAGCGAAGGGCGGCGGATCGAGCTCAGGCCCGACGAGATCGGTTTCGCCTCCCGCCCGAAGGACCTCGCGGGCGCCGACCTCATCGCTTTGTGCGTCAAGAGCACCGGAACCGAGGCCGCGGCCAAGGAGATCGCCCGCCACGCGCGAAAGGACGTGGCCGTGATCAGCTTCCAGAACGGCGTCAGCAACGTCGACCTCCTCAAGGCCGAATTGCCCAACGCGACGGTCCTTCGCGGGATGGTGCCGTTCAACGTCGCCGCGCTCGGCAACGGCCGCTGGCACAAGGGCGTCGCCGGGACGCTCTGGGTCGAGGACCACCCTCTCACCCGCGCTCTTTCCGAGCGTATCGGCAAGAATTCGGGCCGGCTCCACCTCTCGAACGACATGGTCGCAGTCGCCTGGGGCAAGCTCCTCATCAACCTCAACAATGCGGTCAACGCGCTCTCAGGCAAGCCGCTGCTCGAGCAGCTCGCCGACCGCAATTACCGGCGCGTGATGGCGGCCCTTCAGATCGAGGCGCTCGGGATCCTCAAGGCCGCCGGGATCGTGCCGGCCAAGACCGGGCCGATCGCGCCGCACCTCATGCCGCACGTGATCGGCGCGCCCGATTTCGTCTTCCGCCAGCTGGTGCTCAAGCGGCAGAAGATCGACGCCAATGCGCGTTCCTCCATGGCCGACGATTTCGGCGCCGGACGGCCGACGGAGATCGACTATCTGAACGGAGAGGTGGTGAGGCTCGCTTACTCCCTCGGCCGCCGAGCGCCCGTCAACGAGGAGATCGTCAGCCTCGTCCATCAGGCGGAAGCCGGAGTCCACCGCACCTGGAGCAGCGCCGAGCTGCGCGCCCACGTGCTTCGCAACCATCGCGGCGCCGCGGGCTTCGGATACTGAATATCATTCTTTCGTTTGACACTCGCCCGCCGGCGGCTCCATGCGGCTGCGCGGGGGACAGATTAGAAAGGCCGCTGTCATGCTGCGCAGGCTCCCGCTCGTCTCCACCCTGGCCATTGCCATTGCCGCCACCGCCCCTGGCGCGGCCCAGCGCGCGCCCACGCCTGCGGCGGTCCAGCCGGTCCGTACCGACGTGCCGAGCCAGCTGCCGCGCAGCGTCCGGCCGCTCCACTACACGATCCGGGTCCGGCCCGACGCCGCGAACCTGCGCTTCAGCGGTATCGAGACGATCGAGCTCGCCGTGCTCGAGCCGACCGACCGGATCACGCTCAACGCGCTCGACCTGGATTTCAACTCGGTCAGCCTGATCGGCCCCGGCGGCACCAACATCCGCGGCACGGGGAGGAGCAGCGACGAGGAGAACCAGACGGTCACCTTCCGCTTCGCCGACCGCCTCGCCCCCGGCCGCTACCAGTTGCGCATCGACTATTCCGGAAAGATCGAGACCCAGGCCGCGGGCCTGTTCGCGCTCGACTACAACGATGCCTCCGGCGCCGCGAAGCGCGCGCTCTTCACCCAGTTCGAGGCGCCCGACGCCCGCCGCTTCTTCCCGGGCTGGGACGAGCCGCAATTCCGCACGCCCTACGATCTCAGCGTCGTCGTCCCCGCCGGGGAGATGGCGGTCGGCAACATGCCCGCCGCGCGAACCGAGCGTCAGAGCGACGGCACGAGCCTCGTCACCTTCCAGACCACGCCGGCCATGTCTTCCTACCTGCTCTTCCTCGGAGTCGGCGAGTTCGACCGGATCACGACCCGCTCGGCCGGGACCGAGATCGGCGTCGTCACCCGCCGCGGCGCCGGCGAGCAGGGCCGCTGGGCGCTTGAGAGCGCGGCGCGGATCCTGCCCTGGTACAACACTTATTTCGGAACCAACTACCCGCTGCCCAAGCTCGACAACGTCGCCGGCCCGGGCAGCAGCCAGTTCTTCGGCGCGATGGAGAATTGGGGCGCGATCTTCACCTTCGAAAGCGTTCTCCTGGTCGACCCCGCGATCACCACCGAATCCCGCCGCCAGGACATCTTCACCGTCGCCGCCCACGAAATGGCGCACCAATGGTTCGGCGATCTCGTCACCATGGCCTGGTGGAACGACCTGTGGCTCAACGAAGGCTTCGCCTCGTGGATGGAGACCAAGGCCAGCGCCGCGCTTCACCCGGAATGGGAGCCCCTGCTCGGCCGGATCGACGGGCGCGAGGCCGCGATCAGCCTCGATTCGCTGCGCACCACCCACTCGATCGTCCAGGACATCCGCACCGTCGACCAGATGAGCCAGGCCTTCGACGCGATCACCTACCAGAAGGGCGAGGCGGTGATCGCCATGCTCGAGGATTATGTCGGCGAGACTGCGTGGCGGACGGGCGTTCGCTCCTACGTCGCCCGCCATCGCCTCAACAACACGCTGACCGACGATCTGTGGCGAAGCGTCGAGACCGCCGCGGGGCGGCCGATCACCGCCATCGCCCACGATTTCACCCTCCAGCCCGGCGTCCCGCTGGTCAGGGTAACCAGCGCCTCGTGCGCCGGCGGCCGCACCCAGGTCGCGCTCGAGCAGAGCCAGTTCAGCCGCGACAATCGCGAGGGCCAGCCCTTGCGCTGGCGCGTGCCGGTGATCGCCGGCGCCGGCGGCGCTCCGGCGCGGACCCTGGTCGAAGGCGGCGCTGGACGGCTGACCGTTCCCGGATGCGGCCCTCTGGTCGTCAATTACGGCCAGACGGGCTATTACCGCACGCTCTACGCGCCGGCCTTGCTTCAGCGCCTCACCGGCAGCTTCGCGCGGCTGCGTCCGGTCGATCAGATCGGCCTTCTCGCCGACAATTGGTCGCTCGGCCTCGCCGGCTACCAGAACGCTTCGCTCGCGCTCGACATGGCCGACGCTGCCCCGCCAGCGGCCAACAGCCGCCTGTGGGCGCGGATCGCGGCCATCCTCTCCCAGATCCACGGCATGTACGACGGGGACCCGGCGCACCAGGCGCTGGTCTCGCGCTACGCCTCGGCCAGGCTTTCCCCTCTCCTCGCCCGCCTGGGCTGGACTCCGCGGCGGGGCGAGCCGGCCAAGGATTCGGTGCTCCGCGACGAGCTGATCGGCACGCTCGGAGGGCTGGGCGACCCGGCGGTCGTCGCCGAAGCGAACCGCCGCTTCGCCGCGGGCGACCCCTCGGTGACCGCCGGCCCCTTGCGCGAGACGATCCTCGGAGTGGTCGCCCGCAACGCCAACTCCGCCACCTGGGACCGCCTCCACGAAATGGCCCGCGCCGAGCGCAACCCGCTGGTCCGCCAGCAGCTCTACCGGCTGCTCGGCGCGGCGCGCGATCCGGCGCTGTCGCAGCGCGCGCTCGACCTCGCTTTGACCGACGAGCCGGGAACGACCAATTCCAGCTCGCTGATCTCGGCCGTTTCCGGCGGCCATCCCGACATGGCGTTCGATTACGCGCTGGCCCATCGCGAGCAGGTCGACCGGCTGGTCGATGCCTCCTCGCGCTCGCGCTATATCGCCGGCTTGGGCTCGCGCTCGACCGATCCGGCGATGGTCGACAAGCTCCGCCGCTACGCCGAGCAGCACATGACTCCGCAATCGCGGGCCCCTGCCGACCGCGCGATCGCCTCGATCCAGGACCGGCTGCGCGTGCGGCAGGACCGGCTGCCCGACATCACCCGCTGGTTCGAGGCGCGACGGGGGTAGAGGTACACTCCCTCTCCCATGGGGAGAGGGTTGGGGTGAGGGGTTCCGGCGTTCGCGAATAACCACGAACGCCGTAAACCCCCACCCTACCCTCCCCCTCAGGGGGAGGGATTAGAAAGCAGAATACGGGTTAAGCGACCCGCTTCGTCCGTGCGTAAAGCAGCCACACGAGCCCCACGAACAGCAAGGTGCCGCCGATGAGCGCCACCGGCTCGAAGCCGTCTCCGACGATCGCCAGCGGCGTATCGCTGCCGGATGCGGCGACGATTCCGGCAAAGGCGACGCCCCACAGGCTCTCGCCGACGATCATTCCCGTCGCCGTCAGCGTGCCGAAGCGCCTGGCGAGCTCGGGATCGGGGCGCTTCTCGGCCCAGCGATCGTAGAACCAGCCGACCACGGCGCCGATCGTGACCGGCAGGATCACGGCCATCGGCAAATAGATTCCGATTCCGATCGCCAGCGGCGGCAGGCGAAGCATCTTCGCCCGGCCGAGCAGCGCGTCGAGGAGGACGAAGCCGATTCCGGCCAGCGCGCCCCAGCCGAGCATGGTCCAGTTGAGGTCGCCACCCAGCACGCCCTTGGCGAGCGTCGAGATCAGCCCCGCCTGGGGCGCGGCCAGCGCGTTGGGGCCCGCATTGGGAGCGCCGACGAAGCCAAAGGCGACGTTGAGCAGGTCCATGACCGGGGGCACGACGAGCGAGCCGAAGACGACTCCGACGATCAGCGCCGCCTGCTGCTTCCAGGGCGTCGCGCCGACCAATTGGCCGGTCTTCAGGTCCTGCAGATTGTCGTTGGCGATCGTCGCCACGCCGAACACGATTCCGGTGACGATCAGCGCATAGGCGGCGAGCGCCTGCGAAGTGCCGGGCGGAACGTCGCGCCCGAACAAGGCGACCAGAAGCAGCGAGGAGGCGAGCACCGAAAGGATGCCGATGCCCGAGACCGGGCTGTTCGAGGCCCCGATCAGTCCGGCCATGTAGCCGGTGACCGCCGCGATCATCAGCCCGATCACGACCACGAACAGCAACGCGCCGGCGATCAGCGCCACCGCCGCCCCTTCGAGCGGACCGCCGGCGATCGTGCTCCACAGCAGCCAGGCGATCGGCACCAGGATAGCGAGCGAGCCGAAGCCGACCACCGAGATCGGGAGATCGCGCTCCTCCAGCGCCAGCGCCTCGCCCCCGCGCCGGGCCGCGCTGGCGCGCATCGCCGAGCGGATGCCGCCGATCACCGGGCCGGCGATCTTGAGCAGGGTCCAAACGGCGGCGACTCCGATGACCCCGGCGCCGAAGAAGCGCACGTCATTGCCGAAGGTCGCGCCGGCGACCGCCTCGGCCTCCCCTTCGGCGGGATGAAGGTTGGTGAGGATCGGAAGGAGCAGCCAGGAGCCGGTGATCACGCCGACGAGCTGGGCGAGACCGACCGACAGGCCGACCAGATGGCCGACTCCGAACAAGGCGAAGGAAAGCCCTCCCGCAAGGCCTGTCGCCCCGCGCCCGACGCGGAACCAGGTCGAGGCTTCGGCGACCGCGAGCTTCATCTGGGTGAGAAGCGCGAAACCGGCGGAGACGAGGCTGCCCCAGATGAGGATGTTGAGGCCGGCGGCGCTTTCCGCGGCGCCCTCGCGGCTGCCCGAGCCGACCTCGAGCACCTCGGCCGCGGCGCGGCCCTCAGGATAGGGAAGGTCGCTGTCGACGACGAGCGCCCGGCGCAGCGGAACCGAGAACATGACACCCAAAATGCCGCCGGTGGCGGTGATCGCCGCAGTGGTCAGGAAGGGGAAGCCCTGCCACCAGCCGATCATCACCAGGCCCGGGAGGACGAAGATGATCGCCGCCAGAGTGCCCGCCGCGGACGCGATGGTCTGGACGATGTTGTTCTCGAGGATCGAGCTGTCGCGAAACCAGCGAAGCACGGCCATCGAGATCACCGCGGCCGGAATCGAGGTGGCGAAGGTCAGGCCGACCTTGAGGCCGAGATAGACGTTGGCCGCGGTGAAGGCGAGCGTGATGAGGCCGCCGAGGAGGACGCCCCGAAGCGTCAGCTCGCGAAGGGCGGTTCCGGCTGCGGCGTCGCTCAAGCTCGTCTCTCCCGGAACACGGTGATCAAGCTTGCCCGTTCGGGCTGAGCCTGTCGAAGCCCTCCTCTTCCCCTTTTCGAGAGGAAGAAGGAAGGCCCTTCGACAGGCTCAGGGCGAACGGACGTGGTGCCCAAACCCGTCAGCGCGCGGGCGTGGCCCGCGCCAGCTCCACGCCGATATAGGCGGGCGGGTTGTTGCCCCGCTTCACCTGCAGCAGCACGGTGTTGCGCCCGGCGCGGCGCGCCGCGTCGACGATCGAAGCTGCCGCCTCGGGCGTCGTGGTCGGCTGCTGGTTGATCGACAGGATGACGTCGCCGGCCTGAAGGCCCTTCTGCCCCGCGTCGCTGTTGGGATCGACCCGGCCGACGACCAGGCCGCGCACGCTGGCATCGCGGATATTGAGCCGCTGGGCCATTGACGGAGTCAGCGGCTCGACCGCAACGCCGAGGCTCTGCTGGGTCGAGCGCTGGCCGGACGATTCCGGCGCCGCGGTCGGCTTGCCTCCGCCGCCGCCATCGGTTGCGGCGCTGTCGTCCTCGATCCCGTTGAGCCGCGCGAGCTCCTCCTCGCTCGGCCGTTCGGCCACGGCGACGGTGACGTTGCGCCGCTGGCCCTGGCGGATCAGCTCGATCGGCACGCGCGCGCCGACCGCCTGCTGGGCGACGATGTAGGCGAGGGTCTGATCGGGAGTCACCGGCTGCCCGGCGACGCTGACGACGACGTCGCCCGGCTGGAGGCCGGCACGCGCGGCCGGGCCGCCCGGGGTGACCGAGCGGATCAGCGTGCCGCGGTTGCGGTCGATTCCGAGCGCTGCCGCGACTCCCTCGTCCACGTCCTGCATGCCGACTCCGATATACCCGCGCCGGACGTGCTCGCCTCGCCGAAGGGTTTCGACGATCGGCCGGATCTGCTCGGCCGGAATGCCGAAGCCGATGCCGACATTGCCGCCCGTGGGCGAGATGAGCGCGGTCGAGATGCCGATCACGTTGCCGTTGAGATCGAACATCGGGCCGCCCGAATTGCCCGAATTGATCGAGGCGTCGGTCTGGATGTAGCGGTCGTAGAGGCCGGCGCCGATGTTGCGGTGAAGCGCCGAGACGATTCCGGCGGTGACCGTGCCGCCGAGGCCGAACGGGTTGCCGATCGCCAGCACCCAGTCGCCGACCCGCACCCGCGTCGAATCGGCGAAGCGGACGAACGGCAGCGGCCGGGCCGGCGTGATCTTCAGCAGTGCGATGTCGGAGGCGACGTCGCGGCCGACCACCTCGGCCTCATATTCGGTGCGATCCGCGAGGGTGACGGTGATCTGCTCGACCACCGCGTCGGTCCGCGCCGGCGCGACGACGTGGTTGTTGGTGACGATGTAGCCGTCGGCCGAGATGATGAAGCCCGAGCCGAGCGATCCGCCCCGCTGGGTCACCGGGCCCTCGTCCTGGCTGTTCGGGGCCTCGCCGCCGAAGCGGCGGAAGAATTCCTCGAAGCCCGGCGGCATCTGCCGGCGCTGGGTGGTGACGCTCTGGCGAGTCGAGATGTTGACCACCGCCGGCTGGAGCCGCTCGGCGAGGTTGGCGAAGCTCATCGGCGCGCCGCCCGGAGCGGTGGCGGCGATCGTGCCGGGCTCGTTCTGCGCCGTCTGCGCGGTGACTGGGTTGAGGCTCAGTGTCGCGGCGGCGCCGCCGAGGAGAATGGCGCCGGTAATGCCATAGACGTAACGCACGGTCTTGCTTCCTTCCTAGATGCTCTGCCGGGAGCCCTCCGGCACTATTGCCACGCTATGTAAGGCGTCTGAACGAAGTTTGAATGATGGCCACCCCGGTTTTAGCGGCTGGCGCCCCTGAACTGCCGCAAATAGTCGTTGTTGGGCGACAGGATGATGCTCGATCGCCCGCGCGGGTTTTCCGCCGTGCCGGGCGACAGGAAGGTGATCTGGTAGGACTGCATGGCCCGCCAGAAATCGTAGAATTGCGGATCCTGGTTGAAGGCGCCGGCATAGGTCGCGGCGGCCTCCGCATCCGCTTCGGCGCGAATGATCTGCGCCTGGCGCTGGCCCTGGGCGCGGATGTTGCCGGCCTCCTGCTGCCGCGCCGTGCGCATCCGGTCGTAGGCCGATTCCAGGGTGGTGTCGGGAAGGTCGGCGCGCTTGATCCGAACGTCGACGATCTCCGCGCCATATTGTCTGGCGACCCGGTTCAGCGCTTCCTGGATATTGTCCATCATCTGCCCGCGCTCGGGGCTCAGCAAGGCCGCGAACGGGCGGCGGCCGAGCTCGTTGCGGAGCGCCGAGCCGAGGATCGGCTGAAGCTGCTCGCTGACCCGCGCCTCGGTCCGTGCCGACATGTACATGCGCAGCGGATCGACGATCCGGTAGCGCGCGAAGGCATCGACCTGAAGGCGCAGCTGATCGCTCGAGATCACCTGCTGGTTCTCCATTTCGAGCGACTGGATGCGCTTGTCGATCCACACGATCCGGTCGACGAAGGGCATGCGCACCGCGAGCCCCGCCCCGGTCTGGCCGAAATCCTCGTTCGGCCGGTAGCGGTTCAGGATTCGCTGCGGCTGGCCGAAGCGGACGACCACCGCCTGCTTGGTCTCGGGCACGATCGAGAAGGTGTTGGCGACCAGGATCAGCAGCAGGATCGCGACGAGCACGAGCGCGATCGGATTTCTCATCGCTCGGATCATCGCGCCGGCACTCCTTCGGCGGGAGCAGGCCTGGGGGCGCCGCGCGGCACCTCCGGGAGCGGCAGATAGGGCGTAACCCCGGGCGCCTCGATCACCGTCGTGTCGACCTGGGAAAGAATGCGTTCCATCGTCTCGTAGTAGAGGCGGCGCCGGGTGACCTCGGGAGCCGCGCGATACTGAGTGTAGATTTTCTCGAATTCCGCGGCGCTTCCTTCGGCTCGCGCCGTTTGCTGCAACGCATAGGCACGCGCCTGATTGATCGCGCTTTGCGCCTGCTGCTGCGCGGCCGAGACGTCGAGGAACGCGTCGTTGACCGCGGCGGGCGGCACCGATTGATTGATCGACACGCTCTGGATTTGAACGCCCGAGCCGTAATCGTCGAGCAGTTGCTGCATATTCTCCTGGACGCGCCGCCCGATCTCCGCCCGGCCCGATCCGAGCGCGTCGTCGAGGCTGACCCGCGCGAGCACGGCACGCATGGCGCTCTCGGCCACCTCCTGGATGGTTTGCTCGGGATTGGAGATTTGGAACAGGTAGCGCTCGGGGTTCTTGATGTTCCACCGAACCGTGTAGGCAAGATTGACCACATTCTGGTCGCCGGTCAGGATCAGGTTTTCCGTCTGGCCATCGGGAATGGTGAGATCACGGATCTCCTCGACGTCGATCACTTCGACGCTGCTGATCGGCCACGGCATGGTGAATCCGAGGCCGGGGCCGAGCGTGCGGGAATAATAGCCGAAGGTGGTGACGACGCCGCGCTCGCGCGAGTTGATCTGATGTGTCGTGGTCCACAGGAAGCACAAGGCGATGAAGGCGATCAGCCCGTAAAGCCAATAAGGCCTCCCGCTTTGCGGCATCCCGCCGCCGAAACGCTCCCGACCCCTCCTGAGGAGGTCCTCGAACGGATTGGGGCCGCCGTCGCCGCCGGAGGAGGGCCTTCGCCGCCGCTGCCCCCAGGGGTTGCGCGGACGACCGCCGTCTCCACCGGAGCCGTCGTCGTCGCCGCCGCCGCCCGGGCCCCAGGGGCCGCCTCGATTGTCGCTGAGCGATGCGCCGTCCCGCGCGCCGCGGCCGAAAATTCGTATCATGGACGGCCTTATAGGAAGGCCCCTTGCGGAAAAACAGTGCCAAGCCGCGATCCATTGCCTATCGCGCGGGCCGATGAGCGAAGAGCTTGAAAAAGTGCTGGCCGGGATTGCCGATGTTGGCGAGCGCGTAACGTTGGTACGGGTGAAAGACGCCGTCGCCACGATCATGCTCGACGCCACCGGCCTCTCCGCCGGGCAACGGGCCGAGATGGAGCATCAGGTGCGCGCCGCCACCGCCGGCCTGGCGGATGTCGCCGAAACCCGCGTGGCGATGACCGCCGAGAAGGTCCAGCGCACGATCATCGCCATCGGCAGCGGCAAGGGCGGGGTCGGCAAATCGACCGTATCGGCCAATATCGCCGTCGCGCTCGGGCGGATGGGAAAGAAGGTCGGCCTCGTCGACGCGGACATTTACGGCCCCTCCCAGCCGCGCATCATGGGCAATGCGAGCCGGCCCGAGCTCGCCGGCCAGCAGATCGTGCCGGCATCCACCCATGGCGTCAGGATGCTGTCCATCGGCCAGCTGATCGAGCCGGACACGGCGGTGGCCTGGCGGGGCCCGATGACCGCGAGCGCGCTTTCCAACCTGATGGAGGGCGACTGGGGCGATTGCGAATTGCTGGTCGTCGATCTGCCGCCGGGCACGGGCGACGTGCAGATGACCCTGATCCAGAAGTGGAAGCCGGCGGGCGCGGTGATCGTCTCGACGCCGCAGGACCTGTCGCTGATGGACGCCGCCCGGGCGATCGATATGTTTCGCAAGATGCACGTCGAGGTGATCGGCCTCGTCGAGAACATGGCGGGCTACACATGCCCCCATTGCGGCGAGGCCAGCGACCCCTTCGGCAGCGGCGGAGCCGAGGCGGCTGCGCTGACGATGGGAATCCCCTTTCTCGGGCGCATTCCCCTGCGCCTCTCAATCCGCGAAGCCTCCGACGCCGGCCGGCCGCCCGCCGCCGGCGAAGGCGAGGAAGCGGATATCTTCCGCGGCCTGGCCGTTAGGCTGCTCGAACAGGTTGAAGGAGCCGGCGATGCCGCTTGAGCGCGACGAGGACATTTACGAGCTGCTCGCCGAAACCCGGACGATCGCCATTATCGGCGCCTCCGACCGGCCCGACCGCCCGAGCTACGGCGTGATGGCCTTCCTCCAGCGCCAGGGCTACCGAGTCCTGCCGGTGAACCCCCAGATCACCGGCGAGCATATCCACGGCGAATATGTCTGGCGCGAGCTCGCGCAGATCGGCGAGCCGATCGACCTGGTCGACATCTTCCGCCGGCCGATGGCCGCGGGCGAAGCGGTTGACGAGGCGATCGCCGCCGGCGCCAGGGCGGTCTGGCTGCAGATCGGCGTGATCAACGAGGAAGCCGCGGCCCGGGCCGAAGCGGCCGGCCTCAAGGTCGTCATGAACCGTTGTCCCAAAATCGAAATTCCCCGCCTGGGAGTCCCGAAAGTCGATTCCGCGGCTTGATCCCGCGCCCCGCCTTGCCGACAAGGGTCGTCGGGCAAGGGGGAAGAAAATATGGAAGATTTCAGGTTCGGCAGAGCGTGGTCGCTCGGATATGCGCTGGTCACGCGCAAGCCGCTTTATCACGCAATATTGCTGATCGGCCTCGGCATCCTCGCTCCCATGGCCCTGCAACTCGGCATGGCCGGAACGCTCGCCGGGACGCCCAATCCCGCCTTGCTGGGGGCCAATGGCGTCGGGGCGGGACCGGCATACGGCGCCGCCTTGCTCGCCGCCGTCGCGCTGGGCTACGTTTTGCAGACGGCCGGCTATTTCGGATCGCTGCGCGTCGGCCTCGGCCGCGAGGCGTCGCTCGGCCCCGCTTTGCTCTTCGGGCTCCCAACGGGAGTGATGGCCGTTGCCATACTTGCCGGCGCGATCGCGATCGGCGCCGTCACCTTCGCACAGATGATGGCCCAGCCGGGCCTCGCGCTCCTGCTCGGAATACTCGCCGCGGCGCCGGTGATCGTGGCGTCGGCGGTGTTTTATACTTTGATGTCGGCGGTGATGGCGGTGGGTGTGGTGACTGTCCTGCTGCTGATGATGATGATCGGCGCAGCGACGGGAAATATCGGAATGGCGGCCACCATGGTCGGCGGCAGCGGTGCGATCGCGGTGATGCTGATCGCCTTGGGCCTCGTCTGGCTGTGGCTGACCGCGCGCCTGAGCTGCACGGCCGCGATCATGGCCGAACGCAAAAGCCTCAACCTCGTCGCCGCCGTTCGCGAATCCTGGCGGCTGACCTGGGAGGAGCAGTGGGGCATATTGCGCTATCTGGCGCTGCTCGGATTCGGGCTCCTCGCCGTCTTCCTCGCAGTGATGATCGTGGTCGGGCTCGGCGCGGCGGCCGCCCTTCAATTCAATCCCGCGCCGCAGCAGGGCACCGCGATCCTCTTCGCCATCGGCCTGATCGTCGGCATCCCGATCGCCTATCTCGGCGTGATGGTCCCCGGCGGAATCTTCCGGTCTCTCCACACCGCGACCGACGATGCGGAGATTTTCGCTTAGCTGCCCAGCCGGGTCGAGCCGCCCCCGGCGATATGGATGACGGCGCCGTCGAGCGAGGAAGCCGGAGTCAGCAGGCGCACCCGGCGGTTGGCGAAATCGACCGATACCCGCTCGAACAGCCCCAGCGCGTCCATGCCCAGCAGGATGGCGGGGCGGTCGAGAAGCTCGAGCGCGTTGAACGGGTGAACGTCGGCGAAGGCGATCGGCAGGTTGACGATGTCCGCGCCGCCGATGCGGATCCGGCGGGCGACCGTATAATCGGCGGTGAACTGGCCGCCGGTGACGCTGATCATCCGCACCTGGGCGGTCGGCCCGAGCCGGCTGCGGCGCTCCAGCGCGCGGCGCAGAGCGGTGTTGCCGACCGTGACCTGGGCGCCGGTATCGATGATCACGTAGACACGCTCGCCATCGACCGCCGCGTCCACCAGCATCAGCCGCCCGAAGCGGCTGCGCGCGGTGACCACGATCGTGCCTTCCGGCCAGCGCCCCGGCGACGCCTGGGAGGGCATCACCGTCATTTCGTGCCGCTTGAAATCGAACATCACGCGCTGCTGCTGGAGCGTGTCGACGCCGAGGATTCCGGCCGCGCCGAGATTGGTGCGGGCGAGCGCCGGGGCGTGGATGTCGTCCTCCATGGTCCGCTGGCCGATGCGAAGGTCGGAAACGATGACGGTCGGGATCTGGCTGACCTCGG
Organism: Alphaproteobacteria bacterium; assembly: GCA_005883305.1. Classification (NCBI taxonomy): domain Bacteria; kingdom Pseudomonadati; phylum Pseudomonadota; class Alphaproteobacteria; species Alphaproteobacteria bacterium. The sequence goes on along the minus strand of VBAC01000001.1, from coordinate 151,504 downwards.
TCATGCTGTGAACCGTGGCGGTGCGGCCCGGACCGAGCGCCAGATCGCGCGCCAGCTCCTCGGACACGACCGTCCGCTCCGAGCCGGTATCGACGATGAAATTGAAAGGCCCGTGAGCGCCGATGCTCACCGGTACGGTCATCCGCGTTTCGAGGACGTGGTAGTCGATCGTCTCCGTGCCCGGCTCCGGTGCCGCCGCTGGCTGCTGCTGGCCGCGAAGTGGGCTCGACAGGACCAGGGCGCAGGAGAGCCCCGCGAACCACAGGGAAGAAGGGCGGCGACTCATCGGCTTTCGATCCCAATCAGCAATCGAGCGGACGATAGGCCCTTTGGACGAAAAGCGGAAATCCCGTTCGACGAACGGCCGCGCTGCTTAGACGACGGCCAAGGCCCGTTCGCGCAGCCGCTCGACCGCCGCCGCGTGGATTCCAGGGGTGGCGACGAGCACGCCGAACGCCTCGCCCGAGGCGGTGTTGAAGGCGAGCGGCTGGCCAAGGGCCCCGCTCACCGTCGCTCCCGCCTCCCCGGCGATCAAAGCGGCGGCGGCGATATCCCATTCGAAGCCCCAGCGGAGAGTCGCGACGAGGTCCGCCTCGCCGGCGGCGACCATCGCGATTCGAAGAGCGATCGAATTCGGCTTGGCGACGGCGAGGAGATCGCTGTCCGCCTCGGGCAGAGTGTCGGAAGGGACGCGAGCGCCGGCGAGCTCCGCGCGCGGGCTGACCCTGATCGGCGCGCCGTTGCGCCACGCGCCCTCGCCACGCGCCGCGGTCCACAGCTCCCCCCTGACCGGCGCGGCCAGTACGCCAAGCACGGGAACGCGGTCCTCGACCAGCGCGACCGACACGCACCAGCCGGGGCGGTCGCGCAGATAGTCCCGGGTCCCGTCGATCGGATCGACGACCCACAAGCGCGGCTTTTCGATCCGGTCGGAGTCGTCGAGCGTTTCCTCGGAAAGCCATCCGGCGCCGGGATCGAGCGCGGCGAGATGCTCGCGCAGATAGGCGTCGACCTCCAGGTCGACCTCGCAGACCGGGTGGCCGGGCGCCTTCTCCCACTGCCTGTAGCCGCTGCCGCAGCGGCCGGCGGCGATCCGCCCGGCCTCCGCGGCGATTCGGGCCACGCGTTCAAGCACCGGCGACCGTCATCCCTTCCACTCTCAGCGTCGGGACGTTGATCGCCCGGCGATGATCGAGGTCGTCGGCGGGCACGAGGGTGCGGAACATGTCGATCAGATTGCCGGCGATGGTGATCTCGTCCACCGCCGCGCCGATCTCGCCATTTTCGATGACGAAGCCCGATGCGCCGCGGCTGTAATCGCCGGTGACCGCGTTGACGCCCTGACCGATCATCTCGGTGACGTAGACCCCGCGCTTTATGCCGGCAATAAGAGCCGAAGGGCTGACCGCCCCCGGCTCCATGTGAACGTTGGTTGCGCCGACGCCGGGGGATCCGCCGATGCCGCGCGCGGCGTGGCCGGTCGTCTCCAGCCCGAGCTGGCGCGCCGACGCGCTGTTCAGGAGCCAGCCGGTCAGCCTGCCGCCCTCGACCAGCCGGCGCGGCGCGGTGGCGACCCCCTCCCCGTCGAACGGCTTGGAGCGAAGGCCGCCGCGACGGTGCGGATCGTCGACGATGACGATTCCGGGCCCGAACAATTCCTCCTCCTCGCGGCCGAGCAGGAAGCTGGTGCGCCGGGCGATCGCGGGGCCGGACATGGCGCCGATCAGGCTGCCGATCAGGCTTCCGCCGACGCGCGGATCGAACACCACCGGCATGGTCCCGCTGGCGAGGCGGATCGGATTCAGCCGACGCACCGCGCGCTCGCCGGCGAGGCGGCCGATCGCCTCGGCCGAATCGAGATCCTCGAAATGGCGGACCGAATGACTGGCATAATCGCGCTGCATCGCGCTGCCGGTCCCCGCGATCACGCTCGCCGAGGCCGAATAGGAGCTGTTCGTATAGGCGCGTGCGAAGCCGGCGCTCGTCGCGAGGGCAATCACCATCCGGCCGGCGCCGATGCCCGCGCCTTCGGAATTGGTCACGCCCGGCACGGCGCGGGCGCTTTCCTCGATCGCGGTAACGAGCTCGCGAAGCGCGACCGGCGACGGATCGCCGCCGTCGTCGGCGTCGATGTCCGGCCCTTGGCCGCGCATCAGCCGATCCTCGGGCGCGAGACCCGAATCGGGATCCTCCGGGGCCTCGCGGGCCATCGCCGCCGCGCGCTCGACCAACGCCGACAGAGCCTCGGCCGACAGATCCGAGGAGGAAACGCTCGCCGAGCGGCGGCCGAGGAAGAAGCGAAGGCCGATCTCCTCGCCCTCGGAGCGGGTCACGTCCTCGAGCGCGCCGAGCCGCACCTGCACCTCGGTCGAGGCGTCCCCGATGTAGAGGACGTCGGCGGCGTCGGCGCCGGCCTTCACGGCGGCGTCGATCAGCGCCGCGGCGCGCGCTTCGGCTTCCCGGGGATCAAGCATGGCGGGGCGGTAGCAACTTCAGGCGTTGCCGACCACCCAGCAGGCGGCGAACATCAGCAGGCCGGCGAAGCGGTTCGAGCGGAACTTGGCCAGCGCGTCCTCGCCCGCCTCCGGCTTCAAAGTCGCGGCCTGCCAGGCGAGGTGGAGCGCCATCGGCGCGAGGGCGAGCAAAGCGAACCATTCGCGGCGGACGAAATGGAGCGAAGCGGCCCAAAAAGCGAGCGCGACCAGATAGCAGAGGGCGATGCCGGGCCGGGCGTGCCGCCCGAGCGCGAGGGCCGAGGAGCGCACTCCGACCAGAGCGTCGTCTTCCTTGTCCTGAAGTGCGTAGATGGTGTCGTAGCCGATCACCCAGAAGACCGCCCCGCCCCACAGCAGCCATGCGGGCGCATCGAGATCGCCGCGCACCGCCGGCCACCCGACCAATGCGCCCCAGGAGAAGACCAGCCCGAGCCAGGCCTGCGGCCACCAGGTGATCCGCTTCATGAACGGATAGGCGGCGACGAGGGCGAGACTCACAAGCGCGACGATCTGCGCCGTCCGCTGGAGCTGAATGAGCACGACGAGGCCGATCAGGGTCATCGCCACGAGCAGCACCCATGCGCCCTTGAGGGAAACGCGGCGGCTCGCCAGCGGCCGCAGCCGGGTACGCTCCACCTTGGCGTCGAGATCCTTGTCGACGATATCGTTGTAGACGCAGCCGGCGCCGCGCATCGCCCAGGCCCCGAGCGCCAGCCAAAGGATCAGCCGCCAGCCCCCCTGCCCCATTCCGGCCAGCGCCACGCTCCAGGCGCACGGCCAGAACAGCAGCCACGCCCCGATCGGCCGGTCGAGCCGGATCAGCGAGGCATACGGGCGCATGGAGGCCGGGAGCGCGCCGATCAGGCCGCGCTGCTCGCTGTCGGGGACGATGTCGGTCGCGTCTGACATTGAAGGACCAGTGGCAATAGCGGGCGGCAAAGTCGAGCGGCGGCAGGTCGCGGGCTTGCATTAGTGCAACCATTGCACTAGAAAGATAATCGTGCCGCGGCTCCACCGCCTCTCCGCCACCGAGATCGCGATGTTCTTCGCGGATCACAATCCGCCACACTTCCACGTTCTCGGGCGGGAAGGAGCGGCGCAGGTGCGGATCGACACGCTGGAGGTGATCGCGTCGAGCGGCCGGATCGACCTTCGCGAGGGGTTGGACTGGGCGGCTGAAAACCGGCCGCTGCTCGAACGCAAGTGGGCCGAATATTCGGGAGAAGGGCAATGAGCATCGGCAGGCTGGAGAGTGCGATCACGCGCAACGGCTCCATCCTCGTCCTCGCCTGGGATGACGGATGGCGGGCGGAGGTCGATCTCGGCCCGATCGTCTCCGGGCGCCCCGCGCTGGCGTCGCTCGGCGATCCCGAGGTTTTCAATCGCATCCACCTCGCTGAGGACGGCTGGTCCGTCGAATGGCCAAGTTGCGGAATCGATTTCGGCGCCGCGCAGCTCAGGCGCTGGGCGGACGAGCAGTCGGGCGAAGCGATGCCGGCGACGGCTTTCCGCGGCTGGATGGAGCGCAACCATCTGACGCTGGACGGGGCGGCCGAAGCGCTCGGACTCTCGCGCCGGACGATCGCTTATTATCTAAGCGGCGAGCAACCGGTGCCGAAAACGGTGATGTTGGCGACCGAAGGCTATGACAAGCGGCAAGCGGCCTGAACGCGCGTGCCTGCCACCCCCGCCTGGCCACCGCACAGCCTGCCGCGCCTGTTCGTTGATCATGCGCTGAGAGAGGGCGCGAGCATCACTGTCGAGGGCACCTATCTGGGCGCTGTCCTTCGTCTCGCGCCGGGGGACAAGGTGAAGCTGTTCGACGATCGCAGCGGCGAATGGCTCGCGGAGATCGCTGAGGCGGGGAAGAAGCGGACGACGCTGGTGGTCGGCGAGCGGCTTCGCGAGCGCGAGGCGGTTCCCGATCTCTGGCTCCTCTTCGCGCCGGTCAAGCGGGGGCGGATCGACTGGCTGGTGGAGAAGGCGACCGAGCTCGGCGTCGCGAGCCTTCGGCCGGTGGTGACCCGCCGGACGATCGTCGAGCGGCTGAACCTGGAGCGCCTGCGCGCCCATGCGGTCGAGGCGGCCGAGCAATGCGAGCGCACCGCGCTTCCGGCGCTGGCCGAGCCGCGAAAGCTCGAGGCGGTTCTCAAGGACTGGCCCGCGAATCGCGCGCTCTACTTCGCCGACGAGGGCGGCGGCGAGGCGTTCGTGGCGGCGCCCGGCCCGGCGGCGATCCTGATCGGCCCGGAGGGCGGCTTCACCGACGAGGAGCGAAACGCGATTCGCGCCCTGCCTCAAGCGAAGCCCGTATCGCTCGGCCCGCGCATCCTTCGCGCCGACACCGCGGCGCTCACCGCGATCAGCCTGTGGATGGCGGCGGCGGGGGACTGGCGCAGCCAACCCCGGCGCGGCTAAGGGCGCTTCATGACTACGCGCACGGAAACCGGGGGCAAGGCCGAGCGCCTTATCGAAAGCCGCGACGATCTGCTCGCCACCTTCGCAAGAGGCGAGAAGCCGGCGGAGGCGTGGACGATCGGAACCGAGCACGAGAAGCTCGTCTTCCGCTGCGCAGATCATCGCGCGCCTTCCTATGACGAGCCGGGCGGGATCCGCGACCTGCTCGCCGAGATGACCGCGTTCGGCTGGGAGCCGGTGATCGAGGGGGGCAACGTCATCGCGCTGACCGGGCCGGACGGGGCCATCAGCCTGGAGCCCGCGGGCCAGCTCGAGCTTTCGGGCGCGCAGCGCGAGCACCTCCACCAGACCTGCGCCGAGGCGGGGCGGCACCTCCAGCAGGCCAAGGCGGTCGGCGAGAAGCTCGGCCTGTGCTTCCTCGGTTTGGGGATGTGGCCGGACAAAACCCGCGCCGAGCTGCCGGTCATGCCCAAGGGCCGCTACAAGATCATGCTCGATTACATGCCGAAGGTCGGAAGCCTCGGACTCGACATGATGCTTCGCACCTGCACGATCCAGGTGAACCTCGATTACGCCTCGGAAGCCGACATGGCGCGCAAGTTCCGCGTCGGCCTGGCGCTTCAGCCGCTGGCCACCGCGCTGTTCGCCAACTCGCCCTTCACCGAGGGCAGGCCCAACGGCTTCCTCTCCTTCCGAAGCCATATCTGGTCGGACACCGATCCGGACCGGACCGGAATGCTCCCCTTCGTGTTCGAGGACGGCTTCGGCTACGAGCGCTATCTCGACTACGCGCTCGATGTGCCGATGTACTTCGTCTACCGCGACGGGCGCTACATCGATGCCTCAGGCCAGTCGTTCCGCGATTTTCTCGACGGGCGCCTGCCGGCCCTCCCCGGCGAAAAGCCGCGAGTCTCCGATTTCACCGACCATCTTTCGACGATCTTCCCGGAGGTCCGCCTCAAGTCCTTCCTCGAGATGCGCGGGGCCGACGGCGGCCCCTGGAGCCGGATCTGCGCGCTCCCCGCTTTGTGGGTCGGCCTGCTCTACGACGAGGGTGCGCTCGATGCCGCCTGGAACGAGGTGAAGCATTGGAGCCTCGACGCGCGCCAGCGTCTTCGCGATGCGGTGCCGAAGCAAGGCCTCGCGGCCGAGACGCCCGATGGCGAGACCCTCCAGGAACTCGGCAAGCGAATCCTTGCTTTCGCCGACGCCGGGCTCAACGCCCGCGCGCGGCTCAACAGCTCGGGCGACAACGAATCCGGCTTCCTCGATCCGCTGCGCGAAGTGCTGGCCTCGGGCAAGACCCCGGCCGAGCGTCTGCTCGACCGCTTCCACGGGGAATGGGAAGGGGATATCTCCCGAGTCTACCAGGAGGAGAGCTTCTGATGCCGAGGACCGACGCCGAGCGCCGCAAGCTTTATCCTCCGATCGAGCCCTATGAGCACGGCCGCCTCGACGTCGGCGACGGGCACAGCCTCTATTGGGAACGCTGCGGAACGCGCGGCGGCAAGCCGGTGGTCATGCTCCACGGCGGGCCGGGTGCCGGCTGCAGCCCCGATCACCGGCGCCAGTTCGACCCCGAGCGCTACGACATCTTGCTGTTCGACCAGCGCGGCTGCGGCCGGTCGACGCCGCATGCGAGCCTCGAGGCGAACACCACCTGGCATTTGGTCGAGGACATCGAGCGGCTGCGCGAGATGGCCGGGCACGAGCGCTGGATGGTCTTCGGCGGCTCGTGGGGCTCAACGCTCGCGCTCGCCTACGCCCAGGCCCATCCGGATCGCGTGACCGAGCTCGTTCTGCGCGGAATCTTCACGTTCAACCAGACGGAGCTCGACTGGCTCTACCAATACGGTGCGTCGGAGGTTTACCCGGACAAGTGGGAGGAGTTCCTGGCGCCGATCCCGGAGGCGGAACGAGGCGATATGGTCGCCGCCTACCACAAGAGGCTGACAGGCGAGGATTCGGCCGTGCAGCTCGAAGCGGCCAAGGCGTGGAGCCGGTGGGAGGCGGAGACCGTCACCCTGCTTCCCCACCCCGAAGTGATCGAGGAGCATAGCAGCGACGATTTCGCCATCGCAATCGCCCGGATCGAGAATCACTACATGATCAACAAAGGCTGGCTCAGGGAGAACCAGCTGATCGAGGGGGCGGCGAAGCTGCGCTCGATCCCCGGAGTGATCGTCCAGGGCCGCCACGATTGCTGCACCCCGCCGGCCGCGGCCTGGGCGCTGCACAAGGCCTGGCCCGAGGCGAAGCTCGAGATCATTCCCGACGGGGGTCACCTGTTCAACGAGCCCGGAGTGCTCGACGGCCTCATCCGCGCGACCGACGATTTCGCGGGCTGAAGCCGTTACTTCGCCGTAACTGGCATCCCGGCGCACCAGCGGCTAGGACTTTGCTCCTGACCGAATCGTATACAGGGGGACCATCCGATCATGCGCATCGCGACCATCGCCGTTTCGCTCGCCGCTCTCGCCGCCACGTCGGCACTTGCGCAGGGGCCCGGCGCCCCGCTGACCGTCACCGGCGCGCTCGAGGATAGCGACGCGAAGGGCGACGAGGATCATCGCTACGACGATCATCGAATCCGCCTCGAAGCGGGCCAGCGCTACCGGATCACGGTCGAGGCCGAGGGCTTCGACACGGTCGCCCGGCTGATGCGCGACGGTCAGGAAGAGCCGGTCGCCGAGAATGACGATTATGGCGAGGGGCTCAATTCGCGGATCGCCTACAGCCCGGCCGAGAGCGGCGACTATATCCTTCGGGTCACCGGCTTCGCCGCCGAGGCGCGCGGCCCCTATACCGCCAGGGTCGAGCAGGCCCCGCCGCTCCCGGCGCCCATTTCCACCGCCGGGACCGCGGTCAGCACGACCGGCACCTGGTCGCTGTGGGAAGGCGCGCTCGCCGACACCGATCCCGATCGCGACGGCCGGCACTATGTCGATTATCTGGTCCATTTCGATGCCGGCCAGCGCCGCTTCGTCTCGCTGGAAGCGGTCGGCGACTGGGATCCGATGATCGAGATCCTCGCGGCCGCCGAGCGCGAGGGCGATGCGGCCGACCAGGACGACGACAGCGGCGTCGGCCTCAATTCGCTGCTCGCCTTCCAGGCCGAGGAAGCCGGCGACTATATCGTTCGGGTGACCTCGTTCGGCGAGGGCTCCACCGGGCGCTACCGCCTGTGGGTCAGCCAGTAATCATTCGGCGGCGACCGGCGCCGCGGAAGAGGACGAACGCGGCTTGAGCCAGTTGATCAGCCGCGGGATGGGGCCGTTGCGCTCCATCCACCCGGCATATTCGATATAGGCCGGATCGGAGGAGAGATGCCGCTCCTCGGTCCGCGCGCGCCAGTAATAGACGCCGCTGACCATGGCGAGAATCGCCGTGTTGCGGATCGCATCGAGCGCGCTGCCACTGGCAGCGAGGAACGGCAGCATCGCGAACCACCAGAAGAGGTTCTTCGACAGGTAGGCCGGGTGCTTCGACCAAGCGTAAGGCCCGTTGGTGAGGATGCCGCGATTCGTGAGGTTGGAGAAGCGGGGGCCGAAGGCGACGGTCGCCCAGGCATAGACGCCGGTGAGGAACACCAGCCACGCCCCGAACAGGGCCGAGACGAGCGGATAGCTGTAAAGCCAGGCGGTCCAATCGCCGATTCCCGGATGATAGTCGAGCGGCCCACCGTTGGTCATCAGAACGAAGGGCGGGTAGCAGATCAGGGCCGCGGTCCAGCTCGCCGCATAGGGGTTGGCCGTTCGAATATGGGCGTCGAGCGGCTTGAGCGTCAGCACGTAGCCGACCGTGGCGAAGGTCACGTCGATCATGAACATCGATGCGATCAGCCAGTTGGCGAAATTGACCGGGCTCGCCGTGATCCAGTCCGAAGTGGGCCGAATCGCCTCCACCCAATTGCCCGGGACGATCGCGATCATAAAGGCCAGGAAGAAGCCTTTCACCGCCCAGGCGCGGAAGAAATGGTGCAGCTCCTGCCGATCCGCGCGCTCGCCATGGCCGATCAGCCACTGGCCGAAATGCCAGGCCCCGTCGCGCGGCTCCCTGAGGCGCCGGTCGATCCACAGCACGTAAGGAACCGACAGGACGAGCATGGGCACGATCGCGATTCCAAGCACGTACATCGAGAAGAGGTACTGGCCGGACCAATACCAGCGGCCCACGCAGTAGAAGCCCGCGATGGCCGCCCAGATGCCCCACAGGCCGGCGATCTTGGCGAGGCTGATGTCGAGGCTTTCCGAAAAAGGGCGCGGCGGCGAATCCCAGTCGATCCCGGTCGAAGGATTGCGGTGCACCTTGTCGACCAGCAGCGACCAGAGGACCATCGGCACGCCGCAGGCGATCGCCGCGGTCAGCGCCGCGAGCGGCCCGACCATGCCGTAGCCGCGCGCCACGGCGCTCCAGGCAATGAGGCCGAGCAGCCCGACCACGCCCGTCATCGTGCTCACGGCCGAGCGCGGCCGCGGATCGTGACGGAAGGTGGCGGCGACTTCGAATGAAGGATTGAGCGGCGCGTTCATGCCGCGGTTCGTAGCGCAAAGTCGTAAGCAAGCAGTGAACGCAAGCCCGGCGAAGAGGCTCGGCACCTTGAATTCCAATACGGATGCAACGGGGTAGCGGGTAAGGGATTCTTAAAGCGATCGTGGCGCAATGCTTCTTCCGCAACTGGAGTGGGCTCCGAAAGGAAGCAGCATATGTTCGTCGAGGATTGCGTGGTGGAGACGGGTTTCTCCTTTTCGCACGCCGTGCCGCCTCCGCCGGAGCGCCGCCAAAACGAGCGCCACCTGAAGATCCTTCGCGTCGGGACGCTGATCGTCGACGGCCGCCGCGAGCTCTGCCTCATTCGCAACATTTCGGCCGGCGGAGTGATGGCGCACGTCTACTCGCGGCTGCAGCCGGGAGCGCCGGTTTCCGTCGAGCTCAAGACGAGCCAGCCGGTGGCTGGTCGCGTTATCTGGTTCCGCGATTCCAATGCCGGGATCAAGTTCGACGTCCCGATCGAGATTTCGGAGCTGCTCGCCAACCCGCCGGTGCTCGAAAACGGCTGGCGCCCGCGCACGCCGCGGGTCGAGATCGACTGCCTGGCGACGCTTCGCGCCGGCTACCGCACCTATTGGGTCCAGGCGCGCGACGTTTCCCAGGGCGGGATCAAGGTGGAAACCGACGAGCCGCCGGAACCGGACACCCCGGTCGTGCTCGATCTCGAGGGGCTCGGCGCGGTCTCCGGCGTGGTCCGCTGGTCGCAGGGCACGAGCTGCGGCATCGCCTTCAACCAATTGGTCCCGTTCGGCGAGCTGATCGCCTGGCTCAAAACCCTGAAATAATCAGCGGCGGACGAAAATCGCCGAACCGGCCGACGCTCCGTCCTGGGACGTGATGCTGCCCTGAAGCGTGTTCGCGTTGGCGAAGCTCAGATCGAAATTGTCGGGCGAATAGGTGCCTTCGCCGGCGAGCAGCCTAGGGTCGCGGCAACCGATCGTCACGCGCTGGCCTTCGCGCCGGAGCGTGCATTGCTCGACGGCGCGGCTTTGTCCCCGCTCGCCATTGTAGGTCACCGTGAGCGGCCCCCGATTGCGGCGGACCTCGAGATCGCCTTCGTAGACCACGCCGTCGATCTGGAAGCGGGCGTGCCAGCGGCCGTCGGTATCGGCGCTGAACGTGCCGCGGACGGCCATGATCACGATCGCGACGCCAACCGCGAAGATCAGGGCGCAAACGATCGCGCTGCCGATCAGGTTCTTGCCGATCTTGCGATGCTCGAGAACGCTTTCCTCCGGATTTTCCGGATTGTAGCGAACCTGGGGAGTCGATCCGACCGGATAGGGGGCGAGGATCGCCTCCGCCGCGCCGCGCGTGGTGGTGGCCGGCATTCCGAAGCGGATGGTGCGGCCTTCGCGCTCGCGGCCATTGACCGAATAGACGTAGCGAATCGCCGGGACGTAGTAGGAATGGTGGGAGCGCCCCGCACCGCCGTTCCTGAGCTGGATGTCGATGTCGGTGACCCGGCCGGCGGCAGTCGGCCAGCGCTCGGCAGCCTGCGAGCGCGAGCGCGCCCGGCTGTGGGCCAGCGCGCTCCACAAAGCGCCCGCCAGGCCGACGAGCGCGACGAAGATGCCGAGATAACCGATCGAATCCATGCCCGCCCCCTGCCTTGAGGGGCGAATAGGCCAGCCAAGCCGGTATCAGTAAAGGGGGAATCCGCGCGGGCACGCAGGCGGAGGGTGGAGCGGGTAGCGGGAATCGAACCCGCGTCACAAGCTTGGAAGGCTAGTGCTCTACCATTGAGCTATACCCGCGCGACCGGCGCCCCACTGCCACCTGAGCCGCGCCCGCGTCAACACCGGCCCGTATCGAAACAAGATTGGCGGCGGCGCGGGTTCTTCGCGACTTCACCGGCGACTGCGCCTATAACGCGCGTGCGGGCAAGTATTCACATAGGGGGAATGTGGACGTCTCACGATCCGGTGCGCCAGCCGCGAATCGCGGCGATGGGGGGAATGGCGCGATCCCGCCGTTCGAGCGGATCGTGGCCGATTACGGCCCGCTCATCTCGCGCATCGCCATGTCCTACGAAGCCGATCCCAGCCTGCGCGAGGACCTGACCCAGCAGATCTTCCTCGCCGTCTGGCAGGCGCTGCCCAGCTTTCGCGCCGATTCGTCGCTGAAGACGTTCATCGCCCGAGTGGCGCAGAACCGGTCGATCTCCTTCGTCACCAAGCAGGTGCGCCAGCCGCCCGTCGCCGAGATTCCCGAAAAGCTCGAGGCGGACATGCCCAATCCCGAGGACAATGCGATCGAGGCGAGTGAGCGGCGCTCGCTGATCGAAGCCACTCGCCGGCTTCCCCCTCCCCAGCGCGAGGTAATCATCCTCGTGCTCGAGGGATTCGACTATTCCGAGATCGCCGAGATGCTCGGAATCGCCCCCAATGCGCTGGCGCTGCGCCTGTCGCGCGCCAAGGCCGCGCTCAAATCCATGCTGGAGCAAACCGGATGACCACGGATCTTGACCTCGATCGGCTGGGGGACGTTTGGCGCCAGCAACCCGATCCAGCCGAGATGGAGAAGCTGAAGCGCAGCGCCGCCTCGGTTAGCCGGCGCGCGCGCCGGGCGCAGCTGTTTGACATTGCCGCGGCGACCGCGGTCGCGGTCGTGGTCCTTTTCATCGTCTTCGCATATCCGCAGCGCACCACGGTTCTGATGGGATCGGCGGCGATCCTCGTCCTGCTTTACGGCAACATCCGTTCGCGACGGGTCCGCCAGCTCGAGCTTCGCAGCCTTACCGGGACGACCGAGAACATGCTCGACCAGTCGACCGAACGACTCGAGGCCAGCCTGAAATACAATCGCGTCACGCTGATCGCATTCGCCCCCGCGATCCTGGTCGGCCTCCTCTTTGCGGCGAGCGCGAATCTATCGTCCGACCATAGCCTCGTCTTCCTGATTCGTTCGTTTCCGATGCTCCGTGTGCTGCTCGGCGTCGGTGGGCTCGCCGCAATCGCGGGATTCGCCATCTTCCTGCTGCTCTCGATCCGTCGCATCCGACGCGAATTGCAACGCCTCGCGGCAATGCGCGATTCCTTCCGCGAGGAGCGAAAGTCGAGCAATTATTAGCAACTATTCCCACGCCGTCGACAAACAAGGCCCGATTAGCGAAATATAAACCTCTCCATGCGAAGAGCATCTTTCCTACGAAGCCAATAGCTCTGGGGAAGGGAAAGCAATGGACAAGATTCGTTTAACGGTCGAAGAGCTCCCCGAGCTCGACACGGAAGTCGCAATCGCTGGCTCCGTCAAGCAACAGGAAGTCGGCGGTGGCATTTGTCTCGGCGTCGCTGCCGGAATCGCGCTCTATCTGGGCACAGCCTGAATTTTCGCCGACCGGCCGACGAGCCACGCGAGCGCCCGAACGTTCGCGTGGCCGTGGCCTCTTTAGCAAGTTCGCAAGGTTCGCCAGCTAGAAGCCGCGAATGCGCAATCCCGCACAAAGCTTCGAACATTGGCTTGCCGACCCGGCCGCGCGGCGGACCACCCAGCGGCGCGTCGACGCATGCGCCGCGCGCTGGGGGCGCGGCCCGGTCCACGCCCGTTTCGATGCGGCGATGGCGGCCCTGCCCTGCGAGACCGCCGAGGCGATCGCCGACGCGATGCTCGGCCTCTTCTCGGACGGCGCCTGGCTCGACACGCTGATCGGAAGCCTCTCCGCCGAGCTCTCGGTCGACCCGTTCTTCGAGCCGCCCTTCCCGCCCCTCGCCACCGAGGTCCATCACGGCCTCATCGTCTTCGAGGACCCGCGCCTGACGATCGCCGCCGGGGTGATGGCGATCGGCGCACTCGCCGCGCGCAAGAGCCGGCCGCGCGGCGCCACCTCGGTCGGCCTGAGCGGGCGGATGAGCGTGTTCAAATTCCTCAACGCCGGCGATGCACGCATCTCGCTCTGGGAAGCGCCCCAGGTCGGCGCCGATTTCAGCGCTGCGAGCGCCGGATCCTGCGTCCGCACCGGGGAGCGGCGGCTCGCGGACGGCGACGTCCTGATTATCGATGGCCGGCGGCAGAGCTATGTCGTCGAGCACGCCCGCTCCAGCCTGCTCATCCTCCAGGCCGAGATCATGCTCGATCAGGCGCCGGTCAGCGTCGAGTTCGATTCCGCGACCGGCCTTTATGTCGGCTGCAGCGCCAATGGCGACGGGGCCTCGCGAATCCAGATGCTGACCACGCTCCTGCGCAAGCTCGAGGCGCCGCAGGCCTTCGCCGCGATCGCCGGTTTCCTCGACCACGAGGATTTCTTCGTCCGCTGGCACGCGATGCGCGAGTTGCTCGGAATCGACCTCGCGGCGGCGCTGCCCCGCCTGCGCGCGATGGCCGCGGGCGATCCGCACCCGGAGCCGCGCCGAGCGGCGGGCGCGCTGATCGAGCGGATCGAAGCCGGCAATTCCAGAAAGGCCGCCTGACGTGCCACGCGTAATCCCCTGCGACGAGGACGATTCGATCGAGCTCGGCGACCTGATCGCCGCGCTCAACGAGGACGGCTTCGATCCCGGCGACGAGGACAGCTTCGCCGCGGCGGCGCCGCTCCTGAAGCGCCTCGCCAACAATCGCGGCTTCCTCGCGGACATCGCCGTTGCCGAACTCAAGGACCGCTGCGCTCGCCAGGGCATCGATAACCGCTACAGCAGCCAGGTCATCATGCTTCACCGGGCGTCGGAGAAATATTTCATCCGCGCCAATTTCTGGCCTTCCGAGCGCGACAGCGTGTTCAAGACGAGCGGCAATTCGCCTTTCTTCTACCACGTTCCGCACGACCACAATTTCTCGTTCCTCACCGTCGGCTATCTCGGCCCCGGCTATTGGAGCGAATATTACGAATATGATTTCGGGGCAGTGACCGGAATCCCGGGCGAGAAGGTGGACCTGAGGTTCGTCGAGAAATCGCGGCTCGAGCCGGGCAAGGTGATGCTCTACCGGGCGCACCGCGACGTCCACAACCAGCTGCCGGCCGACGACATGTCGGTTTCGATCAACATCATGCACGCCTCCCCGAGCCTGGCCTTCCTCAACCAATACCGGTTCGACGTGAAGACTTGCGAGATCGCCGAAATCCTGAACAAGAGCTCCACCGAGGCCTTGCTGGCGCTTGCGGCACAGCAGCGCGACGGAAACGGCCGCGACCTGGTCGAGCATTTCGCGGCCGGTCATCCGTGCGAGCGGATCCAATTCGCGGCGCTGCGCGAGCTCGCCGCCGCGGAGCCGGACGTCGACTCGGCGATCGAGCGGCTCGCGGCGGGCGCCGGCGCCAGCCGGTTCATCGCCGCGATGAGCGCCATGGAAGCCGCCAGGATCTCCGCCGGCCGCGGCTGGATCGAAGGCGGATCAGCCCAGAGCGCGCCCTGACATCTCGCCGTCGCGCTCCTCGATCACCCCGGGGACGATCCAGCGCACCTTGCCCAACGATTGATCCTCGATTTCCGCCTGCTTGGCGCGCACCGCGTCGCTCACCGCGTCTTCGCGGGCCTCGCGCCAGGGACCGGTGAGGACCGAGGTACGATACCGATAGCGCACGTCGCTCTCTCCTCCCGCCATCCTAGTCTCGGGACCGAGTCGAATCTTTCGCCGCCTTAACCAAAATATTCGCCGCGGCCGCGGCGCGCCGCCTTGCCCTTCGATCCGGGTCTCGTAGAAGCGGTCGCCATGGCGGCAAGGATGGCTTCGGCGCTGCGGCGCTTTCTCGACAGCGAGGCGCGCGGAGGCCTGCTGCTGATGGGGGCCGCCGCCCTCGCCTTGCTCGCCGCGAACAGCGGCGCGGCCGGCGCCTATCGGGCGCTGCTGGACAGGCCGCTCGGACCTTTGACGGTGCATTCGTGGGTCAACGACGCGCTGATGGCAGTCTTCTTCCTGCTCGTCGGCCTGGAGATCAAGCGCGAGCTCGTCTCGGGCAACCTCGCGACGTGGCGGGAACGGCGCCTGCCGCTGGTCGCCGCGGCCGCGGGCATGGCCGTGCCGGCCCTGATCTACCTGGCGGTCGCCGGCGGCGATCCGGCGCTTCGGCGGGGCTGGGCGGTTCCAGCGGCCACGGACATCGCCTTCGCGCTCGGCGTTCTCGCGCTGCTCGGGTCGCGGGTGCCGGCCGGGCTCAGGCTCTTGCTGGCGACCATCGCCATCGCCGACGATCTCGGCGCCGTCGCGATCATTGCGCTGGTCTATACCCAGAGTCTGAACCTTGCCGCGCTGGCGGCGGCCCTCGCCCTGTTCGCAGGGCTGTGGCTCGCCGGCCGGCAGGGCCTGTTCCACATCACCCTGTTCGTGCCGGCGGCGCTGCTGCTCTGGTATCTCGTGCATCTCTCCGGAGTCCACGCGACGATCGCTGGCGTGATGGCGGCGCTGGCCGTCCCCAGCCGCGGCGGCGAAAGCTCACCCCTTTACCGGCTGGAGCACGACCTCGCGCCCTGGGTCGGCTATCTGATCCTGCCGTTGTTCGGCTTCGCCAATGCCGGAGTCGCGCTCGGCCTCGGCGGACTCGGGCTCGCCTTGCCGCTGGCGATCGCGCTCGGCCTGTTCCTCGGCAAGCAATCCGGGATTTTCACCGCGATATGGCTCTGCGACAGGCTCGGCGTGGCGCCGCGCCCGGCGGCAAGCGGGTGGCGGCACATTTACGGGCTCTCGCTCCTGTGCGGAATCGGTTTCACCATGAGCCTGTTCATCGGCGCACTCGCCTTCGCCGGCGATCCCGAGCGCGTCGAGCAGGCCAAGGCCGGCATCCTGCTGGGCTCGCTGCTCTCGGCATTGGCCGGCTATTTCGTGCTGCGTTGCGCGCCCGCGCCCGCGCAAGGCGGCGACGAATCCCCTCGCCCTGCCGCAAGCGATTGACCTCTCGACCGAAAGCGTCCCCGGCCGAAGCATCAAAAGCTGGTATTTCGCACTCACCGCCACTACATCGCCCCGCTCGGTCCGTATCGGTGGGGAATAGTGCGCATCAAATCACGCGTTGCGATGGCTTTCGCCTGTCTCGCGACCAGCGCCCAGGCGCTGGCGCAGACGGCTGCATCGAGCGCGCCCCTGCCCTCTGCCAGCGGCCGGCCGATGTCGATCGACTTCGCCAACGACCCGGTTCTGACGCTCGCCCGCCAGCATAGCGGCTACGAGCAGTTCCGCGAGGCGATCGCCACCGCGGTCGAGCGCCATCCCGGCACCGCCGAATCCGCCGCCGGCGAGGACGAGGCGCTCGCCGCGCTCGAGGAAGCGCGCGCGATGGGCCTGCCGAGCGTCGATCTCTCGCTCACCTCCTACCGGGTCATCTCGCGCGAATTCTCCAACGATCCCGACAACATCCTCGAGCGCTCGCGGCCCGAGCAGCGCACCGACGCGATCCTCACCGTACAGCAGACCGTCTTCGATTTCGGAGCCACCGCGCGGCGAATTACGGCCGCGGGGGCACGGCTGCGCTCGGCCGGCGCCGACCTCGAGGTGGCCGCGGACCGGATCGCGCTCGGCGCCATCGCCTCCTGGTACGACGTCTTCGCCTTTCGCTCGCTGGTCGCGCTGACCGAGGCGTTCGTCGCCAGCCAGCACGAGCTTCGCTCGGCGGTCGAAGAGCGAATCCGCCAGGGCGTCTCGGCGGAGGGCGATCTCGCCCGGGTCGATTCCTACATCGCCCAGGCCCAGTCCCGCCTCGCTCGCTTTCGCCGCCTCGCCGCCAATGCCGAGGCGCGCTATGCCGAGGTGATCGGATCGCCCGCCCCGCGGATCGACCGCGCGCCGATCCCCGCCGCGCTTCCGCCGACCCGCGACGAGGTCGTGCTCGCAGCCGAAGCCTCGGCGCCGGTGCGGAGCGCAGAGGCCCAGTCGGACGCCGCCCGCGACGAAGCCCGGGCCATGCGCGCCGACCGCCTTCCCCAGGTCGCGGTGGGAATCGACGCCGGACGCTATGGTGTGTTCGAAAATCCGCGCGACTACGACATCCGCGCCCGGGTCGGCATGCGCTACCGAATTTTCGGCGCGGCCGACGCGCGCGCCGAGCAAGGCGAGGCCCGCGCGCGCCAGGCGGACGCGAGGGCCCAGCGGATCCGCGAGGAGGCCGGGCGCGACGCCTCGATCGCCTGGTCCGACCTGAAGGCGCTCCAGGACCAGCTCGAGGCGCTCGAAGCCTCCTACGTCGCCAACCGCCGCTCGCGCGACGTGATCGTCGAGCGCTTCCGGGTCGCACGGGGATCGCTGATCGACGTGGTCGACGCCGAGGACAGCTATTTCGAGGCCGCCACCGCCTACATCCAGGGCCTCACCGAATTGGACGCGGCACGCTACGTGCTGCTATCGCGCATGGGCCGGTTGCTCGACACGCTGCACATCGACACCGACCAGCTGCGAGGTGAAGGATGAGCAGCGACAGCCTCATCAAGATTCCGAAGCCGCGGCTCGCCGAGTGGCTTACGGGGCCGATGCGGGCGAACCGATCGACCTATTGGAAGGTCGCGCTCGCGGCGGTCTTCATCAACATCTTCGGCCTTCTCACCTCGCTCTTCACGATGACGGTCTACGACCGCGTGGTGCCCAACAACGCGACCTCCTCGCTGGTCGCGCTGACCATCGGCCTCGGCATCGTCGTCATCTTCGATTTCATCCTGAAGCTGCTGCGCGCCTATTTCGTCGACCATGCCGGCGCCAATATCGACCGCGACATCGGCGAGGTGGTGTTCGACCGCCTGCTGGCGATGCGGCTCGAGCTCAAGAAAGGCTCGACCGGCGCTCTGGCCGGCATGATGCGCGAGCTGGAGACCTTGCGCGACTTCTTCGCCTCGGCGACCCTGACCGCTGTCGTCGACGTTCCGTTCATCTTTCTCACCCTCATATTGGTGGCGATCATCGGCGGCCCGGTGGTGTTCGTGCCCGGCCTGATGGTTCCGCTGGTCGTCATGGTCGGCTGGCTGACCCATCCGGCGCTCGAGCGGCTTTCGGCGCGGGCGATGGGCGAGGGGCTGCAGAAGCAGTCCGTCCTGGTCGAGGCGATCGGCGGGCTGGAGACGGTGAAGACCTCCGGCGCCGCGCCCCTGCTCTCGCGGCGCTGGCTGAAGGCGATCCAGCAGCATTCCGACAGCTCGCTGAGGCAGCGGCTCGTGGCGACGATCGGAGTGACCTTCGCCACCTCGGCCGGAACAATCTCCTATGCCGGCGTGGTGATCGTCGGCGTGCACGAGATCGCGGTCCGCAATCTCACGATGGGCGGCCTCATCGCCTGCTCGATCCTCGCGGGCCGGGCGATCGCGCCTCTGGCCCAGATCTCGCAATTGCTCTCGCGCATCACCTCGACGCGGACCGCCTACCGCCAGATCAACGAGATGATGCAGATGCCGTCCGAGGGGCCGGAGGGCGAGGCGCTCAAGCTCTCCGGAGTCGAAGGCAAGATCGAGTTCCGAAACGTCGGCTTCCGCTATCCCGGCGCGCCCGAGCGGGCGCTCGACGGCCTCAGCTTCACGGTGGAGCCCGGCGAGCATGTCGCCCTGCTCGGCCGGGTCGGATCCGGCAAATCGACCATCGCACGCCTCATCCTCGGCCTCTATCCGCCCGAGGAAGGGCTGATCATGGTCGACGGCACCGACATCCGCCAGCTCGATCCGGCTAGCCTTAGGGCCAATGTCGGCGCGGCGATGCAGGAGAGCGTGCTTCTGACGGGCACGGTGCGCGAGAATATCGCGCTCGGCCGGGCCGGAGTGACCGACGAGGAATTGCTGCGCGCCTCGCAAATATCCGGCACCCACCAGTTCATGGGCCAGATCGCCAACGGCTACGACCTGCGGCTCGCGGATCGCGGAGAGGGGCTTTCGGGCGGGCAGCGCCAGTCCATCTCGATCGCCCGGGCGCTTGCGGGCCGGCCGCCGATCCTCGTCATGGACGAGCCTTCCAGCGCGATGGACGCGCAGACCGAAGGCGCTCTGATCCAGCGGCTCCAGGAGGAGCTGAAGGGCCGCACCCTGATCCTCATCACGCACCGCCCTCCGCTGCTCCAGCTGGTCCAGCGCATCATCCTGATGGACAAGGGCAAGGTCGTCTCCGACGGCCCGCGCGACAATGTGCTGAAGCAGATCATGCGGCCGAAAGCGGCATAGCCTCATGCACGGGACCCATCTCGAGGACCTGACGACGCGGATCAAGCCGCGCACGGCGTCGAACATGCTGTTGTGGTTCATCGTCGCCTTCATGGGCGCCTTCTTCGTCTGGGCCGCGCTCACCGAGCTCGACCGGACGGTACGCGGCCAGGGCCGCGTCGTGCCGAGCTCAAGGCTGCAGGTGGTTTCGAACCTCGAAGGCGGCGTGGTGCAGGACATCCTCGTCCGCCAGGGCCAGCAGGTCCGCGCCGGCGACGTCCTCATCCGGCTCGACCCGACCCAGACCGGCGCCGAGTTCGGCAGCGGCGAAGCGACGGTGAGCGCGCTGAACATCAAGATCGCCCGGCTGGAGGCCGAGATCACCGGGCGGGAGCCCGCTTACCCTGCCACCCGCGTCCCCGCGCTTCTCGACCAGATCAGGATCGAGCAGGCGCTTCACGCCTCGCGCATGGGCGATCTCGCCTCAATCGTCGGAGCGGCCCGGGCGCGGCTCACCCAGGTCGAGCGAAGCGTCGCCGAGGCCGAGGCAACCTACCGCGCCCGCACCGACGCCTATCAACAGAGGCGCGACGAGGCCAACCTCCTGCGCCCGCTCGTGGAGGGCGGAATCGAGCCGCGCCTGAGCCTCGTCCAGGCGCAGAGCGCCGCCGATATCGCGCGCAACGAGATGCAGGCCGCGGCCGAGACCGTCAGCCGCGCCCGCGGCGGGGTCGCCGAGGCCCAATCCACGCTCGCCCAGGCGCAGCAGGAATGGCGCGCCCAGGCGGCCACCGAGCTCGCGACGGCCCAGGCCGAATTTGCCGCGCGCCAGCGCGCCCTGCCCGGCCTTGCCAATCGCCTGGAGCGGACCGTGCTGCGCGCGCCGCTGCCCGGGCGAGTCAACCGGGTGCTGGTCACCACCCGGGGCGGCACGCTTCGCGCCGGCGAGCCGATCGTCGAGATCGTCCCTTCCGAGGACACGCTGCTGATCGAGGCGCGGGTCAAGCCGGACGATATCGCCTTCGTCCATCTCGGCCAGCATGCGCGGGTGGCGATCACCGCCTACGACCGCTCGATCTACGGAGTGCTCGAAGGCCGAGTGGTCGGCATCTCGCCCGACGCCGTGGCCGAGGAGCGGACCGGCGAGACTTTCTACATCGTCCGGGTCCGAACCGATCAGGCCGAGCTTCGCGCGCCCGGCGGCCAGGCGCTGCCGATCGGTGCCGGCATGGTCGCCGAAGTCGACCTGCTCGGCGAGAAGCGGACCATCCTGCAATATCTGCTGACCCCGATCACCCGCATCCGCGAGACGGCGTTCCGCGAGCAATAGATGGGCCTTTTGTCCGCTTTACGCGGGCAAGCCTCGAGTGCGATGAAGGAGGCCATGACCAAAATCCTCCTAAGCGCATTGGCCGCACGCCGCGGAGGCGGTATCGCCTATGTTCGCAACATCGTTGCGGCCTTTCCATCCCGGCCCGACCTCAGTCTTTCCGTCCTTGCCCATGAAGGGGAGTGCGGTAGCGTACCGGGCGCCGCCAACGTCGACTGGATTCCGGCCCCACGATGGGCGAGGCTGCCGATCCCGCGCTTCGTGATCGGTTTTTTCTTCTTTCGCTTCTTCTGGAATCGGCGCCGGGATTTCGACGTCGTGTTCAACTGCGGGGGCAGCTTCGACGTGTCGCTGCCCAGACGCGCAAGGAGGGTGGTCACCTTCCAGAACATGCTTCCGTTCGACCGGGAGGCGCGGCGCCGGTACCGACCGGGCTGGATGCGCCTGCGCCATTGGCTGCTCTGGTTCGTTCAAGGCTGGGCGATGCGCCGCGCCGATTACGTGATCTTCATTTCCGACCATGGCCGGCGGGTGGCCGAGAAGCTGGTCGGGAGCCGGTGTGGCCGGGCGGCCGTGATTCGCCACGGCGTCGAACGGACCCAGGCGCCGCTCGATCCGGAGATCGCCTCTCGTCTGCCGGAGCGGTTCGTCCTCTATCTGTCGGCCATCGAGCCCTACAAAACCCAGCTCGAGCTCGTCGAAGCCTGGGCGACCCTGCGCCAGCGCGGGGATCGCCCGGAAAAGCTGGTGCTCGCAGGACCCGTTTATCCGCCTTACGCCCGGCGCGTTCGCGACGCGATAGCCCGGCACGGTCTGGAACATGAGATCATATTGCTTGGAAAGATCCGCCAGGAGCAGGTTTTCGATCTCGCGGGCCGCGCGGTGCTCAATCTGTTCCTTTCCGTCTGCGAAAATTGCCCCGTCACATTGCTTGAACTGATGTGCGTCGGCCGCCCGTTGCTGGCATCCTCGCGGCAACCGATGCCGGAACTGGGCGGGGCCGAGCTGGCCTATGTCGAGCCCTATGACGTGGGCGCGATCGCCGCAGAGATCCATCGCCTGCTCGGCGACGAGGGGGCGCGCCGGCGTCTCGGCGATGCGGCCGCCCGGCGCGCGAAGATGTTCACTTGGGAGCAGTGCGGCGCCGCGACCTGGGAGGCGGTTCAGGCCGCGCTCGAGCAGGAGGCGCCGCGGCCCGCCTCCGGCATTGGCGAGCCGCTCGCGGTTCGCCGGTAGAGCGCGGCATAAAGATCGGCTGCGCGCTCCACGGAGAAATCCGCGACGCTCGACCGGGCCGAAGCAACGATCGCTCGGGCACAGGCGGGATTTTCAAGCAATTCAGCGATGGCCACCGCCATCGCTTCGGGATCGGAAGGCTCGAAGAACAAAGCGCCGCCATCGCCGACGGTATTGCGGTGCATGACGATGTCGGACAGCACTTGGGGAGTCCCGGCCGCCGCCGCTTCCATGACGGCATTGGGCTGTCCTTCGACGCTGCTTGCCGAGACGAACAGGCAAGCGGCCTTCAGCCAGCTCCAGGCGTCGGGCCGGAAGCCGGCGAAGATGACATTGTCCTCGATGCCCAGGGCCGCCGCGAGCGCCCTAAGTTCGGCTTCCAGCGGGCCCTGTCCGAGAATCACCAGCATCAAATCAGGATATTTCCCCCGAAGCCGGGCAACGGCCTTCAGCACCGAACCCACTCCCTTGTGCGCTTCCAGACGCGCCATTGTTACGATCAGAGGGCGGCGAATCGGCCATGCCGCTGCGCCGACATCGTCGATCCTCTCCAGGTCGATCCCATTGGCGATGATCGTCCGCCGGGGATGGCCGGGCCAGGCATCGAGGCCGGCTTCACTGTTAGCGACGACAATATCGGCGAAGCGGCCGAGAAACCGGCGAAGCCTGTCCTTCCAGCCTCCATAATAGCCATCCTTCGATAAGCGCTCCGACAGCACCCAGGATCTGCCGGTGGTTAGAGCGACTGCGCCGCCGAGCACGTCCATCTGCGTCAGCCAGCTGTGAATGATCGCGGCGCGCGAATGCCGCGCCGCGACAGCGAGTTCGCCGAGCAACCGCGGATCGTGATTGCCGGC
Source organism: Alphaproteobacteria bacterium (assembly GCA_005883305.1). Lineage (NCBI taxonomy): Bacteria > Pseudomonadati > Pseudomonadota > Alphaproteobacteria > Alphaproteobacteria bacterium. Next base: position 128,583 of record VBAC01000001.1, on the reverse strand, counting down.
GGCCCGGATCGGATAACAGGCGATCCCTGCCGCCTCCAGGCTCGCCACCTCGTTCCGGGTGAGACGGCTGAACAGCGATACGCCGATTCCGCGCTCGACGAGCCGCGGCAACAACTGGCTGAGCTGACGCTCGGCGCCCCCGCCGACAAGCCGGGGGATACAGAAGAGAATACGGACCTGGCTTTCATCCCGCATGGGGCAGCCTGCGCCTCAGCCCCCGCATCAGGGCCTTTGCGGCGAAGCCCAGATCGTACAGGGCACGCGCAGCCGGAGCGGGAAGCCTGGCCATTGCGAGAATGAGCCGCTCTTGCGCGCGCAGTGGGCGCGAAAGGAATCGCGAAACGGCGCGCAACGCCGCGATGTCGCCGGCCTTGGCCGCGCCCCGGACGCAGAGCTTCAGCCTGCGGTCGATCAGGCGATCGATGGATGCCCGCCGGTCGGCGCACGCAATCCCGGGATAGCGCTCGACCAGCAGTCCCATGAGTGGGTTGAGATCGCCCAGGGCGCGGAGCGGCCCATGCCGCCGCGTCCGAAGAGCGCGGTCGGTCATGCCGCCCGTGCCGAGCCGGTAGACGGCGGTAACCCGGCGCGACGCCGCGACCGGCAAGTCGAGCGCGATCCGGGCCCAATATTCGCTGTCCGGGCCCAGAGCCCAATCGCCGAACCCGCCGAGCGCGGCGTAGGTCGATCTGGGAATCGCCGCCGTGCTGCTGCACAGGACCATGGCGCCGCCGGCCTCCAACGCGAAATAGTCGATCAGCGCGACCTCCGGGGGATCGCGAGGCAGGGGATGGAACTCTCCGCGTCCGCGGCGCACGAACGAGGTGCCGATAAGCCCCGCCTCGGGAAACCGGCTCCGGATTCGGTCCAGCTCGACAAGATGATCCGGCAGCCAGAGGTCGTCCGCATCGAGGAACGCAATCCAATCGTGGCGAGCAGCCTCAATTCCCGCGTTGCGGGCGACGGCGGCACCGGCATTGGCCTGCGTCAGCACCCTGACGCGCGGATCCCGGAAGGCCGAAACCAGTTCGGCGCTCCCATCCGTGGAACCGTCGTCGACCACAACCAGCTCGAAGTCCCGCCACGTTTGGCCGAGCACGCTGGCTATCGTGCTTTCGACCGTTCGACGCTTGTTCCAAAGCGGCATGACGATACTGAACATACGTCCCCTAATGCGCCGCCAGGCGGTAGGAAGCGGGATCCTCGCACAGGCGTCCGGCTTCGAGGCGCAAAATGCGGTCGCACAGGGTCAACGCGGATTCCCGGTGGGCGACGAAGACTATGGTGACGTCCGGCCCTGCCGCGGCGACCGCCCTCACCACCGCATTCTCGGTTTCGCGGTCGAGATGGCCGGTCGCCTCGTCGAGAATCAGCACGTCGGCCCGCTTGTAGAAAGCCCGGGCGATGGCGATGCGCTGACGCTGGCCGCCCGACAGCCAGGATCCGCGATCTCCGACGAACGTCGCATAGCCATTCGGCAGGCGCTCGATGAAGTCGTGGATTTGCGCTCGTTGTGCCGCCTCACGCACCCGCGCCATGTCTATCTCCGCCTCCGCGAAGGCGATGTTCGCGGCGACGGACGCATCGGCGAGATAGATGTTCTGGGGAACATGGGCGATCTGCGCCTGCCAGTTGGCGCGTCCGGCGTCGTCGAGCTTGCGTCCGTCGATCCGAATTTCCCCCGTCGTGGGCTCGATCAGGCCCATCAGAAGGTCGAGGAGGCTGCTTTTGCCGCTGCCGGTCTTGCCGACCAAGCCGATACGCTCGCCCTTGGCGATCGTCAGGCTCACGGCTCGCAACGATTGCTCCCCCCGGGGCCAGCGCAGGCTGACTTGATCGAACTCGATATCGGTCGTGAACGGCTTCGGATCCGCGATGCGCCGACTGACGACCGTCTCGGTGCTCAGCAATGCCAACAGATCGGCCATGGACTGGCGATGCCCGCTGGCCTGAGTCCACCCGACATGCGCCGTATTGAGCAAGGGGAGCAAGCGCTGAGCACTCAGCGCCAGCGCACCGAGAATCGGCAGCGCTCCGGAAATCCCCCCGGAACCTTGGCTCATCTCAAGGGCGATCAATGCGATGACGACGATCCCGGCCGCCTCGAGCACATAACGCGGCGTAGCCGCAGCGATCCCAACCGTCGTCTGAGCGCGCCGATAAGCGTGATCGAGACGGCGGAATTGCGCCTCGAACACCTCCTGGCTGTGGTCCAGCAGGATGTCCCGGATCGCTCCCAATCCCTCCTGGACGGCCTGCATTCGCGCCGATGCCAGCGCGGCGATCGTTCGCGATTCGGCCCGAAGGCGGCGGGCAAGCGCATAGCCGACGGCGAGATAGGCCAAAGCGGCGAGCAAAGCTGCCCCTGCGGCCGCCGGGGCGATGGCGGTGAGAAGCCCGATAATCGCGAGCGCCATCGCCGCGGAGGTCACTCCCTGCATCAGGGGCAACACGACCTGGTGAACCAGCACCTGCACCTTGTCGACTGCAGCGAGAACCACGGCGGAATTGCGATTCACATAGAGGCTGTAGGGCTGGCGCAGCATTCGGGCGAAGACGGCCGTTCCGACCTCGTGACCCAGCGCGTAGGCAAAGCGGTAGGTCATGCGATGGATGAGCAGCCTCGCCAGGGTGGAAAGCCCGATTGCCCCGGCAAAGAGGATGGTCGCGCGCAAGGCGAGCTCTCTTTCATCCGCGCCCCCGGCGATGGCCAGGAACAGGCCGTATCCTGGAAGATGCACGGCGCGGGCCGGGTCCGAGATCAGCGCGACGAAGGGAAGCACCGCGCCGATCGTCACCATCTCCGCGACTGCGGCGGCAAGCATCATCGCCGTCACGACGACGAGCTGACGGCGACGGCGGACGGACAGAGTGCGGGCGAAGGCGAACAAGGTGGCGGGAAGCGATCCTGCCGCCGTGACGATCGCTCCACTCTCCCCGATCCGGCTGGCCTGCTCCGCACTCATCGCACCGGAGCATAGAGCCGTATTCGCAGAATGCATTGGGAAAGCGGCGCTCGTTGCTCCGCGACGGTTCAGCCTCGCCGGCGCCCCGGATTGCGCCAGTCGCGCCCGGATCCGACGCTCCAATGGGCCGGTGAGATCGCGGAAAGAACCCGCAGCATCCTTCCGCCCACTTCCTGACGGTACTCGCCATGGAAGGCAGCCGCGTCCACCACCAGCAGGCAGGCGATCAGCAAGGCATAGGCCCGGATCTGAATGGCAAGCATCGGCATCCCCCGGAAACCATTTCCGGACAGCAGAGTGTACGTCCGCCGGGCTTTCCAAGGTCTTAAGACGCGCCGGCTTCGCCGGGACATCCGGGCCGGCTGTCCTGATTTGGGATTCAGTAACCATAACAATCATGTGCGGGACGACGCCGGCCGAGATATTTTTCGAGGCCGCGGTGAGAAGCCGCTGGATATGAAGAGGGAGTCCTCGAAATGCGCGATCTCGACACGAACGAACTGAGCCAGGTCTATGGCGCGGGCGGCGGCGGCCGCAAGGGCGGCAGCTGCGGCGGCGGCGGCAGCCGTTCGCACAAGAGCAAGTCGAAGAAGAGCAAGAGCAAGAAGTCGAAGTCCAAGCGGTCGAAGAATCGCTGCTACTAAGACCCGGTCGCCGGGGCCGCCGATGCGGCCCCGGCCCATTTTCACCAATTCCAAACCGGTGCCGCGCTAAGGCAGACCGGGCCGCCCCGAGAGGGCAGCAGCATCAATGGGGGCCGCATTGCGCCACAAGCCGATCGCCGCGCCGAGCGCCAAGCAGGAAGCCGCCTGCGAGATGGCCTGGCTGCTCGGCCAGCCGCACCTCAGCGATTATCTCGAGTTCGTCGCCCACAAGGTCGTGGGCGGGCGCGGTGCCGATCCGCGAAAGCTGACCGAGGAATGGCGGGCCGCGAACGATCTCTATTACGATCTTGAGCAGAGCGAGGCGGGAATCGCCGAAGAGGTGGAATGTCTGCCTCTGGACGGCGCTCTTCAGCCGCTGGTCGACGCGGTGTGCGCGAGCCCGTGGTTTCGCGCCTCGTTCGACAATCTTCCCTTCACCTTCGCACGGGTCGAGCTGGACAAGCTGGTGGTCTCGCAAAACAGCGTCGAGCACAGCTTCACCGACCGGTTGGCCGCGACGCTCGGGCCCGAGCCGGACGACGAGACCCTGTTCCGCTTCTGCCTGCCGCTCGAGCGCGATCTGCCGGACGTTCGGATCCAGCGCCTTTCCGGCGACCGATTCCTCTTCACCAGCCGCTCGACCGATTTCCGGGCGCATGAGCCGCGGCTGCTTCGTCCGGCAGAGATCGAGGGCCTCGACAGCAGCGGGCCGGTCGCGGCGATGGTCGGCATCATGGTCGGCTTCGGATCCAACTTCCTGAGCGCGATCCGCAGCGGATCGCGCGTGCTGCTCCAGAACGGCTATCACCGGGCCTACAGCCTGCGCCGGCTCGGCATCACCCACGCTTATTGCATCATCGAGGACGTGACCCGGAAGGACGAGCTCAAGCTCACCGCCGACGCGGACGTCGGCGCCGATCCCGAATTCTACTTCGCTTCGAAACGGCCGCCGATCCTCAGGGACTTCTTCGACCCGCGCCTGTGCAAGATGCTGCAGGTGCTGCCGATGGAATCCATCGTCGAGATCGAGATGAAGGTCAGGTCGTCGACGGCGACGGAGTGGTGACGAAGGTCCGCTGAGCGCGCTCGGCACGCGTGACCTGAACGATCTTGCCGCCTTCCAGCCTCAGCACGATGTCCGCTTTCTCGACCAGGGCGGGGCGGTGGGCGATGACCACCCGGGTCACCTGCAATTTGCCGAGCATGGCGACGATCTGCGCCTCGGTCGCGGGATCGAGATTGGCGGTGCCCTCGTCGAGGAAGAGGGCATCGGGATCGCGATAGAGGGCGCGGGCGAGGAGGATGCGCTGGCGCTGGCCGGAGGACAGCGCGGCGCCCATGTCGCTGATCAGGCTGTGATAGGCCATCGGCATCTTGGCGATGTCGTCGTGGACTCGGGCGAGGCGCGACACGTGCTCGATCGCCGGCTGGTCCGGAAAGGGATCGAAGAAGGAGATGTTGTCGGCGAGCGTTCCGGTCAGCAGATAATCGTCCTGCATGACCGCCGCGATCCGGCCGCGCCAGGCGGCGACGGTGGCAGGGCCGAGCGGGACGCCGTCGATCAGCACCTTGCCCGAGCTCGGCTGGAGAAGCCCGAGCAGGATCCGCATCAGGGTCGTCTTGCCGGAGCCCGAAGGGCCGACGATGGCGACGAAGCTGCCCTCGGGGATCTCCAGATCGACCTTGTCGAGGATCGGCGCCTCGGCCGGGCCGTAGGCGAAGGTCAGCCCCTCGAGGCGCACGGTCGGGCCGGGAAGCAGGCCCTGGCGGGGGGCGGCGGCGCGGATTTCCTCCTTGGCTTCGCCGACGATGTCGCCGAGGCGGTCGAGGTGGACTCCGAGCAGGCGCCATTTCTGGAACTGGCCGATCAGCGAGGTCGCGCTCGAGGTGAAGCTGCTTCGATAGGCGAGGAAAGCGAGCAGGAGGCCGACCGTCAGCTCCTGGCTCATCACCGCCAGAGCGCCGAAATAGACGGTCATCAGGAAGGCGAGGCCGAACAGCATGTCCTCGGCGAGGTCGATCTTGATGTCGACGAGACGCGCCTTGTAGGCGGCCGAGATGACCTCGGCGTAGCGGTTGCGCCAGCCATTCTCGCGCATCGCCTCGTGGCCGTGGAGCTTGATCGCGCGGATCGCGCGCATCGTCTCCATGAGGTAGGTTTCCTCATTCGCGCGGGCCATCAGCTCCTCCTCGGTCCGGCGCCTGAGGCCGGGATAGAGGAGCTGGACGAAGAGGACGTAGAACAAGGTCATGGCGAGGACGATGCCGGTCAGCTTCAGGCTGATGATCGACATGACGATCACGGTGGTCACCAGCAGGGCCGAATCGATCAGCAGGTTGACGATCCCCTTGCTCAGCAGCGACTGGATCGGCTGGATCGAGCCGATCCTCGACAGGAGGTCGCCGACGTGGCGGCGCTCGAAATAGCCGAGCGGAAGCCGCACGAGATGGCGCACGACGTTGCCGCCGAGCTGGAAGGACAGGGATTCGCCGAGCGTCAGAACCACCCAGTCGCGAAGCGCCCGGGTGATTCCGGCGAGCGCGAAGACGACGGCGAAGCCGATGAACAGGACCGCGAGCAGGTTGGTGTCGCCCTGCCCGACCGCCTCGTCGACGACCAGCTGGATGAAGAAGGGAGTGATGAGGGCGGTGACCTGGATCAGAAGCGAGAGCAGCAGGATCTGGGTGAACGGGCCCTGATAGTTGGAAAGCCGGCTCCACAGGCTGCTGAGGCGCGTGCGGTTGCGCGCCTCGATGGGCTTGAAGTCCGCGGTCGGAGTCAGCTCGAGCGCGACTCCGGTGAAGTGGCGCCCGAGCTTGGCCAGCGGCATGATCCGCCGCCCGCGCCCCGGATCGAGGATCGTCGCGCGCTTCGAGTCGCTCGATTCGACGACGACGAAATGGTTGAGGTCCCAGTGAAGGATCGCGGGCTTCTGCAGCTTGTCGAGCTCGTCGACCTCGAGCCGCACGGCGCGCGGGGCAAGCTCGAGATCGGCGGCGATGCCCATCAGCTCCTCGAGCGTCGTGCCCTTGATCGAGGTCGGATAACGCTGCCTGAGGCCGCTGAGGTTGACCCGGTGGCCGTAATGAAGCGCGATCATGGCGACCGACGCGAGCCCGCACTCCGCCGCCTCCGACTGAAGCAGCGGCTGCATACGCTGCGACCAGGGCCATTCGATCCCGCTCACGAGCTCAACGCCCCGATCACCGGATCGAACAGCACTTCCCACAGGCTTCGGCGCTCGAGCACGAGGTTGGCTGTGAGGGTCATTCCCGGGCGCAGAGTGCGGCGGTCCGCGGGGATTCGGGGGGCGACCTCGTCGATCCGGACGCGGATGCGGAAGACCGGCTCCTCGATTCCGAGGTTGGAATCGATATTGGTCGGCTCGGTGGCGACTCGCGACACCGCCGTCACGGTGCCGCGGCCGGCGCCGTATTTCTGGTACGGGAAGGCGTCGAACAAGAGGCGCACCTGCTGGCCGGGCGTGGCGAACCCGACCGCGCGCGAGGGCGCATAGACCCAGATTTCGAGGCGGCTCCCCCGGGGCACGATCGTCACCAGCGAGCGGTCGGGGCGGGCATGCTGGCCGACCTCGACGCTGACGTCGCCGACCTCGCCGCCGATCGGCGCGGTGAGAACCAGCCGGTCGGTGCGCATCAGCTGGGCGCGCTGCTCGGCGATCGCCGCGCGCTGGGCGGTGAGGACCGAGCGCGTTCGCCCGCCCTCGAGCGAGCGCTGGGCGATCTGCGCCTCGGTGGTCTGGAGAGTCTCGCGCTGGCTGATGATCCGCTCGTTGAGCGATTCGAGCTCCGCCTGCCGAGCGAGCAGGGCCGAGCGGCTGTCCTCGACCTGACGCTGGCTGCCCGCACCCTCGCCGGCGAGCTGCGACGCGCGCCGCACCGCCGACTGGGCGAGGGTGACTTGTCCGGAGGCGATTCGGCGCTGGCGCTCCAGCGAGCCGATCGCCGCCGCCAGGCTCTGCCGCTGCTGCTGAAGGCCGCGCAGCTCGGCGCTGCTGATGTCGGCGCCGAGGTCGATCTGGCGCCCGAGCTCGACGTCCTGAGCGGCGAGCTGGGTGAGCTGGCCGCCGACGCCGCCGGCGCCTTGGGCCAGCGACAGCGTCACAAGCGGCGCTCCGGCGGGCACGATTTGTCCGTCGCGGACGTGAATCTGGCTCACCTCGGCCGTGGCGGACGGATAGACCCGAGCGATTCCGGCGTCATAGGCGACGATTCCGCGCACCCGGGCAGTGGTGGCGTAGCTGCCGAGGGTGAGGAAAAGGACGATGACCGCGGCAAGGGCGAGGACGAGGCCGGTATAGAGGCGCGAGGAAGGCGGAACGGCGGCAATGACGGTCCCCGCCAGCCTGTCCCGGCTGGCGTCGATGACCTCCATCCGAAAAAGCTGCTTGTTCATGTCCTCGGGATGCGCCTCGCCACTCGATGGCCGCTGCTACAAGAGAGACCTAAAGGCTCGGTTAAGGCGCGGCTCACCATCGAGCGCAGCCGTTTGCGCGGGCTCGACTGGCTTAGCCAAAATTAACCGAAGGTCCGTTAGAGCGGGCGCATGGCGCAAAGGATGCGGATCGGGAGCTTGTGCGTGCTTTCGCTGGCGGCGGGGGCGTGCGCGCCCCATGTCGAGCTGGAGGTCGCGCCGCAACTGCTCTCCACCGCGTGGAGCCAGCCCGCTCCCGGCCCGGCGGCTTCCGGTGGCGTCTCGGCACCCAATCCGGCCAATCTGGGCGCGGCCTTCGGCTCCCAGGAGCTCGAAGGGCTGATCGGCCGCGCATTGCAGCAGAATGGCGACGTCGGCGTCGCCCGGGCGCGGATCCAGCAGGCCCGCGCTCTTTTCGGAATTGCCCGGGGCGCGATGTTCCCGCTGGTCACCGCGTCAGCGGGGCTCAGCGGCACCCGCACGGAGCGAACCACCTCCGATCCGTTCGACTTCAGCGACGCCTTCGCCGGAGTCGATATCTCCTTCGATCTGGACCTGTTCGGCGCCAACCGCGCCCGCCGGCGCGCCGAAGGGCACCGCCTGCGCGCCGCCGAGTTCGACCAGGGCGCCACGGCGCTGATCGTCGAAGGCGACGTGGCGCGGATCTACGTGCAGCGCGCCGCCCTTGCCGCGCGGATCAGCCTGCTCGACCGGAACATCGAACAGGCGGTGGAGCTGGAGCGGATCATCCGCGCGCGCGCCAATGCCGGCGATGCGACGCGGGTGGATCTGGGGCTTCAGACCATCCAGGTGCGCGAGCTGCAGACCGACCGGCTTCGTCTTTCCCAGGCGCTCGACCGCACGAGGACCGCGATGGCGGTGCTGATCGGCGAGGAAGCGCCCCGTTTCGTCCTGACGCCCTCGCCGCTCGATGCGCTGCAGGTGCCGGACCTGGCGGTCGCCCCGCCACCGGAGTTGCTGGTGCGGCGCCCGGACATCCGCGCCGCCGAGGCCCGGATCGACGCGGCCGGGGGCGACGTCGACGCGGCGCGGCGCGCTTTCTTTCCGCAACTCAGCCTCAGCGCCAGCGGCATCGGCCAGGCAGCGAGCCTGTCCGGGCCGCTCGCCGCGACCGTCTCGCTCGGCGCAGGCTTGCTGTCTCCGATCTTCAACCGCGGCCAGCTGCGCGGCAATTTGGAATTCGCGGCCGGCCAGCAGGTGGAAAGCGTCGAGCTTTACAGGCTCGTCCTGCTCACTTCCCTTGCCGAAACGGAAAACGCCCTGTCGGCGGTCGATCGCGCCCGTGCCCGCGAAGCGCTGCTGCTTCAGGTGGTCGAGGAAGCGCGAGTCACGGCACGGCTGGCGCGGCTGCAATATATGGAAGGCGAAACCGACCTGCAGAGCCTGTTCGACGCGGAGCAGCGGCTGGTGGCGGCCGAGGACGCCCGCGCCGTCGCCCATCAGGAGCGGCTGGAGGCGGCGATCGACCTGTTCAAGGCGATGGGCGGAGCCTATTCGCCGCTCGCCTAGAAGGTGGTGGACAGGGCTGGATTCGAACCAGCGTACGGGAAACCCGGGCAGATTTACAGTCTGCTGCCTTTAACCACTCGGCCACCTGTCCAGAGGGGTCGACATAGGAAGGCGGCTCCATTGGCGAAAGGGCGGAGCGGTGTCAACGCTTGCCACGAAGGCCGGCGAACGCCATTGCGGCGGCATGCGACGCAAGGCCCGCCAGGCGACCAAGGCCGAGAACCGGCCCCGCTTCTGGGGCCGCCACGCGGTCGCCGCCGCGCTCGCCAATCCGGACCGCGAAATCCACCGCATCTGGGCGACCCGCGAGGCCGCGGCGGCGCTCGATTTCGGATCGATCCCGGTCGTCTTTTCCGATGTCGCCGATCTCGGCCGGATGGTCCCGCGCGACGCGCCTCACCAGGGCGTCGTCGCCGAGGTCGAGCGGCTCGACGACCTGCTCCTCGCGGACCTGCTCGACCAGGCGGAAGACCGAAGGCCGCTCGTCGTGCTCGATCAGGTCACGGATCCGCACAATGTCGGCGCCATCCTGCGCTCGGCCGCGGCGTTCAACGCGCTCGGCGTGGTGACCCAGGACCGCCACGCGCCGCCCGAATCCGGGGCGCTGGCAAAGGCCGCGAGCGGGGCGCTCGAGACGATGCCGTGGGTTCGGGTCGTCAACCTGGCGCGCGCGCTCGAGGAGATGGCCGAAGCCGGCTTCTGGCGGATCGGGCTGACCGGAGCGGCGGAGATGAACCTGGCCGACGCGCTCGGCCCGGCGCGCGTGGCGCTTGTGCTCGGCGCCGAGGGCGAAGGCATGCGCCACAATACCGAGGCGCATTGCGACGCTCTGGCGCGCCTGCCGATCGGCGGAATCGAAAGCCTCAACGTCTCCAACGCCGCCGCAATCGCCCTCTACGCGGCCAACGTCGCCTAGGTCCGTATTCAATTGGCTTGCCTGGATTGGCGACAATTACCGAGTCATCCCGGCGAAGGGGCACCCCGCAAAGTACTACTTTGCGGGGCCCCCGAAGGCCGGGACCCATGAACTTGGCGTTCGGTGGAAAAGGCGTAAGCCTGCGCTTCTCCTGCATCCAAAGTGTTCATGGGTCCCGGCCTTCGCCGGGATGACTCCTTTGAAATTCGCAGTCCACTCCTTTGAAATTCGCAGTCCAAGGGTGAACTTCTAATTCAGTCGGCCCTAATCCTCCGGGGCGATCGTCACCCTGAGGCCGTCCAGCTCCGGGCGGAATTCGATCTGGCAGGACAGGCGGCTCAGCTCGGTCTTGTGATCCGACGTATCGAGCAGATCGTCCTCGTCCATCTTACGCGGGCCGGTCTTTTCGAACCATTCGGCATCGACGTGGACATGGCAGGTCGCGCAGGAGCAGCAGCCGCCGCACAGAGCGAGCAGCTCGTCGAAGCCGTTGTCGCGGATATTCTCCATCACGCTCCAGCCGGGGCGCGCCTCGACGACGCGTTCGGTGCCGTCGCGGGTGACGATGACGAGGCTGGGCATAAGGCTTCCTGGACGCAAGAAATGAGAGGCTTGTCGCGCGCCCTATGCTAGGTCGGTTCGACATTCAATTTTCATCGTCATTCCCGCGAAAGCGGGAATCCAGCTTCTTCAATCGCCTACAAGAATGAAGCTGGACCCCCGCTTTCGCGGGGGTGACGGGCAAGGGATATCCGAGCGAAATAAGTGAATTACGCTGAACGTCGATTCAGTTAGGCCGCCGAAAGGAGCGCAAGGTATGGGAATCACGGCGGAGGAACTGGAACGGTCGCTGAAGGCGCTCGGAGCGATCGAGCCGGCCTTCGCCGCGGCGCTCGAGCGGGTCGGCCTGCCGGCCCCGCGGATCGGCGAGCGCGGCTATGTGACCCTGCTTCGCGCGATCGTCGGCCAGCAGGTGTCGATCAAGGCGGCCGCCGCGATCTGGACCAGGGTCGAGGCGACGACCGGCGGCGCGGGCGACCCCGCCAACATGGCGCGGACCAGCGAAGAGGATTTGCGCGCCGCCGGCCTCTCGCGCCAGAAGATCGCCTACGCCAAGAGCCTCGCCGAAGAAGTGCTTTCCGGCCGGCTCGATTTCGACAAGCTCCCCGCCGACGACGAGGAAGCGATCGCCCATCTCACCGCGGTCAAGGGCATCGGCCGCTGGACCGCCGAAATCTACCTGCTGTTCGCCGAAGCGCGGCCCGACGTCTTCCCGGCAGGCGACCTCGCCGTCCAGATCGAGATCGGCAACATCATGGGCCTCGACGCCAAGCCCACGGAGAAAGCCGTGCGCGCCCTTGCCGAGGCGTGGAGCCCGCACCGCGGCGCCGCCGCGGTGTTCGCCTGGCACCACCGGCACCAGAGCGATATATTGGCGAAGGGCTGATGTGCCGGTCCGTCACGGCACCATCGTGCCGTGACGTCGATCAGGTTCGGCGATGCCGACCTGTCGGCCGGCCTGCCTGCTCCGCGGCGCAAGCCTGCGGGCTTGCGCGCGGGGCGGCTACGGCCTTGCCCCCTGCGCTCCGGGGCGGATTGGGGGACGCCCGGAAGCCGCCGTGCCCACCGTCTCGCGATACCAGGCGGCGAGATCGTCGTGCATCCGGGCGAGCGCCTCCGGGTGCAGATAGATCATGTGGCCCGACTGGTAGTAGCGGAAGCTGACGTTGCGGGCGAGCTGCTCGTTCAGGAGCATGTGCGAGACGTCGAACTCGGTGCCGTAGAATGGCGTCGCCATGTCGTAATAGCCGTTGAGGAAGAGCACCTTGAGATAGGGGTTGGTGCGCATCGTGTAGGCGAGATCGACGGCGGTATTGGGCGAGATTTGGGGCTGGCGGTCCCCCGGCGCCCGATGCTGCCAGTCCCAGCGCCAGTCGTCGCCGCGGGCCGAGATCCGGTAGGGCATCTCGCTGTGATAGCCGAGCGTCCGGCCCGAATAATCCATGAAGCTGGAGATGAAGGCGCCGGAGATCGCCGTCGAGGCGGGATCGTCGGGCGGACTGTCGGCATTGGCGTCGTCCGGCGTCAGCAAATAGCGCGAATCGAGGCGGCCGACGACGAGGCGCCGGTCGCGCAGCAACTCGGTTTCGAAGTGCGACAGGCTGATCCTCAAGTCCGAGCGGAGGATATAATCGGCGCTGATGCCGATATAGGCCGACATCTGGCGCGCGATCGCCTGCGCCTCGTCCGCCGGCAGCGTCGAGCCACGCGCCAGCGCAGCCGCATAGGGCCCGCTGGTGAAGGCGCGGACCTCGGTCAGGAACACCTCCAGATCGGCCGGCCGGTTCTGCAGCCGATTATGATACCAGGCGGTCGCCGCGTAGCTCGGCAGCAGGGTCAGGTAATTCTGGTCGTAGCCGGGCTGGCGAACGCCGTAATTCATAATGGTGGAGAGGTAGACGATGCCGTTGAGGCTGAGGCCGCGCTGCTCGAGCAAGGCGGCGACTGCGCCGTTGCGCAGAGTGCCGTAGCTTTCGCCGAACAGGAATTTGGGCGAGGTCCAGCGGTTGTTGAGGGTGACGTAGCGCTGGACGGCGCGGGCGAAGGCGTCGGCATCCTGGTCGACGCCCCAGAAGTCGCGGCCGGTCTTCTCGCCCAAGGGCCGCGACCAGCCGGCGCCGATCGCGTCGACGAAGACGAGATCGCTGGCGTCGATCAGCGAATCCGGGTTGGCGCCGAAGCCGTAGGGGGCCGGCCGGATATATTCGGGATTGGCGGTGGAGACCCGCACCGGCGCGAAGCTGCCCATGTGCAGCCACACCGTCGCGGAGCCGGGCCCGCCATTGTAGAAGAAGGTGACCGGCCGGCTGCCCGGCGCCGATCCGTCGCGCGTATAGGCCGTGTAGAAGACCGAGGCGGTCGGCTTGCCTTCGTCGTCGCGAAGGGTGAGCGTTCCGGCCGTCGCGGTGTAGGCGATGCGCGCGCCGCCCCGGAGAGTCACCGCGCCGTGGCTGACCGAAGTATGCTCATCGACCGGCGGGCGCACCCAGGCATCCTCGACATCGGCGATGAGCGCGTCGCGGTGGGCGGTGGCGGAAGGCGGCCGCGCGGAGCCTGGAGCGTCGCGGCCGCGCGGCGTTTCCTGGGCGGCGGCGGCGGCGGCGGAGGCAAGGAGCAGAGCGGCGGCGAGAACGAGGCGCATCGAATCAACACTCCAAAGGAAGGCGCCCTTCCTCTGCCAAGCGCGCCGCGCGCTGGCAACGCTCCCTATGACCTCAGGCGGCCCGCCCGCGGCGCCGTTCGACGAGGCGTTCGCGCAGCAGATCGTCGAGCTCGTCGAGGGTGAAGGGCTTTTCCAGCACCGCGGCCTCCTCGCCGGCCGCCGAGCGAAGCGCGCGGAGCGCGGCATGGCCGGTCGAGAAGACGATCGGAAGATCGGGATCGATCGCGGCGATCTGGCGCGCGACCTCGGCGCCGTCCATGCCGGGCATGACATAATCGAGGATGACCAGGCTCGGCGGCTCGGCGGCGCGAAGCGCGGCCAGCGCGGCCTCGCCGTCCGCGGCCTCGCCGGTTTGATAGCCGAGCTCGTGCAGCGCGCCGACAATCGTCGCGCGGACCAGGGGGTCGTCGTCGACGACCAGGATCATATTCACGCTCGCCACCTTAGGGTCTGGACCCATAACCGGAGGCGGCCGGGATCGGCCTCCGGCCGACCGCGAAGCGGCGGGCTGTCCTTTGCCGCCTGGCGGCGTCGGCGCGGCGGTCACGATGCATCAAGCATCGCTCCCTTCTTCCTCCTTGCCAGACAACAAATGCCAGCCCGTCACGGCTGTCTCCGGTTATGGGTCCAGACCCTTGGCCTTTTAACTCGCGCTTTCGCGCCGCGGTTCCCTATTCGGCCGCTTCGCGCAGATAGCCGGTTTCGCGCAAAGAGGGAAAGGCGTCCTGATAGCCGTAATCGACGACCGCCCTCAGCCGGTAAGAGGCGGCGATCGGTGGACGGCGCGAGGGCGTCGGCGCCGGCGGGATGATCCGCGGCCGGCCCTGCGGACGGCGAACGACCATGTCGCGGAACCATTCGCCGACATAGGTGCCGTCGAACCGGTGCACGCGGCAGCCGACGATCCGCCCGAGCGGCGAGCCTTCCAGATCGTAGATGGTGGTTTCGAAGACAAAGCCGACGGGCTCGCCGTCGGTCGAGTACACATACATCGCCACTGAAACAGTCCCCACGATACGCCCAGCGGGAACAACCCCACCCGCTGGCGGTATAGTGTCGCAAAGGCCGGGACGTGGGAAGCGCCGACCGAGCGACGTGCGACGACTTGTTTTCCCGGGACGGCAGGCGGAATATGGTGCTTGAAGCACCGGCGCCGGCCGCCGAACTTGTTGCAGGAGCGTCACAAAATGGAGAGACACGCCATGAAGCCCAGCCTCGCCGCCGCAGCGGCCCTCGCCCTCGCGCTGGCCGGGCCCGCCGCGGCGCAGAACAGCACCGAGCCGGCCCCCGCCCCATCCTCCACCACGAAGGTCGAGCCTGCGCCGCCGATCGAGCCCGCTTCGCCGCCCTCCTCGTCGAGCACGGTGACGGTCGAGCCGGCCCAGCCGGTGGTCGTCACGCCGCAGGTGCAGACGGCCCCGCCTCCGCCGCCGGTGACGACGATCCAGCCCGACGTCGCTTATCCCAACGGCTTCGCCGACCCGGCCGACCCCTTCGCCAACGACGTCGCCCTGAGCTACCGCCAGCGCGAGGGCTTCCCCTGGGGCCTGCTCGGGCTGCTTGGCCTGCTCGGCCTCGTCCCGCTCTTCCGCGACGGCCGGCGGCGCACGGTCTATGTCGAGCGCGACGACGAGGCGCCGCGCCGCGTGGTGCGGCGCGAACGGATCGAGGATACGGAGACTTAGTTGTCCCCTCCCTGCAAGGGAGGGGATTAGGGGTGGGTGCGCGCGTAGCGCGCCCTCGGGCCTTGGTGTTCGGAGCGCCTGACGGCGCTACCCACCCCCGGCCCCTCCCTTCCAGGGAGGGGAGCCTTTAGCGCGCGTCGACGAGGACGATCTCGGCCTCTTCGAGCGCGGTGATCGTCAGCTTCTCCTCGCCGGTGATGGCGACTCCGTCCCGGGGCTCCGCGCGGACGCCGTTGACGTCCACCGGGCCCTGGGTGGCGACGAGATAGGCGTGGCGCGACGGATCGAGCGTTAGCTCGGCCGTCTCGCCCGCCGCCAGAGTCGCGCCCATCACCCGGGCGGCCGAGTTGATCCGGAGCGCGCCCTCGTCGCCGTCGAAGCCGCTCGCCAGGGTGACGAAGCGGCCCGAACGATCGGCCTTGGGGAATTTGGCCGCGCCCCAGGCGGGCTCGGCACCCGGCTTGTCGGTCAGCACCCAGATCTGGAAGAGCGTCGTCTGCTCGTCCTCGAGATTATACTCTGCGTGCCTCACGCCGGTGCCGGCGCTCATCACCTGGACGTCGCCCGCTGCGGTGCGCCCTTTGTTGCCGAGCGAATCCTGGTGGGTGATCGCGCCCTGCCGGACGTAGGTGACGATCTCCATGTCGCGATGCGGATGCGGCGGGAAGCCGGACCTGGCGGCGATCTCGTCGTCGTTCCACACCCGGATCGCGCCCCAGCCCATGCGCGCCGGATCGTGATAATCGGCGAAGGAGAAATGGTGGCGGGCGTTCAGCCAGCCGTGATCGGCGTGGCCGATCGTCGAGAATTTGCGGATGTCGATCATGAGAAGTCTCCAATGGTTCTTTAGCGTCATTGCGAGCGTAGCGAAGCAATCCAGTGCGGCCTCGAGCGCCGCTGGATTGCTTCGTCGCTTCGCTCCTCGCAATGACGCGATCTCAGGCCGCCAGCTTCAGAGTCTCGCCGGCGAAGAGGCCGAGCGCTTCGCTCGCTTGCGCGATCGCCGCCTCGGCGGCTTCGGGTCCAAAGGCGAGCTTCTCGGCGCGGATGACGGTCACGTCGTCGATACCGATGAAGCCGAGCAGGTTGCGGATGTGCGGCTCCTGGCCGTCCATCGCCGCCCCGGGTCCCTCGCTGTAAAAGCCCGCGCGGCTCTCGATCAGCACCGCCTTCTTGCCCGTCATCAGCCCTTCCGGGCCCTCGGCGGTGTAGCGAAAGGTGACTCCGGCGCGAAGGACGTGGTCGAACCAGGCTTTGAGCGTCGAGCTCATGCCGAAATTGTACATCGGCGAGGCGATGACCAGGATGTCGGCCGCCGCCAGCTCCTCGACCAGCGAATCCGAAAGCGCCCGAGCGGCAAGCTCCGCCTCCGTCGCCGGCTCGCTTTTGATCGCGGCGACCGTGTCGGCGGTCAGGTGGGGCAGCGGATCGGAGCCGACGTCTCGCAGCAGGATGTGCGCGGACGGATCGGCTTCGCGAAGCCGCTCGGCGAGAGTCGCGGCGAGGCGGCTGGAGACCGAGGCTTCGCCGTTGGCGCTGCTGGTGACGATCAGGGCGGTGGTCATCTCATTTCCTTTCGGAGGAATTGCAGAGCCCGATCTAGGTGCCTATGTGCGTTGCCGATAGGCCGGTATCCGGTATTGCAGCGTTGCGAAATATGGAACACTCCTCGCCCGATCTGATCGACGTCCTCGCCTTCGTGCGGGTGGTCGAGACCGGCTCCTTCGCCCGCGCCGCCGAGCGGATGGGGCTTTCCAAGCCGGTCCTGTCGCGCCGGGTCGCGCGGCTGGAGGAGCGGCTCGGCGCCCGTCTGCTGACGAGGACCGCGCGCGGCGCGCAGCCGACCGATATCGGCCAGGCCTATTACGCCCGCGCCTCGGCCATCCTCGGCGACCTGGAAGCGGCCCAGGAGGTGGTGGCCGAGGCGGTGACCCAGATCGCAGGTCCGATCCGGCTCACCGCGCCGCTGTCGTTCGGAACCGTGCATCTCGCGCCCGCTCTGGCCGCGTTCGCGAACTCGCACCCGAAGGTCGAGCTCGACATCGAATTCGAGGACCGGACGGTCGACCTCGCCGGCGGCGGCTACGATCTGGCGGTGCGCATCGGCCGGCTGGCCGATTCGGCGCTGGTCGCGCGGCGGATCGCTCCGGTGCGCAAGTGCGTCGTCGCCAGCCCGGCCTATCTCGCGGCGCACGGGCGTCCGGGCCGTCCGGCCGACCTCGCCGACCACGTCATCCTCGCCTACGGCAACGAGCAGTGGCGCTTCGAGAGCGGCGGCCGCTGGGAGACGGTGCGGATCAGGCCGAGGATCCGAACCAACAATGGCGAGATGCTGCTCGCCGCCGCGCGCGCCGGAGTCGGCATCTGCATCCTGCCGAGCTTCATCGCCGCCCCGGCGATCGAGGACAAAGGAGTCGAGGTGATCCTTCGCGATTTCGCGCTCGAGGAAGGCGCGCTCCACGCGGTGATGCCGCCGGGCCGGGCGGTTACCGCCCGGGTGCGGGCTTTGGTCGATTTCCTGGTCCAGCGATTCGGACCCGAGCCGGGCTGGGATCCGTGCTGGATGGCTGGACGCGAGGATGTGACGCGCTAAGGAGCGCCAGGACCAATTCGAAGGATCGCCCATGGCCGACGATACGCCGCCCCCCGACCGCCTCTCCAACAACCCGAAGAGCCAGCATTTCGACATGGAGGCGCTGCGGCGCGGAGTCGGAATCCGGTTCAAGGGACGGGAGCGGGAAGACGTCGAGGAATATTGTGCGTCGGAAGGGTGGATCCGAGTGGCCGCGGGAAAGGCGGTCGACCGCCACGGAATGCCGGTGACCGTGAAGCTGAATGGCGATGTCGAGACCTGGTGGAGGGACGAAAGCGAAAGCGGCGAATAGAAAAGCGCCAGTGACGCCCTCGAATTCCCAGAGAAATGAATTCTATCCTTTTCGGCGCAATATCCTCGCACGACTCGAAGACTTGAGTTAGCCTTCTCCTTCAGTCGGGAGGGGAAGATGGCGAGCAACGCACGAGACCCGCAACCACCGGTGAAGATGGCGATGGCGGGATGGTATGATCCTCGCCTGCTGGCCAAGACCGGCGTCCGAGCGGCGATTTCCACATTGTTCGGCCATTTCGCGGACAAGCGCGAAGCGATCGCTGCGGCCAATGCGATCCAGGCCACGCCGAAGGACGGCGAATTCGACTATTCCGGGGCGCGCGACCCGCAGACGGGCGCGTTCTGGTTCGATTTCCTGGCGGATAGCGGAGACGGCTGGAAATCGACCTTCGCCATGGCCCGGCTCGCCGCCGAGCCGGCGCTGGTGGGCCACACGCTGCCGCGCGGCCGGCTGCTCATCCTGGGCGGCGACCAGGTCTACCCGACCGCCTCGCGCGAGGATTATCGGGACCGCTTCATCGGCCCGTTCGACGAAGCCTACGCGCCGGGCGGGAAACCCAAGTGGGAGGAGAGCGAGCAGCCGCACCTTTATGCCATTCCGGGCAATCACGATTGGTACGACGGGCTCAACTCCTTCTTCGGCCTGTTCTGCCGGCGCCGGCTGGCGCGGCCCGGGATCGACCTCGGCATCAGCCGCCAGGGCAAGGTGATCGGCGGCCGCCGGACCCAGCAGACGCGCAGCTACTTCGCGATCGAGCTTCCCGGCGACTGGTGGGTGTGGGGCACCGACAGCCAGCTGGAAGGCTATATCGACCAGCCCCAGATCGACTATTTCCAGCACGCCGCGGCCTATTGGATGAACCCGGGATCGAAGCTGATCCTGTGCGTCGCCGATCCGGCCTGGGCCTATGTCGACCCGAAAGATCCCGACAAGAAGTTCGAGAGCTTTTCCTATCTCGAGCGGCTCGCCGGCCTGGCGCAGATGCCCGAGGCGCGCGAAAACCGCGAGGCGGGCTGGCCCGAAAACGGGGCGCCGATGGGGCACAAGCTCAAGGTCGTGCTGACCGGCGACAGCCATCATTATTGCCGCTACGTCGAACATGACGACGATCCGGAACGCCCCGCCCGCCACTATATCGTGTGCGGCGGCGGCGGGGCTTTCCTCCATCCGACCCATCACCTGAAGGACAAGCTGTTCCGCTACCGCTTTCCCAAGCCGGGGGTGGAGCCGAGCGCCGGGGCGCAGGATCGCGCCTTCAGGATCGCGAACGACGGCAAGGCGGTTTTCCCCAGCGTCGCGGATTCTCGTGCCCTCGCCTGGGGCAACCTCAAATTCCCACTGCTCAACAAGCTGTTCGTGGCGACCTACATGGCGCTCTACGGAATCTTCAACTGGGTGCTCGATTTTCACGCCCGGGCCGCCGAGGCCGATTCGATGAGCGCGATTCTGCGCAAGGGCGATTTCCTCCATTCGATCCAGGCCTATTGGGAGCTGATCGGCTCATCGCCATGGTCGGCCCTGCTCGTGCTGGTGGCGTGGCTCGGCTACGTGAAGTTCGCGGAATCGCCTTATTCGCGGGGGCTTCAGGTCGCGATGGGCACCGCGCACGCGCTGGCGCAGGCGGCGGCGGTGACTCTGACGGTCTGCGCCATCGTCCATTACAGCGAAGGCCTGTTCCCCGGCGATTGGGCGCGCGGCGACAATATCGCGACCCTCGTCGTGGCGACGATCGTCTCCGCGATCGTCTCCGGCTTCGTCTTCGGCGCCTATCTGCTCGTCTGCCTGAACCTGCTCGGCCGCCACCCGAACGAAGGCTTTTCGTCGATGCGGATCGAGAACTTCAAGAGCTTCCTGCGGCTGCGCATCGACAAAGACGGCGGTCTCTCCATTTTTCCGATCGGCCTCAGATCCGTGCCCGACACGGACGACGGCACGCTCGCGGAAACGCTCATCGAACCCCCGATCGAGGTTGCGCCATGAAAAGGATTTCCAGGCCGCTCTCCGAAATGGAGACGCGCTACGACGCGATCGTCGTCGGCTCCGGCTACGGCGGCGGCGCGGCGGCGTCGCGGCTGGCGCGGATGGGCTACAAGGTGGCGCTGCTCGAGCGGGGCGAGGAGAGGCTGCCCGGCGAGTTTCCCGATACGCCGGCCGAGGCGACCCGGGAATCGCAGGTCAACGGCGCGAAGGGCCATCTCGGCCGAGCGACCGGCCTGTTCGACCTCCATGCCGGCAAGGACATCAACGTGCTGGTCGGCTGCGGGCTGGGCGGGACCTCGCTGATCAACGCCAACGTCTCGCTCAAGGCCGATCCCAGGCTGTTCGACGACCCGGCCTGGCCCGCCGGCGTCGGCGACGCCGATCTCGCGACCGGCTACGAGCGGGCGCTGACCATGCTGAAGCCGCGTGCCTATCCGGATGGCGGCGCCGACTATCCGAAGCTCAACAAGCTCGAGGCGATGAAGGCGGCGGCCGCCGCCTTCGGAGTGCCGCTCAGCCTTCCGCCGATCAACGTCAGCTTTTCCGCCGGCTACAACCCGGCCGGAATCTGGCAGCCCGCCTGCAATTTGTGCGGCGATTGCTGCTCGGGCTGCAACACCGGCGCGAAGAGCACCACCCAGATGAACTATTTGCCCGACGCGGCCGCGTTCGGCGCCGAGATCTTCTGCGGCGTCAAGGTCCGCTCGGTCAGCGCCCGCGAGGGCGGCGGCTGGTGCGTCCATTATGCGCCGCTGTCGCTCGGCCGCGAAGGCTTCGAGGCGGAGGAGCCGACCGTCTGTGCCGACATCGTCGTTCTCGCCGGCGGCACCCTGGGCTCCACCGAAATCCTGTTCCGCTCGCGCGAGCGCGGCCTGCCGATCTCGGACCGGATCGGCCAGGGCTTCAGCGGCAATGGCGACGTGCTCGCCTTCGGCTACAACAACGATCGGCCGATCGACGGCATCGGCTTCGGCCAGGATTCGCCGAGCTACGATTACCGCACCGACGGCCGCCGCCCGGTCGGCCCCTGCATCTCCGGCCTGATCGACCTTCGCGCCGCAAGGGACGGCGCCGACGACGTCGAACGGGGGATGGTGATCGAGGAGGGCTCGATTCCCGGCGGCATCGGCCCCTTCCTGCCCGGAGTGATGGCCGCCTGCGCGTCGGCGCTCGGCACCGACACCGACACGGGCGATTATTTCACCGAGAAAGCGCGCGAGATCGAGAGCCTGGTGCGCGGCCCCTATCACGGCGCCGTCAATCACACCCAGACCTTCCTCGTCATGTCGCACGACGGCGCCGGCGGGGTGATGGAGTTCGCCGACGATCGGCTTGGAGTCGTCTGGCCGGGGGTCGGCGAGATGGACGGCTTCAAGCGCGTCGCCGCCAATCTCGAGAAAGCGGTGGCCGCGACCGGGGGCACCTATGTGCCCAACCCGATCTGGACCGACCTGCTCGATCACAATCTGGTCACCGTCCACCCGCTTGGAGGCTGCCGGATGGCGGACGACGCGGCCGAGGGCGTCGTCGACGGCCGCTGCCGGGTCTTTTCCGGGGCGAGCGGCGCGGCCGTGCACGAGGGCCTCTACGTCTGCGACGGCTCGATCATGCCGCGCTCGCTGGGCGTCAATCCGCTGCTCACCATCACCGCCTTCACCGAGCGGGCGATGATGAAGCTCGCCGCGGACAGAGGCCGGACGATCGACATGACGCCCGCCGCCCAGCAGGCGCCGGACGAGGGGGCGGCGACGGTCGGCATCCGCTTCACGGAGAAGATGGCCGGAACCGTCGTGCCCGCGGGCGGCGGAGTCCCATCCGACTGCCATTTCGTGGTGACGGTGATCGCCGAGGATGCCGACCGGCTGCTGCGCGAGGCCGCGCACGAGGCGGACCTGATCGGGACTCTCCATCTGCCCGCCGTCTCGCCCGACCCGCTGACCATCGAGAAGGGCCGGTTCAACCTCTTCACCGAGGCGCCCGACAAGGCGGCGACCCGGCTGATGGAATATCGAATGCCGCTCGCCACGGCGGAGGGAACGGCCTTCTACTTCTACGGCCGCAAGCTGATCCACGACGATCGCGGCCTGGACCTGTGGGGCGACACGACGACTCTCTTCGTCAAGATCTACTGCGGCAGGGACGACCAGTCGCCGCTGGCTTTCGAAGGCACGCTCAAGATCGATCCGATGGATTTCGCCCACCAGCTGACGACGATGACCGTGACCAACGCGCCGAGCCTGCTTTCCCGGCTCAACACGATCCGCAAGTTCAGCATGTTCTTCGCCGGCCAGCTGTTCGACACCTACAAGGGGATGGCGCCGAAGCCCTCGCACGACGGGACGTGAGGCTGTGCCGACCCGCTACTCCAGCTCGTCATTGCGAGCGTAGCGAAGCAATCCAGTTCTGATTCGGAGGCCCGCTGGATTGCTTCGTCGCTGCGCTCCTTGCAATGACGATGCGAAAGGAAGCCCTCAGCTCCCCTCGATCGGAGTCGCGATCAGCTGGGGCATGGCGGCGGGGCCGGTACCCAGCGCGCTCCCGCCGGCGTGCTTCTCGATGAACTGGAGCATCCGGGGGAAGACCTCCTTCGCCGCGTCCTTGCCCATGAACACGTCCTGGTGGCCGTAGCCGTCGAAGACGGCCAGCTCGTGAAGGCCGGGAGCGATCTTCTCGAGCCGGCCGTGGCAGTGGATGTTGGAATCGGTGAACACCTTGTTGTCGATGCCGGTGGTGAAGAGGACCGGAGTGGTCACCTCGCCCGCGCGCTCGAAATAGTCGTCCGGGAGCGGAGCGAGCGCCGGATCCTTCGGGTACATCTTCACCGCCCCTCCGGCCTTCACCATCATGTTGACGTGGCGGTGATAGTTGACCGCGGTCGCGCCATAGAGGTCGCCGCCGCGCCGGTGGGTGACCGGGAGGAGATTGTCGTGGCTGTAGAGGGCCGGAAAGCCGGTGCCCCACATGAAGCTCAGCATGTGGCAGGCGCTCTCGTCGCATTCGCGGTGGGCGAGACCGAGCGCCTTGGCGACGACCTTGCCGGTGGTGAGGCCGGGCTCGGACCCCCAATTGGGCGAGACGTAAGGCTGCTGAAGCACATATTCGACGAGGAACGGGGCGAGCGCGAGCTTCACCCGCGACCAGCCCGGGACCCGCGGTGTGAGCGCGACGCTGTTGGCGATCAGGCTCTGCACCTTCACCACCCCTGCGAACAGGCTCATCGTGAACGAGGCCGAGCCGAGGCAATGGGCGATGACGTGGATTCGCACGTCGCCTCCGGCCGCGGCGCGGATCGCCTCCAGCGCCGGAGGGAAATCGAACAACGCGACATGATCCATCGAATAGCGGTGGCGCAGCAGATTGTAGGGATGGCGGTTGCTCATCCGGTAATCGAGGGTCCAGACGTCGGTGAGGCCGTGGGCATGGAGGAAACGCACCAGATTCTCGTGCTCGGGCATGATGAACATGTCGCACGAGGTGGTGAGGCCGTGGCAGATCATTACGACGTCGCGGCACGGCGCCTTGTTGAAGCGAAGCAGCGAGAGGCCCAGGCCGTCGCCGGTGGAGAACGGGTGAGTGCTGGTCTCGCAATCCGGGACGCCGGCCAGAGTGTAGAGGGGAATTTCCCGAGCCATTTCGTGCCTCCTCGCCGCGCGGAGCTTGCGCGCAACCTTTGGACCGGCTGAGTCGCCGCTGCCCCGCCTGTTGAAATCTATCGCACTTTTCGGCCTCCCGCATCCGCTATTTCGGCGAATCCGGCGCGCGACGGCGGGGGAACGATCGGGCGCCCTTCGTGCGTTGGAGGCCGATGCGGATCGCGACCTTCAACGTCAACGGGATCAACGCGCGTCTGGGCGGACTGCTCGAGTGGCTCGCGGAGGATTCGCCCGACGTCGCCTGCCTGCAGGAATTGAAGGCGCCCGACGAGCGCTTTCCGGAGGCGGCGATCGAAAAGGCGGGCTACGGCGCGATCTGGCACGGCCAGAAGAGCTGGAACGGCGTCGCCATCCTCGCCAAAGGCTGCGAGCCGGTGGAGACGCGCCGCGGCCTGCCGGGCGATCCGGACGACCTCCACTCGCGCTACATCGAGGCAGCCGTGGGCGGCGTGCTGATCGGCTGCCTCTATCTGCCGAACGGCAATCCGGTCGGCACCGAAAAGTTCGCCTACAAGCTCAGGTGGATGGAGCGTTTCATGGCCCGCGCGGCCGAGCTCAAGGGGCTCGATTGCCCGGTGGTGCTCGCGGGGGATTATAACGTCATCCCGACCGACGCCGACGTCTACAAGCCCGAGCGCTGGCAGGACGACGCCTTGTTCCAGCCGGAGCCGCGCGCGCAATATGCGCGACTTCTGAAACAGGGCTGGACCGACGCCCTGAGGCACCTTCACCCGAAGGAGCGGATTTTCACCTTCTGGGATTATTGGCGCAACGCCTTCGCGCGCGACGCGGGCATTCGCATCGATCATCTGCTGCTGAACAAGCAGGCCAAGAAGCGGCTCAGCGCCGCGGGCGTCGATCGCCATGTCCGCGCGAGAGAGAAAGCGAGCGATCACGCGCCGGTCTGGATCGCGCTTGATCCCGACTGAGGGGCGGATAGAAGAAGAAGGGTGACCGCCTCCGCAGCGCAGCGCCTGATCCTCAGAGGAGGCCGCTCCGCCGCGCTCGGCTTCCTGATCCGCTTCGGCGCGCGATTGTTCTTCATCTTCGTCGCGGGCCGACTGTTCGGCGCCACCCTGTTCGGCGCCTTCGCCGTCGCGGTGGCGGTGGTCGAGCTTGCGGTGACGATCGGCGGCGCCGGCCTCAAGCGCCAGATCTTCAAGCTGCTCGACGAAGGGAGCGCCGAGCGGCCGCCGCCGCACATCCTGCTCGATTCCGTCGTCCTCGTCATCCTCGCCGGCCTCGCCTGCGCGGCGCCGATCATGCTCGTAATCACCCTTTTCCCCGGCTTGGCCGCCGCCAACACCGAAACGGCCCTCTTCCTGCTCGCGCCGATGATCGTCGGGCAGGCGCTGCTCGATCTGCTGCTCGCCGCGACGCGCTGGACTCACCGGATGCGGTGGCAGGTCTGGGGCCGGTCGGTGATCGAGCCCTATGTCGGGGTCGTCGCAGCAGCCGCCGCCTGGGCGTTCGGCTGGCGCGAGACCGGGCTGATCGTCGGCTATTGGGCCGGCACGCTTGCCGCCCTCCTCTTCGCGCTTGTCGGCGCCCGACGCTGCCTCGGGCCATTCCGGCTCGGAGCCTGGCGACTCAAGCCAAAGCGGCTGCTCGACATCTCCCGTCACACCGCTTGGCCGACTCTCAGCGACTTCGTCGGAGCGCTTGCCGGCCGGCTCGACCTCTATCTCGTCGGCCTTCTGCTCGGCGAGGCGCCGGCCGGCATTTACGGAATGGCGCAGCAGATGCGCACTCCGATCCGCCAGGTGCGCCAGAGCTTCGACGGCCTGCTGACCCCGATCGTCTCGCGCACCCTGGTCCATGGCGGCGCGGCGCGGACGGGCCGGGCGACCGCCTCGGCCTCGCGGCTGATCCTCGCCATCCAGCTTCCGGCCCTGGCGGCGCTGGCGATCGTCGGCGCGCCGCTGCTCGCCCTGATCGGCGCCGAGTTCGTCGCCGGCTATTGGGCGATGCTTCTGCTCGCCGCGGCCGAGACGGTGCAAGGCGCGTTCGGAGTCAGCGACCTCATCCTGCTCTTCCGCCGCGCCCAGCGGGTGATCCTCGTCACGCTGACCAGCGTCGCCGTCACGCTGGCCTGCGGGCCTTTGCTGATCGGCTGGCTCGGCCTCGCCGGCGGAGCGCTCGCGGCGCTGCTGGCGACGACGGGCGCGGCGATCGTGCGCCGGGCGATCCTTCGCCGCGAGTTCGGGGTCGAGGTGCCGTTGTTCTACGCCGCGGTCGCCCTGCCGGCCGCCGCCGCCGATCTCGGTGTGGCGATGATCGTGATGGGGCTGCCGATCGAGAGCCTGGCGCTGCGCGTGGCGATCGCCGCCTCGTCAGGCCTCGCCGCCTATCTGGTCCTGCTCAAGCTCATCCTGCGCTCGCGGCGCGAGAGCCTCTCGCTGACCCATTTCGTGGTCGAGCCTCAGACGTAGCGATCGAGGATCGGAAGCACGCCCGCCATCTCCCCGGCATAGTCCCGCCACTTGCCGATCTCGAGAGCGCCCGCCGGACCGGCTGTTTCCGCCTGCGGCAGATCGAGCATTGCCCAGACCGCGCGCATCTCGCCCTTCGGATCCGCGGCGAGCTTCTGGATCGAACAGGCCTGAAGGAACAGGCCGAACGCCTTTTCGGTCGCCTCCACCATCTCCATCGTCGCCGCGTAGAGCGCAGCGGCGCCTTCCAGCGTCAGCAGCTGATAGGCGGGCGCGCTCATCTCGAAACGATGGCGGAACGCGCCGAGCACCGCGTCGCGCGGATCGCGGCGCGCGACCAGCACGTGCGCCTCGGGGAACAGCCGGGCGATCAGGGGCAGCTTGAAGACGTTCAGCTCGTGCGCGTCGACGAACGCCCGGCCGACGGGATCGGCGCCCGCCTCCGCGACTCGGCGCCAGTAAGCCGCCCTCCATGGGTCGAGTGCGCTATCCTCGGCCTCGCAGAGCCGCGCGATGTCGTCCGCGTCGCCGAGGAACTGGCGCGCGGAATCGATCAGGGCGTCGCGCTCGCCGGTGGTTACGACCCCGCTCTGGCCGGCAAGAATATCCGCTATCAGGCTCGCGCCGGATCCGGGAAATCCGACGAGGAAGACGTGGCGCCGGGCCGGCCCGCCATGATCGCGCCCCCATGAGGCGGCTACTCGCCTGCCGGCGATGGCGCCGGTCAGTTCCCGGACCAGATCGAGCGCGCCTCGGCCCTCGCGATAATGCATGGCGTAATGATCGCGAAGGATGCCATTGCCTTCATCCCAGGCCTGGAACGCCCCGGTGAAGCGCTGCTGCGCGTCGAGCGCATCGCCGAGCAGGCCGAGCGCGAGGGCTCGCTCGGGCGGCTGCAACCTCTGGTCGCGGAGCAGGAGGCGAAGCCTCGCCTCCCCCTTGCCTGCCTCGCCCTCGATAATATCGGCGCCCGCGAGAGTCGCCAGGGCCTCCGGATATTCGACCTGGCGCGCGATGACCTGCTTCGCCAGCCGCCGCGCTTCGGCGCCGTCGCCGCGGCGCAGCGCCAGCGCGGCGAGGCCGTTGAGAGCGATGAGGTTCGCGGGATCGCGCGCAAGCGCCGCCTCGAAGCTGGCTCGCGCTTCGAGCGGGCGGGCGAGCGCCACGAGGGCGGTACCACGATTGGCCAGCGCCGGCGCGAAATCCGGATCGGCGGCCAAAGCCGCCCCGAACTCCGCGATCGCCTCCTCGTGCCGGCCGAGCCACATCAGGTTGAGGCCGATCGCGTTCATTATGCCGGCCGCCTCCGGGGCGGACGCTTTGGCGCGCACAAGCAGCTCGAGCGCGTCCGCGAACCGGCCTTCCACCTCGCGCCGTCCGGCGACGAAGCTCAGCACCATCGGATGATCGATGCCGTCGGCGAGCGCGTCCTCGGCCATCTTTCCGGCCGCCTCGATGTCGCCGGCCGTCAGCGCGGCGTGGATCGCCCGCAGCCGCGCCTTGTCCGTTTCGGGATCGCGGACCGTGGCGGCGGCGCCGTTGCCGCCATTGTCTGAACTCATCCGGGGAGGCCTTCCGCTCCAGGAGAAAGCGGCGCCCTAGGTGTGAAATCCGGCCGAGTTCAACCCTAATTGCGATAGATGCCGGCGATCAGCCCGCGCGACAGCGCTTCGTCGGCCTCCAAATACCAATTGTAGAGGGCCTTCTCCCAAATCTCGTCCTCGCTGACGTCGCTGCCCTCGATCAGCCGGCGGAACGGTTCCTCCTCGCTTGCGATCCCGACCTGGAGCTGGGCGAGCAGGGCTTCGACCAGCGGCACGCTCGAGCGGATCGGCCCGGAGAGCTCGACGGTCTTTTCCAGCTTGCGGCAATGAATCATCACCTTCGCATCGGGAGCGAGCCAGCGATCCTTCTTTGGAAAGGCCGACATGATCGTGGCTCCGGCGGAGTAGACCACCGTCTTGCCGAGAAAGACGAAGCGTCCGGGAATTCGCGCCCGGGCGCGATCGATCTCGAGCACGATCCTGCGCGCCATCTCCGGATCGCCGCCGAGGGTGGTGATTTCCAGGGCGACGTCGCCGCCGGCCTGCTCGGCCTTGCGCAGCTGGTCGAGGAAGCGCCCGACCGTGACCTCGCCGATGTCGCCGATCAACGAGATCTGGGGGTTGGCCAGGACCGGGGGGGCTATGGTTTCGGCGTCGGAGCGGGCCATGATCTTCTCCTCATGGAAGCGGCCGCCCCCGCGAGAGAGCGGCCGCATGTATCAGGTGGGAAGCGGACTATTCGCGCTCGCGCTCCCTTTCGCGCTCACGCTCGCGCTCGCGCTCGTCCTGCTGCTGCTGCTGGCCGCCACCCTGGCTGCCGCCGCCCATCTGGCCGCCGCCCTGGCCGCCCTGCTGCTGACCGCCCTGACCGCCGCCGCTCTGGCCGCCCTGCTGGCCGCCGCCCATCTGGCCGCCGCCGGACTGGCCGCCCTGATCCTGCTGGCCCTGGCCGCCACCGAGACCGCCTTGCTGACCCTGATTGTTGTTCTCGGCCATCTTGCCTTCTCCTTGCTTAATTCGGGTCGCCCCGATGGGCGCTCCGCCAAGATGAACGTCACCTGACAGGTGGCGTTCCCCGATAAGCCGTTGATTTAACCCACATCAGCCTGTTTGTTGGGCGCCGCGTGCGGAGGCCCCGGCAATGCTCCGGGCAAGCCGCAGCGCGCGCGCCGCTAAGAGCCCGAGTCAACGGGGTCTTCAAAATCCGGGCTCCAGCCAATGGGGGTAAATGGTGCCCAGAAGAGGACTCGAACCTCCACGCCCTTGCGAGCGCCAGCACCTGAAGCTGGTGCGTCTACCAATTCCGCCATCTGGGCACGGGGTAGGCGGGGCGAGGTAGGGGCCGGCCCCTGCCCTGTCAAGCAAGCGCCCGCTTGCCAAGCGCGGGACGCGCGGGCAAGGAAGCGCCGCGCTGCGAAAAGGCCCCTCGAATGACGGTAAAGACCGACCGGCTCATCACCCTGTTCGGCGGCGGCGGGTTTGTCGGCCGCTATGTCGCCCAGGCCCTGTTCAAGGCCGGCGCCCGGGTGCGGATCGCCGAGCGCGAGCCGCGCCGGGCCTATTTCCTTAAGCCCCTGTGCGGCCTTGGCCAGATCCAGTTCGTCCGCGCCGACATCGCCAAGCCGGCCGAGGCGGAAGCGGCTGCGCACGGTGCGGACGCGGTGGTCAACCTCGTCGGCGTGCTCGGCGGACATTTGGAGGCCGTCCACGTCGCCGGCGCGCGCAACGTCGCGCAAGCGGCCGCGCGCCAAAACGTGCCGGCCCTGATCCACGTCTCGGCGATCGGCGCGGATCCGGAGAGCGCGAGCGATTATGGCCGCTCCAAGGGCGAGGGCGAAGCGGCAGTGCGCGCGGCATTTCCCGACGCGACCGTCATTCGCCCCTCGATCGTATTCGGCCGCGAAGACGATTTCGTAAACCGCCTTGCCCGGCTGGGGCAGCTGATGCCCGTGCTCCCGGTCATTCGCGGCGACTGGAAGATTCAGCCCGTCTATGCAGCCGATCTCGGCAAGGCGATCGCGGTCGCCGCGCTCGATCCCGCGCCTTATGCCGGCAAGACGTTCGAGCTCGGCGGGCCGCAGGTGCTGACGATGCGCGAGCTGGGCGAGTGGGTCTGCCGCACGACCGGGCGCAATCGCCCGATCGCGCAGATACCGGATGCGATCGGCAGGCTCATGGCCCGGCTGACCGGCTGGCTGCCGGGCGCTCCGGTCAGCTGGGACCAATGGCTGATGATGAGCCGCGACAATGTCGCAAACGGTCCCGGCTTCGAGGCGTTCGGAATCCGCCCGACGCCGCTCGCCGCGGTCGCCGAGGAATGGCTGACCCTCTACCGCCGCCACGGCCGCTTCGCGAAACCCTCGCCTTACTGATCGACAGACCCCACGTGGACCCCATCCTGACCGCCATCCTCCTCGGCATCGTCGAGGGCCTCACCGAATTCCTTCCGGTGTCCTCGACCGGGCATTTGATCCTCGCCTCGGAGCTGCTGGGCTACGACGCCGAGACCTGGGCGGTCTTCAACGTCGTCATCCAGCTCGGCGCGATCCTCGCCGTCGTCGTTCTTTACTGGCGGACTTTCTGGGTCGTCCTGACCGGAATGTTCAGGCGGGATGCGATGGCGTGGCGCTTTGCCCGAAACGTCCTCGCCGGCTTCCTTCCCTCGGCGGCGCTCGGCCTCCTGCTCATCGACCAGATCGAGTCCCTTTTGGAGAACGCGCAGGTGGTCGCCGTCGCGCTCATTCTCGGCGGGATCGCGATCCTCGCCGTCGAGCGCCTGGTAAAACCTGCCGACACGGAACCGGGAGTCGCCTCGCTTCCGCTCGGGACGGCGCTCGGCATCGGCCTCATCCAGTGCATCTCGATGATCCCCGGAGTCAGCCGGTCGGGAGCGACGATCATGGGCGCCCTCACGCTTGGCGTGGAGCGGCGGACGGCGGCCGAATTCAGCTTCTTCCTCGCCGTGCCGACGATGGTGGGAGCGAGCGGATTGTCGATCCTCAAGCACCGCCACGAGCTGGCTTCGGGCGCCGTCGATTGGCAGCTCGTCGCGATCGGCTTCGTCGTCTCGTTCCTCGTCGCCCTGTTCGTGATCCGCTGGTTCATCGGCCTCGTCTCGCGCCGCGGCTTCGCTCCATTCGCCTGGTATCGCATTATTGCCGGATCCTTGGCCCTCGCATGGCTGTTATATCGTTGATATATTCAGCTTTCGCTCATCCTGCCTTGGGCAGGAGAGCGCGACTCGCATGATCGGGAGGAGTGTTCTCATGCGCCTGATGCTGCTGCTCGCCGCGGCCGGGGCCGCGTTGCTCGCCGGACCGGCGGCCGCGCAGAATCGCCATGCCGCCGAGGCCGCCGAGGCCATCGACCGCACCGCGCCGGCGATCGACCGGACCACCCAGGCCCTGCTCAACCTGGACATCGGCCCGATCCTCGACGCCGCCGATCCCACCCGTCCGCACCACCACCGCACCGTGCGCGACATGGCGCGGCGCGACGATCCCGATTTCGAGCGCCACATGCGCGCGTCGATCTACGGCAACGCCGCGCGTCTGCGCCAGATGAGCGCGGCCATCGCGGCGACCGAGCCCGCGCTGCGCCAGACGCTCGCGCAGTTCCAGGCAAGCATCGCCGCGGCGATCGAAGGGCCCGGGATGGAGGCGCCGCCGCCGCCTCCGGGGGATGTCGACGACGATTGGGACCGCGACCAGGACGACGATCCGCCCCCGCCCGAGCCCTACGAGGAATAAGCCGAGCCGCCGCGAATTCGGCGGTGGACTGGCCCAGCCCTGCCGTTAAGAAACGGCGGGCATGTGGCAGCTTCATCAATTCCCGCTTTGTCCCTTTTCGCGCAAGGTGCGCCTCGCGCTCGCCGAGAAGGCGATCCCGCTCGAGCTCGTCCGAGTCTCCCCCTGGCTCCAGGAAGACGAGTTCATGGACCTCAACCCCGCGGGCCAGACTCCGGTGCTGGTCGAGCCGGACAAGAATATCGTGCTGATCGATTCCGGGGCGATTTGCGAATATTTCGAAGAGACCGTCGACCGAACCCCGCTGATCCCGGGCACCGCGGCCAACCGCGCGGAGATCCGCCGCCTCGTGACCTGGTTCGACGAAAAGCTCTACCGCGACGTCGTCTCCCCTTTGATGGACGAGCGGATGACCAAGCGGCTGGTCAGCCGCGATCCGCCCGATACGGGCACGCTCAGGCGGGCGATGACCTCGGCCAACGCCCATCTCGACTATATCGATTATCTGCTCGATCACCGGCGCTGGCTGGCGGGGCCGGTGCTGACCATGGCCGATCTTGCCGCCGCCGCCCATCTTTCGGTCGCCGACTATCTCGGCGGGATCGACTGGCGCGGCCATAAGCAGACGGTCGATTGGTACGCGGTGATGAAATCCCGCCCGAGCTTCCGATCCCTGCTGACAGAGCGGATGGAGGTGATCATGCCTCCCGCCCACTACGACAAGCCGGATTTTTAGGGGATTCCGCGCAGATAAATTCTGATGGCGACCTCGGCACCGCGCGGCGCGGTGCCCGGCGCGGCTTTGAAGCGAGCCGCCTGGGCCGGGCAGGGGGACGGCAGGCTTAGAACTCCCGGCAGGACCCGGATCGTGCGCGGACCCGCGCCCCGGCACCCCGCGACCGTTCCGTCGGGCGTCACGACGAGATGTGCAGAATCCTCGTAGATGAGCTCGCCGTCCGGTTGGCCGGCGCTCGCCACCGGGGTTGCGCCCTCGGGCGTCAGCACATAGTCAGCGACCAACGCTCCCGGCGTGCCGAAGCGGCGCAAAGCGTCGGCGGCGCCGGACCCCGAAAGGAACCCGCACTCCTCTCCGGCGCGGAGGATCGAATCGCCGCCGTTGATGCGGATCGAGCAGCCGATATTGCCCGCAACGTCGCGGACGACCGCAGTCGTCACGCGTATCGCCGCGAAGGGCATCGTCTCGTCCGTGGCTGGGAGGACCCAGCGTATCCGGTCGGAGACGGAGCCGGCCACAGCCCGCCCACGCCCGTCGTGCGCCGGCTCGAAACGGGCCCGCTCCATGAAAATGTCGCAGGTTCGCTGGTCGAGCTCCCGATCGGCCCGGCCGGTGACGGTGCAGCGCGTCGGAACGCCGGCGGCGTCGATGTCGAGGGTGAAGGCGACGGTCCCGGACGCACCCCGCCGGATCGCTCCGGCCGGATAATCCGCATCGGATACCCAAGCGGCCAGCGGATGAAGCGGTCGCGGATCGCGCGGCGCTTCCGGCGCTGCCGCCGCGACAAGCGCCAAGATGATCATAGCCGTCACTGCCTTCGCTTCCCCCGCACCCGTCGGCGCACATCGGATAATTGCGTATCGGCTTGCAGGAAATTCGCCGGCTGGCAAGACGGCGCGCAGGGCCGCGCCCTTGATCGCGCCCGGCCAATGGCCCACATCCATCCCATGCTGATCCAGACCGAAACCACGCCCAATCCGGCGACTCTGAAGTTCCTGCCCGGCCGCAAGGTGATGGAGGCGGGGACGCGGGATTTCGCGACCCCCGAGGATTCCGAAGCCTCGCCGCTCGCCGAGGCGATCTTCTCGACCGGCGAGGTCCAGGGCGTGTTCTTCGGCCGCGATTTCGTCTCGGTCACCGCTGCGCCCGGAGTCGAATGGCCGCGGCTGAAGCCTCAGGTGCTCGAAATATTGCTCGACCATTTCGCGAGCGACGCGCCGTTGT
Source organism: Alphaproteobacteria bacterium (assembly GCA_005883305.1). Lineage (NCBI taxonomy): Bacteria > Pseudomonadati > Pseudomonadota > Alphaproteobacteria > Alphaproteobacteria bacterium. Next base: position 94,981 of record VBAC01000001.1, on the reverse strand, counting down.
TCCGCGCCGCCACCGCCGGCGGCATCCATGTCGCGCCCGACGCGGAGATCGACGACGATCCGGCGGACGCGGAGGTGATCGCCCAGATCCGCGAGCTGATCGAGACCCGGGTGCGCCCGGCGGTCGCGCAGGACGGCGGCGACATCGTCTATCGCGGCTTCAGCGGTGGGACGGTCTATCTCGCCCTCCACGGCGCCTGCTCGGGCTGCCCCTCCTCGACGATGACCCTCAAGAACGGGATCGAGGGCCTGCTCAAACATTATGTGCCCGAGGTCGAAGCGGTCGAAGCGGTTTGACCCACAACCGTCATTCCCGCGCATGCCGGCATCCAGCCTTTTCCCGTTCGCCTGCGTCTGAAGCTGGACTCCCGCTTTCGCGGGAGTGACGATAACGGAAGGGCTCTTCCTCATGCTCTTGGTAATCGACAGCGCGACCGCGGCTTGCTCGGCGGCTCTGATCGGCGCGGACGGCGCTCTCGTCGACGAGCGGCACGAACTGGTCGGCCGCGGCCATGCAGAGCGGCTCGTGCCGATGATCGAGGAGCTGTTGGCCGGCCGCGTTCCTCGCGCCATCTCGGTCGATTGCGGGCCGGGCAGCTTCACCGGTGTCCGCGTTGGCCTCGCCGCCGCGCACGGCCTCGCGATCGGATGGAAGATCCCCGTTTCTGGCTATTCCTCGATGGCCGCTCTGGCGGCAACCTGCGGCGAATCCGAGGTTGGGGTCGCGCTGGTGGGGGGACATGGCGAACTTTTCGTGCAAAACTGGCGCCATGATCCGCTCGAACCGCTCGACGATCTCAGCTCGCTGGCGCCCGAACGGGCGGCTGCGGCGGTCCGCGCGGAGCTGGTCGTCGGTTCCGGAGCGCAAGCGTTGATCGCCGCGCGCGGCCATGGTCGGGCGCTGGACATCCTGCCCAGAGCCGCGCACATTCGCTTTTTGCCCGCGCAACTTAAGAGCCTGCCGGCGCGACCGATCTATGGCCGCGCGCCGGACGCGAGACCGATGGCATGAGCGAAGCCGAGGTCGAAATTTGCGAGGGCAGCGTTGCCGATCTCGATGCGGTGATGAGGGTCATGGACGACAGCTTCGATCCACGCTTCGGCGAAGCGTGGACCGCTTCTCAATGTGCGGGGCTGCTTCCCCTGCCCGGCGTGTGGCTGACTTTGGCGCGCGACGCCGTGGGCGTTGCCGGCTTCGCCCTGGCCCGAACGGTCGCCGACGAAGCGGAGCTGCTGCTTCTCGCCGTAAGGCGGCAGAGTCAGGGGCGGGGCGTAGGCAAGACGTTGCTCGATCATTTCATCGAACAGGCCCGACAACGCGGTGCGGCGCGAGTGCATCTCGAAGTCCGGGAAGGAAATCAGGCCCTTAGCTTGTACCGCCAGGCAAGCTTCACTTTGGTCGGCCGGCGGCGTAACTACTATAGCGGTCAGACCGGACAGACCTATGACGCACTGACTTTGGCGAAGAGTGTGCATCGTTAGTCACCGAAAATTCGTTTCGGTCTTGTCAGGGCCGCCAAAACGGATCATCCCGCACTTGGCGACAGTCAGGCCAATGACTGTCCCATCCTCTGAACGAAGGTTAGACATGGACACACAGGATAATTTCGGTGAGACTTTGATCACGCTCACCGCCGACATCGTTTCGGCACATGTAAGCAACAACAGCGTGGCGGTTTCCGACCTGCCGCTGCTCATCAGCAACGTGCATAACGCGCTTGCCGGGCTCGGTAACACACCGGAAGCGCCGGCGCCACGGCCGGAACCAGCGGTTTCGATCCGTTCTTCGATCAAGCCCGATTACGTGGTCTGTCTGGAGGATGGGAAGAAGTTGAAGATGTTGAAGAGGCATCTGATGACCCATTACAACCTCACTCCCGACCAGTACCGGCAGAAGTGGGGTCTCGGCGCCGACTATCCCATGGTCGCGCCGAACTATGCGGAGCAGCGCCGGACGCTGGCCAAGAAGATCGGCCTGGGGACGACCCGCAAGCGCACCAAGAAGTAAGCCGCCACGCGGAACGACTCGCAAGCGCACCCAAGAATCGGGGCGCGACGCAGCAAAATGAGAAAGCGCCATCCCCGCGCGGGGGTGGCGCTTTCCTTTTGCCCCGGCGCCGCCTTCTGATCTAAGACCGAGGGGCATGACCCGTAGCATCGATATCGAGGCGCTGTGCGCCGAGAAGGGCCTCAGGATCACCGAGCAACGCAAGGTCATTGCGCGCGTGCTCGGCGACTCCGAGGATCACCCCGACGTCGAGGCGCTCCACGCCCGGGCGTCCGCGGTCGATCCGGGAATCTCGATCGCAACCGTCTACCGCACCGTCCGCCTGTTCGAGGAAGCGGGGATCCTCGAGCGCCACGATTTCGGCGACGGCCGCGCTCGCTACGAAGCGGCGGCGGAGACCCACCACGACCATCTGATCGACGTGGAGACCGGCAAGGTCATCGAGTTCGTCGACGAGGAGCTGGAGCAGCTCCAGCGCCGAATCGCCGAGAAGCTCGGCTTCCGCCTGGTCGACCACCGAATGGAGCTTTACGGCGTCGCACTCGGCCGGGAACGATAGGGCCTTGCGCTTCTGGCTGCGCCTGGCGGCGATCGCCGCGGGCCTGATATTCTGCGTGCCCTTCCATTTCCTGTGGAAGCTTTTCGGAGCCCGCTCGATCTGGCCGCAAATCTTCCTCGCTTATGCCGGCCGCTGCACCGGAATGCGCGTGCGAATCGATGGGGCGCCGCTGCGCTCGCACGTCCTGTTCGCCGCGAATCACGTGTCCTGGCTCGACATCCTCGCGCTCGGGGGCGCTGCGCCCGCGGCGTTCGTCGCGCGCCACGACGTCGAGGAATGGCCGCTGGTCGGCTGGATCGCGGGGCTCAACGACACAATCTACGTCGCCCGCCACGCCCGAAGCGAGGTCCAGGAGCAGGCCGACCAGCTTCGCCGCGCCCTCGCCGCGGGCCGCGCGCTGGTCCTGTTCGCCGAGGGGACGACCAATGGCGGCCCCGAGTTGCTCCCCTTCCGGCCCAGCCTGTTCGCCTCACTCTATCCACCGCTTGAGGGCGTGCGCGTTCAGCCGGTGGCGATCGATTACGGGCCGCTCGCGAAAGGCATCGCCTGGGCCGGCGAGGAGGGAATCGGTGCGAACGCGCGCAAGGTGATGTCGCGCAAGGGCTCGTTCGTCGCCACCTTGCGCTTCCTCGACCCGATCGACCCCGCCGAGCCGGGCGACCGCAAGCGGCTCGCCGGGCGGGCGCGCGAAGCGGTCGGCGCGGCGCTCGGCCGCCGGGACTCCGCTTTCGCGGCGCCCGGCGATCCCCTATAGGCCGGTCGATGAAGTCCCCCGATCCGCGTACTTTCGAGGTCAAGTCCTTCGGCTGCCAGATGAACGTCTATGACGGCGAGCGCATGGCCGAGCTGCTCGAGGCCGAGGGCTTCAGCGCGGCTGCCGCCGGCGAGCAGGCGGACCTCGTCGTTCTCAACACCTGCCACATCCGCGAGAAAGCGGCGGAGAAGGTCTATTCCGACATCGGCCGGCTGATGAAGCGCGAACAAGCCCCGATGATCGCCGTCGCCGGCTGCGTCGCCCAGGCGGAAGGAGCGGAGATTCCGCGCCGCGCGCCGGGCGTCGACATCGTCGTCGGCCCGCAGGCGTATCACAATCTGCCCGCGCTGGTGCGCCAGGCGGCGCGCGGCGAACGCGCGCTCGACACGGAAATGCCGCCGCTGTCCAAGTTCGGCGCCCTCCCCGCCCGCCGCAGGCAGGGGCCGAGCGCCTTCCTCACCGTCCAGGAGGGCTGCGACAAGTTCTGCACCTATTGCGTCGTGCCCTATACGCGCGGCGCGGAGGTCTCGCGGCCGTTCGCGGCGGTGATCGACGAAGCGCGGGCGCTGGTCGATGCGGGGGCCCGCGAGATCATTCTGCTCGGCCAGAACGTCAACGCCTGGCGGGACGAGGACGGGCGCGGGCTCGACGCCCTGATCCGGGCGCTCGATTCGCTGCCGGGCCTCGCGCGAATTCGCTACACGACCAGCCATCCGAACGACATGACCGAAGGCCTGATCCGCGCCCATGCCGAGGTGGAAAAGCTGATGCCCTATCTGCACCTGCCGGTGCAATCGGGCAGCGACCGCGTGCTCAAGGCCATGAACCGCAGCCACAGCGCCGAGTCTTACCTGCGAATCCTCGATCGAGTCCGCGCCGCGCGGCCGGACATCGCTCTTTCGGGCGATTTCATCGTCGGCTTTCCGGGCGAGACCGAAGCGGAGTTCGAGGAGACTTTGAAGCTGGTCGACGCCGTTGGGTACGCCCAGGCGTTCTCGTTCAAATATTCCCCGCGGCCGGGCACGCCCGCCGCCACGATGGAGGACCGAATCGCTAGCGAAGTGATGGACGAGCGCCTGCAACGGCTCCAGGCCTCGCTCGGGCGGCATCAGCTGGCCTTCAACCAGGCGGGCGTCGGCAAGCGCACCGAGGTGCTGCTCGAACGGCCCGGGCGCAAGCCCGGCCAGCTGATCGGCAAGTCGCCCTGGCTGCAATCGGTGCATCTGGAGACGGACGCCGCGATTGGCGATCTGGTCGAGGTCGAGCTCCTGTCTGCCGGGCCGAACAGCCTCGCGGGCGCACAATTGATGAAGGTCGCGGCATGATTCACTCCTTTTTCGTCATCCCCGCGAAAGCGGGGATCCAGCTGCCTTTTGCCAGCGCCGAAGGAAGAAGCTGGATTCCCGCTTTCGCGGGAATGACGAGGGAAGGCTGATGGCACAGAACAAGAAAACCGACGCCGCAGCCGGCCCCCGCGCTCGGGTGGAGATCGAGTTCGAGCAGCCGCATCTGCTCGGGCCTCTGTTCGGCGAGTTCGATCGAAACCTGGTGGCGATCGAGGACCGGCTCGGCGTCTATATCGCCGCGCGCGGCGCCAAGGTTCAGATCGAGGGCGATCCCGAGGCCGCGACTCGCGCCCGCGAGGTGCTGCTCGGGCTCTACAACCGGCTCGACGAGGGTCACGACATCGACGCCGAGCTGGTCAACGCGATCATCGCCATGTCGGGGCAGCCGACGTTCGACGGGATCATCGCCCCGGAAGTGGTCGAGCCGCCCAAGGTGATGATCCGCACGCGCAAGAAGACGATCGTCCCGCGCTCCAAGCAGCAGGCCGTCTACATGGAGGCGCTGAACCGGGACGACATGATCTTCGCGCTCGGCCCGGCGGGCACGGGAAAGACCTATCTCGCCGTCGCCCAGGCGGTTCAGCAATTGATCGGCGGAAGCGTCGACCGGCTGATCCTGTCGCGCCCCGCGGTCGAGGCCGGCGAGCGGCTCGGCTTCCTTCCCGGCGACATGAAGGAGAAGGTCGATCCCTATCTCCGGCCGCTCTACGATGCGCTCTACGACATGCTCCCGACCGAGCAGGTCGAGCGGCGGATCGCGTCCGGCGAGATCGAGATCGCGCCGATCGCCTTCATGCGCGGCCGAACGCTGAGCGATGCCTTCATCATCCTCGACGAGGCGCAGAACACCACGCCGCAGCAGATGAAGATGTTCCTGACCCGATTCGGAATGCGCAGCCGGATGGTGATCTGCGGCGATCCCAACCAGACCGACCTTCCCAATGGGGTGACGTCGGGCCTCAACGATGCGGTGGGCAAGCTGGAGGGGATCGAGAAGATCGCGATGGTCCGCTTCGGGGCCGGCGACGTGGTGCGGCATCCGCTCGTCGGGAGGATCGTCGAGGCCTATGAGGGGCCCGGGGGATGAGCTGCGGTTTCTCCGGTCGCGCACAGAACCCCTCCCCCTTGTGGGGAGGGGCAGCGGTGGGGGTGCGCAGCGAAGCTGCGCGCCGTCCTTCGGACGGCACCCCCCACCCTACCCTCCCCCACAAGGGGGGAGGGAAAGCGCCTCTGCTGTGATCGGCGTGGAAACCGACGTCTCGGACGAATGGGACGGCCGCACCGACTGGGCCGCCCTCGCCCGCCGCGCGGTCCATGCCGCGGTTGCCAACAGCCGACATCCGGGCCTTTCCGACAGCGAGGTCTCGATCCTGTTCACCTCCGACGAGGAGGTACGGACGCTCAATTCCGCCTGGCGCGGCAAGGATAAGGCGACCAACGTCCTTTCCTTCCCAATGGCTGATGAAGGCGGCCTGGCCAGCGCCCAGTTGCTCGGCGACATCGCGCTTGCTTACGGCGTCTGCGCCCGCGAGGCCGCGGAGAAGGACGTGCCGATCGAGACCCATGCCGCGCATCTGGTGGTGCACGGCACGCTTCATCTGCTAGGTTACGACCATGAAACGAGCGAGGCGGACGCCGAGGCGATGGAAGAGGTCGAGCGCCGGGCGCTCGCTTCCATCGGCATCGCCGATCCCTATCCAGTCAGCGAGAGCGAGGTAAATTCCTAACCCCATGGAAGACGACAGTCCCGGCGCGCAGAACGGCCGGACATTCTGGAGCGGGCTTCGCGCCCTGATCTTCGGCGACAATGGCGAAGCCACCTTGCGCGACCAGATCGAGGAGGCGATCGAGAGCCGCGAGGGCGAGGTTCCGAGCGTCGGCGATCTCAGCCACGTCGAGCGGCAGATGCTGCTCAACATCCTCCACTTCGGCGAGAAGACCGCCGGCGACGTCGCCGTGCCGCGCGGCGACATCTACGCGGTGCCCGCCTCGACCGGATTCGAGGCGCTGATCGCCGCTTTCTCCGATGCCGGCCACAGCCGAATGCCGGTGTTCGAGGAGAGCCTCGATACCGTGATCGGCATGATCCACGTCAAGGACGTGTTCGCGGTGCAGACCGGCGGCGCCCCGGCGCCCGACGACATCCGAACGCTGATGCGCACCCCGCTCTACGTGCCCGAATCGATGGGCGTCCTCGACCTGCTCGCGCGGATGCGCGCCGAGCGGGTCCACCTCGCCATCGTCGTCGACGAATTCGGCGGAACCGAGGGGCTAATCACCATCGAGGACGTGGTCGAGGAGATCGTCGGCGACATCGAGGACGAGCATGACGACGAGGTGACCGACCTTCTGGTCCCGACCGGCGGCGGCCTGTGGGACGCGGACGCGCGGGCCGAGCTGGAGGACGTCGCCAAGGCGATCGACGCCCGGCTCGGGACGGTCGAGGAGGATGTCGACACGCTCGGCGGGCTGGCCTTCGTGCTCGCGGGCTGCGTTCCGAAGACCGGCGAGATGCTTGAACATCCCAGCGGCTGGCGACTGGAGGTGGTCGACAGCGACACCCGCCGCGTACGCCGCCTCCGCCTGCACCCGCCCGAGGAGGAGCGCGAGGCGGCCGACTGAGGGTCAAGAGGCTGTTGCGGACCGCGCTCCTTGCCTCGCTGTGTTGCAGGCGACCCGGGCGGGCAGCCTGCTAGCCGCCAAACTTCAGAAACTCGCTGAACAGCCCGACGATCGCCGGCGCGAAGATCGTGAGAGCGACCTTGAGGGGAGCAAAAGGGTCCGGTGCTGTCCCCTTGTCACTGGCGGTCGGAACGGGCCGCGCGGATTCCGCCGACTCCGTCTCATCCGGACGGATCGCCGCCAGCCATGTGGCTACGGGTAGATAATAAGCCGCGATGATCAACGAGTTCGTGATTCCGCCGTGCATCGCGATGCTGCTGATATAGTTGCGGAAGGGGCCGATATCATCCGGATGGACCGAGTAGATCACCCAGTTCAGCCTCGCATTCGTGAACAGCAACCCACTGATCATGAAGACGGCAGCGAGATAGAGAAAGTTGGACAGCCTGCGAGTTTGGCGCGTCCAGGCGCGGAACCGATCGTCGGGGGAATCCTTCTCCGGCATGGCAAGGCAGGAGATGGCGCCGAAGATGACCGCCGGCATGGCAAAGAGCAAAAGGACGCCTACGATCTGAATCATCGCCTGCTGCAAATAGAATTGGGGCGCGGTGCAGCCGGGGGCCCATCCCACGTCGGGTTCCCGGAAGCGTGCCGAAGAGGCCTCGTTGGGCGTCGGATTGCCGCTCGATTCTAGCCCTGCATATGCCGGTCGGGCAGAGTCCGGTGCAACCGGAGCGGTCGGTGCCCGCTCGAGACGGCTGAAGGAAGCGCAGGCGAAAGTTTGATCCAGATAGGCCGCCCCTTTGAAAGCGCCGCTCACAAGAACCATCGCTGTGCCGGCCGCGACCGTCAGGAAATAAGCGATCAGTATTCGCTTCCGCGCGACCAAGCTCAGCAATCGCAGTGAACTCGCCGACGCGACGAGAACGACGATTTCCAGACTCGCACACAACAAGAATGCCGCAACCGTCTTTGACCGCCCCGCCGCTTCGGCAACAGCGTTCTGCAGCGACGGCTGGGCGAAATAACCGGCGGGCGTCCGGAGCCACATATCGGCGACGCCGTTCAACATGAAAACAAGCAGCGGGATCGCGATGAGGAGGGTCGATCCTCGGGGCATCGCCCAATCCCGACGCTCGACAGTAAACATGGGCCCCTCGCAAGTTTATTTCGCCTACTCAGGCTGTATCGACGGACTGTCGTGGTCAAGGGCTTCCCGAGACGATCGATAGATTCGGAACAGCGATTCCCTCGCGCTAGCCAGGCCGTGCCGGGCGCGTTACGAATGCCCATGGCGTTCGAAACCATCCGCTACGCTCTGACCCCGGCCACGGTCGGCGTGATCACGCTCGATCGCCCCGAGACCCTCAACGCGCTCAACGCCCCGATGGTCGACGAGCTTCGCGCGGCGGTCGAGGCCGCGCCCGGATCGGGCGCGCGCTGCCTGCTGCTGGCCGGGGAAGGACGGGGCTTCTCCAGCGGGGCGGACCTCGCCTCGGGCGGGGGGCTTCCCTCGGACGCGGGCATGGCGCTGGAGAAGCATTTCAATCCTTTGGTCGAAGCGCTCTTCGCGCTGCCGATCCCGGTGGTCGCTGCGGTGAACGGCCCCTGCGCGGGTGCGGGCTGCAGCCTGGCGCTCGCCGCCGACATCGTGATCGCCGGCCAATCGGCCTATTTCCTCCAGGCCTTCGTCAATATCGGCCTCATCCCGGACGCCGGAGCGACCTGGCTGCTGCCGCGCCTCGTCGGGCGGGCGCGGGCGATGGAGATGATGATGCTCGGCGAGCGGATCCCCGCGGCGCAGGCGGCGGAATGGGGGATGATCGCCCGGGTGGTCGAGGACGAGGCGCTGGCCTCCGAGGCGCTCGCCCTCGCGGCGCGCCTCGCGCAGGGACCGACGATCGCCTACGGCCTGATCCGACGGCTGGCGCGCGAGTCCGGCCAATGCTCCCTCGGCGAGGCGCTCGCCGCCGAGCGCGTCGCGCAGCGCGAGGCGGGGGAGACGGAGGATTTCAAGGCGGCGGTCGTCGCCTTCCTCCAGAAGCGCCAGCCAAGCTTCGTGGGGCGCTAATTCCTCCCCGGAACGGGGAGGGGGACCGCGGCGCGAAGCGTCGTGGTGGTGGGGCCGTTACGGAGTCCGTCGACCCTCCACCATGCTTCGCATGGTCCCCCTCCCCGTTCCGGGGAGGATTTGTTGCCTCCCCGCTTTCCGGCGCATAAGACCCGCCCCATGGGCACGACGATCGAAGAGCTGGAGCGGCGCCGCGAGCAGGCGCGCCTTGGGGGCGGCGAGAAGAGGATCGCGGCTCAGCACGCCAAGGGCCGCCTGACCGCGCGCGAGCGGCTGACCGTGCTGCTCGATCCTGGAAGCCTCGAAGAATATGACATGTACGTCGAGCATAATTGCGTCGACTTCGGCATGGAGAAGCAGAAGATCCCGGGCGACGGCGTGGTCACGGGGTCGGGCACGATAAACGGCCGGCTGGTGTTCGTCTTCGCCCAGGATTTTACCGTGTTCGGCGGCTCCCTGAGCGAGCGCCACGCGCAGAAGATATGCAAGGTCATGGACATGGCGATGAAGGTCGGCGCTCCGGTGATCGGCCTCAACGACAGCGGCGGCGCGCGAATCCAGGAGGGCGTCGCCAGCCTCGCCGGCTATGCCGAGGTGTTCCAGCGCAATGTGCTGGCTTCCGGCGTGATCCCGCAGATCAGCCTGATCATGGGCCCCTGCGCCGGTGGCGCGGTCTATTCGCCCGCGATGACCGACTTCATCTTCATGGTGAAGGATTCGAGCTATATGTTCGTCACCGGCCCGGACGTGGTGAAGACCGTCACCAACGAGGTGGTGACGCAGGAGGAGTTGGGCGGCGCGGTCACCCACACGACCAAGTCGGGCGTGGCCGACGTGGCGTTCGAGAACGACATCGACGCATTGCTCGCGACCCGCGACTTCTTCGATTTCCTGCCGCTCTCAAACCGCCACGATCTGCCCGAGCGGCCCTGCCACGACCCCTGGGACCGGACCGACGACAGCCTCGACACCTTGATCCCGGACAGCGCCGCCAAGCCCTACGACATGCACGAGCTGATCCGCAAAACCGTCGACGACGGCGACTTCTTCGAGATCCAGCCGGCGCACGCCGCGAACATCATCACCGGCTTCGCCCGCGTGGAGGGGCGAACGATCGGAATCGTCGCCAACCAGCCGGTGGTGCTCGCCGGGGTGCTCGACATCAAATCGTCGAAGAAGGCCGCGCGCTTCGTGCGCTTCTGCGACGCGTTCGACATTCCGATCATCACCTTCGTCGACGTGCCCGGCTTCCTTCCGGGCGTCGCGCAGGAGCATGAAGGGATCATCAAGAACGGCGCCAAATTGCTGTTCGCCTATGCCGAGGCGACCGTGCCGAAGATCACCGTGATCACGCGCAAGGCCTATGGCGGCGCCTACGACGTGATGGCGAGCAAGCATTTGCGCGGCGACTTGAACTACGCCTGGCCGACGGCGGAAATCGCGGTGATGGGCGCCAAGGGCGCGGTGGAGATCATCTTCCGCGGAAAGACGCCCGAGGAGATCGCCGAGCGCACCGCCGAATATGAAGCCCGCTTCGCCAATCCGTTCGTCGCGGCGAGCAAGGGCTTCATCGACGAGGTGATCATGCCGCACTCCACGCGGCGGAGGATCGCGCTGGGCCTCAGGAAACTGCGCGACAAGCGGCTCGAGAACCCGTGGAAGAAGCATGACAATATCCCCCTATGACGATCTGCTCGTCGGTCTCGTCGCGCTTGCTTTGGTGCCGCTGATCGGCTGGCGGGTCCTGCGCGGTTTCAGAGAGGGACGGCTGCCGCTGTACCGTACCTATCTCAACCGCGCGGACAACGGATCGCGGTTCGGAGTGCTGATGGCCCTGCACATGCTCAGCCTGATCGCCGTCGGTCTTGTCGCGGCCGACTTGCTCTTCAACCTTGGACTTCGGGATTCGATATGAAGCTCGGCCGCCTCAACCATGTCGGGGTCGCCACCCCCTCGATCGTCGCCTCGATCGCCTTCTATCGCGACGTGATGGGGGCGGAGGTGATCCGCGAGCCGTTCGACCTGCCCGCGCAGGGCGTGAAAGTCTGCTTCGTCGATACGCCCAACAGCCAGATCGAGCTGATCGAGCCGCTTGGGCCGGACTCGCCGATCCACGGCTTCCTTGCCAAGAACCCGGCGGGCGGGCAGCATCACATCTGCTACGAGGTGCCCGACATCCACGAGGCCAAGGCGTGGTTCGAAAGCAAGGGCGCCAAGGTTCTCGGCGAGCCGCGCATCGGCGCGCATGGGACTCCGATCTTCTTCCTCCACCCCAGGGACATGGGCGGCGTTCTGACCGAGATCATGGAGAGTCCGAAGGGTGAGGGCCATTGACCTTTCTCAGTTCCCCGGCGAAGGCCGGGGCCCAGGCGGCGCTCCCGCGCCGTTCTCTGTTTAGGACTGGACCCCGGCCTTCGCCGGGGAACGAGTGAATGACCGACCGTAAACCCAGCAAGGCCGATTGGGACGCCGCCGCCCGCAAGGAGGTGAAGGGCAAGGACCTCATCACCCCCACGCCCGAGGGGATCGACGTGCGCCCCGTCTACACCGCCGAGGACGTCGAGGGGCTGGACCCGGGCCTCCCCGGCTTCGCGCCGTTCACGCGCGGGCCCTATGCCTCGATGTATACCGGCCGCCCGTGGACGATCCGCCAATATGCCGGCTTCTCGACCGCTGAAGACAGCAACGCCTTCTACCGCCGCAACCTCGCCGCCGGGCAGAAGGGCCTCTCGGTCGCCTTCGATCTCGCCACCCATCGCGGCTATGACAGCGACCATCCGCGCGTTGTCGGCGACGTCGGCAAGGCGGGGGTGGCGATCGACACGCTCGAGGACATGAAGATTCTGTTCGACGGCATCCCGCTCGGCGAGATGAGCGTGTCGATGACGATGAACGGCGCGGTGCTTCCGGTGATGGCCTTCTACATCGTCGCCGCGGAGGAGCAGGGCGTGGCGCGAGGCCAGCTCACCGGCACGATCCAGAACGACATCCTCAAGGAGTTCGCGGTCCGCAACACCTATATCTATCCGCCCGGGCCATCGATGCGGATCGTCGCGGACATCATCCAATATTGCTCGGCCGAGATGCCGAAGTTCAACTCGATCTCGATCAGCGGCTATCACATGCACGAGGCCGGGGCGACGGCGGTGCAGGAGCTGGCCTTCACGCTGGCCGACGGCATGGATTATGTCCGCGCCGCGCGGGCCAAGGGGCTCGACGTCGACGCCTTCGCGCCGCGGCTGAGCTTCTTTTTCGGCATCGGCATGAACTTCTTCATGGAGGTGGCGAAGCTGCGCGCGGCGCGGCTTCTGTGGCACCGGATCATGGACGGGTTCGGGGCAAGGAACGACAAATCGAAGATGCTTCGCACCCATTGCCAGACGTCGGGTGTGTCGCTGACCGAGCAGGACCCGTACAACAATGTCATCCGCACCACGCTGGAGGCACTGGCGGCGGTGCTTGGGGGCACTCAGAGCCTTCACACCAACAGCCTCGACGAGGCGGTGGCGCTGCCGACCGATTTCTCCGCCCGCATCGCCCGCAATACGCAATTGGTGATTGCCGAGGAAAGCGGCATCCCCAACGTCGCCGATCCCTTGGGCGGCTCTTATTATGTCGAAGCGCTCACCGCCGAGCTCGCCGGCAAGGCCTGGGCGCTGATCGAGGAGGTCGAGGCGCTGGGCGGAATGACCCATGCGGTCGCGCAAGGAATGCCCAAGCGCCGGATCGAGGAGGCGGCGGCGGCGCGCGCCGCTCGGGCCGATCGCGGCGAGACGGTGATCGTCGGAGTCAACCGCTACCGCAAGGACGAGGAGGATCATCTCGACATCCTCGACATCGACAACGACAAGGTCCGCGCCGGCCAGATCGCCCGGATCGAGAAGACCCGCGCCGGCCGCGATGCGCAGGCCGCCCAGGCCGCGCTCGATGCGTTGCGCGAAGCCGCGAAGGGCGATGGCAATTTGCTCGCGCTATCGGTCGAAGCCGCCCGCGCGCGCTGCACGCTGGGCGAAATCTCCGCCGCGCTCGAAGACGTGTTCGGCCGCTACGGCACGGTGCCGACTCCGGTCGAGGGTATTTACGGCGCCGCCTGGGCCGACGATCCCGCCTGGGAGCGCGCGGAAGAGGGTGTCGGCGCGGTCCGCACCAGGCTCGGGCGCAAGCCGAGAATGCTGGTCGCCAAGATGGGCCAGGACGGCCACGACCGCGGCGCCAACCTCGTCTCCTCGGCCTTCGCCGACCTGGGCTTCGAGATCGTCCCCGGCCCGCTGTTCCAGACGCCCGAGGAGAGCGCGCGCCTCGCGGTAGAGAAGCAGGTTGACGTGGTCGGCGCCTCCAGCCTCGCCGCCGGGCACAAGACTCTCGTCCCCGAGCTGATCGGCCACCTCAGGGACTTGGGGCGGCCGGACATCAAGGTCGTCGTCGGCGGAGTCATCCCGCCGCAGGATTACGACATGCTGCGCGAGGCCGGAGTCCAGGCGATCTTCGGCCCCGGCACCAACCTGGTCGAGGCCGCGGGCGAGGTGCTTCGGCTGCTGGGCCACAACATGCCGCCGCTCGAGGAGGCGGCGGAATGATCGTGCTCGCGCTCGCGCTGGTCGCGCAGCCGCTGACCGCCGAGGATTGCCGCGACCCGCAAACGCAGGTGGAGATGAACGCCTGCGCCGCGCGCGATTTCGAGATTGCGGACCGCGAACTCAACATCGCCTATCGCGAGGCGATCGCCGGAGCCCGCGCCGACGACGCCGAGCTCGACCGCCAGGCCGATACCCGCCCGACCAGCGAGGCGGTGCTGCGCGAAGCCCAGCGCGCCTGGGTGACCTTCCGCGACGCCCATTGCACGCTCCAGGGCTATCAGGAGGCTCGCGGCGGAAGCATGGAGCCCATGTCCTACAATAGCTGCCGCGCCGGGCTCACGCGGGCGCGCACGGCGCAGTTGCGCGGCGACGCGTCAGCGGCTCAATAGGGCGCATGTTCAAGAAAATCCTGATCGCGAACCGGGGCGAGATCGCCTGCCGGGTCATCAAGACGGCGAAGCGGATGGGGATCGCCACTGTCGCGGTCTATTCCGACGCCGACGCGCGCGCCCCGCACGTGAAGATGGCCGACGAGAGCGTCCGGCTCGGCCCGCCGCCGGCGTCCGAATCCTACTTGAACGCCGAGCTGATCATCGACGCCTGCAAGACGACCGGCGCGGAGGCGGTCCATCCGGGCTACGGCTTCCTTTCGGAGCGGGCCAGCTTCGTCGAGGCGCTCGAGGCGGCCGGGATCGCCTTCATCGGCCCGCCGGCGAACGCGATCGCCGCTATGGGCGACAAGATCGAATCCAAGAAGCTGGCCAAACAGGCCGGCGTCAACGTCGTCCCCGGCTATCTCGGCGAGATCGCCGATACCGACGAGGCGGTTCGGATCGCCGGCGAGATCGGCTATCCGGTAATGATGAAGGCCTCGGCCGGCGGCGGCGGCAAGGGCATGCGCCTCGCTTATTCCGAGAAGGATGTGCGCGAAGGCTTCGAGGCGACGAAGCGCGAGGGCCTGGCAAGCTTCGGCGACGACCGCGTGTTCATCGAGAAGTTCATCGAAGAGCCGCGCCACATCGAGATCCAGGTACTCGGCGACCAGCACGGCAACATCGTCTATCTGGGCGAGCGCGAATGCTCGGTCCAGCGCCGCCACCAGAAGGTGGTCGAGGAGGCGCCCTCCCCCTTCGTCACGCCGAAGATGCGCGAACGCATGGGCGAGCAGGCGGTCGCCCTGGCGCGGGCCGTCGGCTATTTCAGCGCCGGCACGGTCGAGCTGATCGTCTCCGGCGCCGACGAGACCGGAGAGGGCTTCTACTTCCTCGAGATGAACACCCGGCTCCAGGTCGAGCATCCGGTGACCGAGGAGGTGGCCGGGCTGGACCTTGTCGAGCAGATGATCCGGGTGGCGGCCGGCGAGAAGCTCTCCTTCGCCCAGAAGGACGTGAAGCTGGACGGCTGGTCGGTCGAGACGCGGGTCTATGCCGAGGACCCCTATCGCGGATTCCTTCCGAGCACCGGGCGGCTGGTGCGCTACCAAGCGCCCGCGGAGAGTGAGGACGTTCGCGCCCGTTACTCCGTTCGTGTCGAGCGAAGTCGAGACACCCAGTCGAGCGAAGCCGAGACCTTAAGGGAAGAAGCCTCGGCTTCGCTCGGCAGCCCCCCTCGACTTCGCTCGGGGCGAACGGGTGAAGAGGCTGCGAATAGCCCCCTCACCCGCGTCGACGACGGGGTCTATGAGGGCGGCGAGGTCAGCATGTTCTACGACCCGATGATCGCCAAGCTCGTCACCTGGGCACCGAGCCGGGAGGAGGCGATCGACCGGCAAATAGAGGCGCTCGACGCGTTCCAGATCGAGGGCATCGGTCACAATGTCGATTTTCTCTCCGCGCTGATGCAGCACCCGCGCTTCCGCTCAGGCCAGCTCACCACCGGCTTCATCGCCGAGGAATATCCCAAAGGCTTCCACGGCGCGCCCGCCGACGACGCGCTTCTGGAGGACCTGGCGGTGGTCGCCGCCCTGATCGCGACGGAGAGAGATTTTCAGTCCTGCGCGACGAGCGGCCAGTTGAGCGGCACTGCCATGCCGCCCGAAGTTCGCATCGTCAGTCTAGGCGGGCGAGACTTTCCGATCCGGTTCGACGGCTTCGAGGGCGGGCTTATCGCCTATGTCGGGGACGGCGAGGGGCGCGAGCTAATCGGCCACTGGAGGCCTGGGCAGCACCTCTTCAAGGGCACGATCGACGGGCGGGCGCGCACGGTCCAGATCGCACGCAAGGGGCGCCAGTGGCGGCTGACGACGCGCGGCGCCGCGCACCTCGCCGACGTCCTTCCTGAGCATGTCGCCTTGCTCTCGCGGCACATGATCGAGAAGGTGCCGCCCGACCTTTCCAGATATCTGATCTGCCCAATGCCGGGCCTGCTCACCGCGCTCAATGTCGGCGAGGGCGACCGGGTCGAAGCCGGCCAGCCGCTCGCCGTGGTCGAGGCGATGAAGATGGAGAACATCCTTCGCGCGGAGAAAGCAGGAACGGTGAAATCGGTCAACGCGAAGCCCGGAGACAGCCTTGCGGTCGATGCGGTAATCCTTGAATTCGCCTAGAAAATCGTTTTTTGTGCTGGAGGCGCAACGAAATCGACAGCAGGGGGTTCTCCGGTCATGAACGCTGCACTCATCCCTTTCCGCGGGGCCGCGCTGCTCGGCGCGGCTGCTCTCTCCCTCCTCCCCGCTCCCGCCGCCGCGCAGGATAGCGGCCGCGGCACGACGGTCATGGCCGGCGTCGGCGCGCAGGCCTATCCCAAGTTCGTCGGCGCCGACGATTACGGCATCTTCCCCTATTTCATCGGCAGCTTTCGCCGCGAAGGATCGCCGCTGAACTTCTCGGCGCCGGGCGACGGCCTGGGCATCACCCTGCTTTCGCGCGACAACGCGTTCAACTTCGGCCCCTCCGTCGAGTTCGTGGCCGAGCGCGAGGAAGACGATGTCGGCGCGCCGGTGGGCAATGTCGGCTTCACCGTCGAAGCCGGCGGCTTCGTCGAGCTGTTCCCGACGCAGAATTTCCGCCTCAGGGCCGAGGTTCGCAAAGGTATCGGCGGCCACGAAGGTTTGGTGAGCGACCTCAGCGCCGATTTCGTCGTGCGCGACCGGGATACCTATGTCTTTTCGATCGGCCCGCGGGCGCGGTGGGCGGACGACAATTATCACGACGCCTATTTCGGCGTGACTCCCGCGGTGGCGGTCGCCTCGGGCCTGCCCGCCTACAATCCGAGCAGCGGCTTCTACTCCGTCGGCGCCGCGGCGGGGCTCACCTACAAGCTCGGTCGCAATTGGGGCATGCAGGGCTATCTCGGTTACGACCGGCTGGTCGGCGACGCCGCCGATTCGCCGATCGTGCGCAACCTGGGCTCGCGCGACCAATTCTCAGGCGGCGCGGGTCTCTTCTTCGAATTCACCATCCGCTAGCCGCCGATCATCTGCGCGAAGGGGATCGGGCGCCCGTCATGGCGCAGCTCGACCGTGACCCGCGGGGTTCCCGGCCCGGCGCGGCCGATCGGGGCGCCGCGAGCGACGACCTGGCCCCTGCGAACGCCGGTACTGCCGAGATCGGTGAGCACGGTCATCCAGCCGCGGCCATGATCGATGATGACGACCTTGCCGTAGCGCCGGAAAGGCGCGGCATAGACGATGCGCCCGGCCGCCGGGGCGATCACCTCCGCCTCCGCCCGAGTCTGCAATGTGACGCCGCGGGAATGGACTCCGCCGTCGGAAATCTCTCCCACCCCCGTGACCACCCGCCCCTCGACAGGCAGCGAATAAGGCAGCCGCTCCGCCTCGGCCCCCGCCTCCGGCGGCCCGGGGCGGGCGATCGGACCGCGCAGGGCGCCCAGGCTCGCCGCGAGCGCCGCCTCGCGCTCGCCCGAGCCGATGCTGTGCTGCAGCGCCTGCGCCTCCTCGCCGTAGACGAGCGCACGGTCCTCCTGGCTCAGCGCCAAGCCGCTGAGCCGGCGCGAGCGGACCCGCTCGGCGGATTCGAAGGCGGCCAGCGCCGCCCGCCTCTGCCCGAGCGCGGCCCGGCTGGCGTCGAGCTCGCTTCGGGCCAGCTCCGAACGGCGGCGCAGAAGCGCGCTGTCGTGGACCTCGCTGCGCAGGGCGGCGGTTCGGCGCCGGATTTCCGGCAGGGCGGCCCCGAGCAGCGAGCGGACATGGACCGCGTCGCGGATCGAGCCGGGCTGGACCAGAGCGAGCGCGGCGGGGCGGCGCGTCATCGTCTGCAGCGCGGCGGTCAACCTTACGATCGGCCCCTGCCGCTCCGCGAGCCGGGCGCGCTGCACCGCCTGCTGCGCGTCGATCAGGGCGATTCGGCGCTCGGCGGCGGTGAGATCGGCCTCGGCCGCCTCGATCCGCGCGGCGAGCGCTTCGCCGGCGGCCCGGGCGCGCTCGGCCTCGCTGGTCGCGCGCCGCGCCTGCGCATCGAGCGCCTGGAAACGCTGCGTGGCTTCGGCGGCCTCCTGCCGGGCCTGCTCGAGCGCCTTGCGATCCGCCTCGCCCTGGCCCCGCGCGGCGCCGGCCGCCGCCACGAGCACTGCGATGACGGCCAGGGATACATGCGCGCGCATGCCTAACCTTCGCGATGATAGGGATGGTTGGCAAGGATGCTCGTCGCCCGGAACAATTGCTCGGCGAGCATCGCCCGGGCGAGGAGGTGCGGCCAGGTCGCCTTGCCGAACGACAGCAATAGATCCGCTTCGGCCCGCTCCGCCTCGCCGAAGCCGTCTGCGCCGCCGATCAGGAAGCGGGCCTCGCGCCGCCCCTCGTCGCGCCAGCGCTCCAGCCTGCGGGCGAAGTCGGTCGATCCGAGAGCCTCGCCTTTTTCATCGAGCAGGATGGTGACCGTGCCCGGTCCGGGCGGGGGCGGCGCCTTGCCGCCGCTTTCGGGCAGCTCGGTGACCTTCACCGGCCAAGTGATGCGCCCCAGATAGCGCTCGACCAGCTCGGCCTCCGCCCCGCGGCCGATCTTCCCCCGGGCGATCAGGTGGAGCAGCAATCAGCTGCCGGCGGTCGCCGCCGCCCGTTCTTCCGGGGCGCGCTCCTCGAACGCCCACATCCGCTCGAGATTGTAGAAGCTCCTGACCTCGGGCCGGAACAGGTGGACGATTACGTCGTCGGCGTCGATCAGCACCCAGTCGGCGACCGGCAGGCCCTCCACGCGCACGCTTCGGCCGAGCTCGCGCTTGATCCGCTCGGAGAGCTTCTGCGCCATCGACGCCACCTGTCGGGTCGAGCGCCCGCTGGCGATGACCATGTAATCGGCGATGTTCGATTTGCCGTTCAAGGGAATGGAGACGACTTCCACGGCCTTGTCGTCGTCGAGCGAACGAAGAACGAGGTCATGAAGCGCCTCGGACCGTTCATTGGCTCCGTCGCTGACCGGAGCGGGGGCTGTTTGGGGCAAAATACCTCCTTACGTAATCGGCCTGCGCGTTACGCCGTCGCGCATGGGCCTGGGGTGAAACGATTTCCTTGCGGTTTCGTGCCAATCGGGATCGGCGGCGCGGATGGCGGTAGCGGATGTCGGATCGGGCGGCAGATCAAGCAGCACGAGCGCCGGCGGTCTCCACGTCGTCCAGTTCCGCGCCATGGCGGCGGGCCGGACGAAGCGCCGCAACCAGCCCCAGGCCGGTGCCTTTAGGGCGGTCGCATCATAGCCCGGACGGCCCGCAACCGCAATCGGCACGAGCGAGGCGATTTTCCGCCAGTCGCGCCAGAGGTGGAACTGGGCGAGATTGTCGGCGCCCATCAGCCAGACGAAGCGCCGCCCGGGGTAGCGGCGGACCAGCGCCGCCAGCGTGTCCGCCGTGTAGACGGTGCCCAGCTCGCGCTCGATCGCGGTGACCCGGATCGGCGCGCCGCGCGCTTGCCGCCGCGCCGACGACAGCCGCGCCGGCAAGGGCGCCATGCCCGCTTTTGGCTTCAGTGGGTTGCCGGGCGAGACCAGCCACCACACCTCGTCCAGCCCCAGCGCTTCGATCGCGCCGAGGCTGATGTGACGGTGCCCGCCATGCGCGGGGTTGAAGGAGCCGCCGAGAAGGCCGGTGAGGATCATGGGCACGCGTTAGCACGGTATCTCGACGCTGGGCCACGCTTGCGCCATGATGAGCTGGAGAAGGGGGGCGCATGGTCTCGGGCATCGAAGGGGTCGGCGAGGCGATTACCGGCGGAGTCATCGCCCGCGCGGTCGAGCCGCAGGCGGGAGAGGCGACGCACGACGAGGGTGGGAACTGCCTGAATTGCGGCGCCGAGCTTGCCGGACCTTATTGCCATCGGTGCGGGCAACAGGGCCACGTCCACCGTACGCTCGGCGCCTTCTTCCACGATTTGCTTCACGGCGTGCTCCATTTCGAAGGCAAGATCTGGCGCACCCTGCCCCTGCTCGCCTGGCGCCCCGGCGAGCTCACCCGCCGCTACATTCACGGCGAGCGCGCCCGCTTCGTCTCGCCGATCGCCCTGTTCCTGTTCTCGGTCTTTCTGATGTTCGCGGTCTTCTCGGTTCTCGGCGGGCCGTTCGGAGCGCCCTCCCGGCCCGAGGCGAGCCCCGAGGCCGCGGCGGAAATCGCCCGCGAGACACGGCAGCTGGACCAGAGCATCGCGAGCCTTCAGCAGCGGCGCGAGACCCTCGCGGCCCGCCACCAATCGACCGTGGCGATCGACGCCCAGCTGCGAGTGCTGCGCCAGCAGCGGCAGGCGATTGGAGCGGCCGAATCCTTCGTGCTCGTGCCCTCGGCGGCTCCGGAGCGCACCAGCCGGACGATCGATCTCAGCGACGCGGAGATCGACACCGGCTTCGCTTGGCTCGATCACGCGATCGGCAAGGCGCGGGACAATCCCTCGCTGCTGCTCTACAAGCTGGAGACCAACGCCTATAAATTCTCCTGGGCGCTGATCCCGATCTCGGTGCCCTTCGTGTGGCTGCTGTTCCTTCACCGGCGGCGCTACCGGGCCTACCGCGCTTACGATCACGTGGTGTTCGTGACCTATTCGATCGCGTTCATGAGCCTGTTCCTGGTCACGCTGAGCCTGCTTCGCGCGCTGTGGGTCCCCGAGGCGGTGATAGGGCTGGCCTTCACCTTCGTGCCGCCGATCCACATCTACCGCGATCTGCGCGGCGCCTATCAGCTCGGCCGGTTCAGCGCCCTGTGGCGAACGGCGGCATTGCTCGCCATCGCCTTCCTCGCGGCGATGATCTTCTTCGTCCTGCTGCTCGCGCTCGGCGCTCTGGGCTAGGCTCCGGCGGGGGCCGGGCCGCCGATGCCGCTTTTGGGCCGGCGGGTCTTCGGAATCGAGGCGCCGCCCGTCGGGAGCGAAGGCTGCGAAGCATCGCCGCCGCGGTCGATCGGCTCGCCGGCCAGCACCTTCTTGATCTCCTCGCCCGAGAGCGTCTCGAACTCGAGCAGCGACTTGGCGAGCGCGTGGAGCTCGTCGACATGCTCGGTCAGCAAATGCTTGGCGCGGGCATAGCCTTCCTCGACGATCCGGCGGATCTCCTTGTCGATCGCCTGGGCCGTCTCGTTCGACATGTTGCGCTGCCGGTTGACCGAATAGCCGAGGAACACCTCCTCGTCGGCGTCGGCATATTGGAGCGGCCCCATCTCGTCGGACATGCCCCAGCGGGTGACCATGTCGCGCGCCAGGCCGGTCGCATACTGGATGTCCGAGGAGGCCCCCGAGGAGACCTTGTCGTAGCCGAAGATCACCTCCTCGGCCACTCGCCCGCCCATCGCGACGGCGAGGTTCGCGTACATCTTGTCGCGGTGATAGGAATAATTGTCCCGCTCCGGCAGGCGCATCACCATGCCGAGCGCCCGGCCGCGGGGGATGATCGTCGCCTTGTGGATCGGATCGGACGCGGCCTCGTGGACGGCGACGATCGCGTGGCCCGCCTCGTGATAGGCGGTCATCTTCTTCTCGTCCTCGGTCATGACCATCGAGCGGCGCTCGGTGCCCATCATCACCTTGTCCTTGGCAAGCTCGAACTCGTTCATCGCCACCAGGCGCTTGCCCATGCGCGCGGCGAGCAAGGCGGCCTCGTTGACCAAATTGGCGAGATCGGCGCCCGAGAAGCCGGGCGTGCCGCGGGCGATGGTGCGCGCGCTGACGTCGGGCGCGAGCGGCACCTTCTTCATGTGGACGAGCAGGATCTTCTCGCGCCCGTCGATGTCGGGGCGCGGCACCACCACCTGCCGGTCGAAGCGGCCCGGCCGAAGCAGCGCCGGATCGAGCACGTCGGGGCGGTTGGTGGCGGCGATGATGATGATGCCCTCATTGGCCTCGAAGCCGTCCATCTCCACCAGCAGCTGGTTCAGCGTCTGCTCGCGCTCGTCATTGCCGTTGCCGAGGCCGGCGCCGCGATGGCGGCCGACCGCGTCGATCTCATCGATGAAGACGATGCAGGGCGCGTTCTTCTTGGCCTGCTCGAACATGTCGCGCACCCGGCTCGCGCCGACTCCGACGAACATCTCGACGAAGTCGGAGCCGGAGATGGTGAAGAAGGGCACGTTCGCCTCGCCGGCGATGGCGCGGGCGAGCAGGGTCTTGCCGGTGCCGGGCGAGCCGACCAGCAGAGCGCCCTTCGGAATCTTGCCGCCGAGGCGGGCGAATTTGGTCGGATCCTTGAGGAACTCGACGATCTCCTGGAGCTCCTCGCGCGCCTCGTCGATTCCGGCGACGTCGTCGAAGGTGACCCGGCCGTGCTTTTCGGTCAGCAATTTGGCCTTGGAGCGGCCGAAGCCCATCGCGCCCGAGCCCGCGTTCTTCTGCATCTGGCGCATCACGAAGAAGGCGATTCCGAGGATGAGCAGGAAGGGAAGCGACTGCATCAGGACGTACATCCAGATGCTGGTGGTCGGCTCCGGCTGGCCGTCGAAGCGCACGCCCTTCTGGGTGAGGCGCTGGGTCAGCGTCGGATCCGGGACGATGTTGGTGCGGAAGGTCGTGTTGTCGTTGAGCCGGCCGGTGATCGTCTCCTTGCCGATGGAAACGCTTCGCACCGTCCCTTCGTCGACCTTGGTGAGGAAATCGGAATAGGGCATCGCCCCCGCGGTCGCGCTCGCGCCGCCACCGACGACCTGGACGACCAGCACCAGCGCCAGGACGATCCCCGCCCAGATCAGCAGGCTCTTCATCCAGTTGTTGCCCGAAGGCTCCTTGTCGCCGCCAGGGCGGTTGTCGTCGCTCATCGATATTCCCTTCCGCGCCTAAAATAGGATTTCAGACGCGAAGCGCAATGTAGCCGGGCGCGGTGAACGAGCGCTTACGCAGAAAGGGCGCGTGCGCCCGTCCGTTCATCGATCGACACCGCAGCCGCGGGCTCGGAAGTTTCTGAAGTTTCCGCTTCCATGGGGAAGAAAAAACGTGACCATCCGCAAAATAAATTGAGGAAGTTGAGGATTGCCAAGAGGTGGTCCGCGATCCGCTTTCCGGCGCCCCGCGCGCGGCCGCGAATGGTCCGAATGTTCGCACTGGCCATGAGGAAGAAAACCGAGCTTTGCGCGAAGGGTGCGGCGCGGGCGCGCGCCATGCGGCAACGAAGTTCACGACCTGGCGCGCTTTCGGGCGAATTCCGGAAGGCGGGCGGCGTGTAACCGGGGTTCGCGAAAGTCTCGAACAGGCGCGGGAAGACATTGGCGACGCTCCATGTCCGCAGTCGGAGCGAATCATTTATCGCATGGACGGGGCTGTAGGAAAGCAAAAAGTTCTGATTTTGTTCACAAGCTTCTAATCGACCAAGCCGGAACCGGGCTCGACGGGCGTGCAGGCCGGTGGCCGCCGATGGAGCCCG
Source organism: Alphaproteobacteria bacterium (assembly GCA_005883305.1). Taxonomy (NCBI): domain Bacteria; kingdom Pseudomonadati; phylum Pseudomonadota; class Alphaproteobacteria; species Alphaproteobacteria bacterium. Next base: position 71,266 of record VBAC01000001.1, on the reverse strand, counting down.
GCAACCGTCCCGGTGGAGCGGCTTGCGTAAGACGGCCATGCCGGGCACCCTGCAAATTCTATCAGGGGAGCGCATATGGCGGGGCTCGAGGACTGGGTGAGCCTGCTCGCCGACCGGCTTGACGAGGCGCTTCGGCTGCGATTTGCGGGCAGCCATGGGCGCTGGGCCGCGCCGGGGGCAATGGGCAATGACGAGGGCGCGGAGGAGCGGATCACGCTGAGCTTGCTCACGTTCGCACCCGCCCAGGCGGCGCGCACCCTGCCGCCGCGCCGTGGCGCCCCCCTGCCCGCGCCATCGTTGATCGTCGACGGCGAGTTACTGGTGATGCCGCGCCGCACGCGGACGTCGAACTATGGGGAATGCCTGCGCGCTCTATCGGCCGCGATCGAATGGCTCCACGCCAATCCGCGGCTGACCGGGACCGGCCAAGCCGGCTTTGCGGCCGGAGACACGGTCGCGATCGATCAGGCCGAACTCACACTCGACCAGGTGGCCGCATTCATCCAGGCCTGCCCGATGCAGGGCATGCCCTTCGCGATCTACCGGCTGCGCGGAATGACGATCGGCGCCTGAAGCGGCTCAGCCGCCCTTCTTCTTGCCGCCGCCGCTCTTGCCGCTTCCGCCGCCCGAGGAGGACCGCCGTCCGCGGACCAGCGGGATCGCCGCGGCGGCGGCGACGCCCGCGGCGACGGCGGCGCCGGCGGCGATCGCCGTTCTGGGATTTTCGCGGACGAGATCGGTGGCGCGCTGGACGAGGGTCGGGCCCTCGGCTTGTTCGGTTTCGGCGCTGGGGCCGGCGTGGGGCATGGCGCTGGAGGGGATGCTGGACATGAACTTGCTCCGTCTTGGCGAGGTGAACGAGTCTCAAGAACGATGGTCCGCGCCGGCGGGTTCCCGCGAGCGAAAACCTTGTCTTTGTTCGCATTTGGGGAGATAATCGCGCCTCGCCCGAGGAGGCTTGAGGCCATGAAGACGCTCTTTCTCTTTGCCGCGCTGGCCTTGCCGCCGGGTGCCGCCTTCGCCCAGGCGCCGGCCGCCGGCTCCGCCGCGGCGAGCGGCAATCAGGATCCGAACGAGATGATCTGCCGCCGGGTGAACGAATCCGGCTCGCGGCTGAATGCCGCCCGGATCTGCATGACCCGGCAGCAATGGGTGGATTATCAGCGCCAGATGCGGGCCGACACGGAGCAGTCGCAGAACCGCCGGGCAGCGCCGCGCTAGCAGCGAGCCCGGGCGTCCCGCCGCAGCCGGGAAAAGCGCCCGATCGCCGGTTGCATCGCCGCAATCCCGTCGCTATCTCGGCGGTCCCAAGAGGCACGGGGCCGTAGCTCAGCTGGGAGAGCGCTGCAATCGCACTGCAGAGGTCAGGGGTTCGATCCCCCTCGGCTCCACCAGCCTTCGCCCTGACGGGCTATGGCTGGCAAGCCAGCTTTGGTCCGGAAGGGCGAAGGCTGCCCGCCATAGCCTTGGCGAAGGTGGGCAATGAACGGCCGACGGGGACGGGCGCGAGCCGGTCCCCGTCGCCGCATCAGATCACGATGAAGTCGTTGGCGGTGAGCTGAGTGTTTTGCAGCACGGAGGCGAACGCCACCGCCGCGCCGGCGCCGTTGCCGTCGGCGTCGTAGAGGAGAATGCCGCTGCCCTGGTTGAAAATGATGCGGTCGTCGGCGTCCTGCGGGTTGCCGGTGACGAACGCGCCGGCGCTGAGCGTGCCCAGGGCGAGCCCGGCGAAGACCGCATGGTCAAGCACGATCTTGTCCACGCCCATTTCGAAGTCGGCGATGTTGTCCAGATTTCCATTCCCCAGCGCGCTGGTGAAGGCGAAGCTGTCCGCGCCGGCATAGCCGACGAGAAAGTCGGCGCCCGCCCCGCCGTCCAGCGTATCCGCCCCGCCATAGCCGAACAGATAGTCGCTCCCCGCCCCGCCGTTCAGCACGTTGGCGCCTTCATTGCCGTAGAGCTCGTTGCCGAATTCGTTGCCGGTGAGGTCGAGCGCGGCCGTCGCGCCCTGCGACTGGGCCGAGAGCACCTCGATCTGCTGGCCGGCGCCGAGCGCGTAGCTCGAACGGGCGTAGACCACGTCGTGGTTCCCCTCGCCGGCGCCCTCGATCACCACGTCGCCCTGAGTCTCGACGACATAATTGTCGTTGCCGCCGAAGCCTTGCAGATAATCGGCCCCGCCGCCGCCATCGAGGAAGTTGGATTCGGTGTTGCCGTAAAGCTCCTGGCCGAGCTCGTTGCCGGTGAGATCGATGATCGTCCCGCCGCCCTGCGAGATCACCGACAGCACCTCGACTTCGGCCCCGGCATTGAGCGTGTAGCTGGCCCGGGCATAGACCACGTCGCGCCCGCCGCCCGCGCTCTCGGCGATCACGTCGCCACCCTGGTCGACGACATAGATGTCGCTGCCGCCGAAGCCGGCCATGTAGTCCGCTCCGCCGCCGCCATCGAGGAAGTTGGACTCGGTGTTGCCGTAAAGCTCCTGGCCGAGCTCGTTGCCGGTGAGATCGATTACCGTGCCGGCGCCCTGCGAGATCACCGACAGCACCTCGATCTCGGCGCCGGCGTTCAGCGTGTAGCTCGCGCGGGCATAGACCACGTCGCGACCGCCGCCGGCCGCTTCGACGACCACATCGCCGCCATTGTCGACGATGTAGATGTCGTTGCCGCCGAAGCCCTGCATCCGGTCCGCGCCGCTTCCGCCGTCGATGAAGTTGGCCACGCTGGAGCCGATGATGACGTCGTCGAACGCGGTGCCGACGACGTTCTCGACCCGCACCATGTCGCGGAAGGCGCCGTCGATCTCGCTGCGGCCGAACCGCAGGTCGACGGTGATCGCCTGGGCGAGGCCCGCATAGCTCACCGTGTCGCTGCCGGCGCCGCCCTCGAACAGGTCGTAGCCGGTCGAAGCGACAAAGAGGTCGTCGCCGCCGCCGCCGACGAAATATTCGTAGGCTTCGGTGCTGACGAAAGTGTCGGCCCCGCCGGTGCCGCCGATCTGGGTGCGGATCACGCCCGTCGTCCCGGCGCTCTCGAGATAGTCGTCGGAAACGGTCTGGACGGTGAACGTATAGGCGCCGTTGGCCCCGCCGGCCTCGACGAAATAGGTGCCGGAAGACGAAGGCGTGAAGCTGATGTCGTACGCATAGGGCTCGCTAACCAGCTTCCCCTCCGCGTCGCGCACCGCAAGCCCGACATTGGCGGCCCCCTGGACCAATTTGTAGGTCAGCCCGGCTGTGAGCTCGATGGAGAACCAGTCCGTGTCGGCGACGTTTTCCGACACTCCGGAGGCGGCCGCGCCGTTGGCAACCAGATGGCCCGTCGTGGCGGTGTTGTTGGCGAAATCGTCGGCGACGGGGGCGACGGAGATCGTGTAGCTTCCCGCCTGCTTTCCGACCAGCGCGGAGATGAAATAGCTGCCCGTCGCGAGGGCCGTATGGGCGAGTCGAGTCCCGCTCGGCGAGGGCGAGAAGCCGTTGACGACGTTTAGCTCGTTGCCCTGGTCGTCGAACAGCGTGAGGCCGACGCCGTCCCAGTTCGGGGTCGACAGATCGAACAGGTAGGTCTGTCCGGCGACGAGCTCGACCTCCAGCCAGTCGCGGTCGCCCTGGGTCTCCCAGATGCCCGCCGTCGGCGCCGCGCCGACCGTCAGCGCGCCCGTGGTGAGCGGATTGTCGGTGAGGTCGCCAGCGACCGTCACGGCGTTCAGCGTATAATCCCAGCCGGCAAGGTAGGTATTGGGATTATCCGGGTGGGTGGCGATCGAGTTGAGGCCGGCGATCACATAATAAGTGCCGTCGCTGGCGGGCGAGAAGATCGTCGCCGCGGCCGACGGCTGACCGTAGCTGGTCCAGACCTGATTGCCGGCTTCGTCGAGGATCCGGATATAATCGGAGAAACTGACCGCCCCGACACTGCTGACAGAGAAGTTGTAACTGGCGCCGGCAGCGAGCGTAATCGCGTAGGCGTCGTCGTCGCCGCCGCTTTCCCACCGCCCGTTGACCGCGGCGCCGACCGCGAGGCTGCCGGCGCCCGCGGGCGTGTCACCATGATCGTCGGCGACCGCCAGCAGCGTGAGCTTGTAGGTGGAGCCGCTGCTATGCTGCGCGCCGGCATAATAGCGGCCGGTCTCGGTGGCGGTGAAATGCGCCTGCTGACCCCCGCTCCCGAAGCCCTCGATGGCGACGACCGCGCCGCCGGCATCGGCGACGTAGACCTTGCCGGCGATGCTCTCGGTGGAGAGCACATAGGATTGGCCGGCGACGAGGTCGATCGCGAACCAGTCGTTGTTGAAGGACGGGAAGGAAAAATTGCTGACCACGGTCCGGGTTTCCCCGACCGCAAGGGCGGCCGAAGTCCCGGTCCAAGCCGGGAACGCGTCGGCGTAATCCTCGACGGTGATGCTGTAGAGGACCGGGTCGAGACTGCCCCCGACCCGGTGACCGGCAACGAAAAAGTCGCCGGTCACCGGGGCGACGAAATCGGCGAGGTTCCCAAATGCGATGGGGAAATGCATTTCCTGTCCGTCAGGCTGCATGACCTTCATCATGACGCCCTGATAGGAACTCGAAATGTTCATCTGGTAGGATTGGCCGGCGACGAGGTGGACCCGGAACCAGTCGGTATCGCCCGAATTTTCGAATAGTGCAGTGACCGTCTGAACCGGCATCGATCGTCCCTCCGGCGCGAGAAGGTGCGCGCACGCTCACCGGTGCCTGTTTCGCAATCGGGTCCGGGAAGCGGTCGAGTCTCGCCGAGCGGGGCGCCGCACCGCGCGGCGTCCCCACATTCGGCGATTCCTATCTCCCCCCGGCCTCAAAGGCCCGCCGCCCAAGTGGCAGGATTTGGCGGCGGGGCCAAGCGCCAAAGGCCTCAGATCACCGTGAAATCGCTTGCGGATATCGGCGGATTGCCCAGCAGCGTGGCGAACTGGACCGCCGCGCCGGCGCCATTGCCGTCGGCGTCGAACCAGAGCGCGCCGGTCGACTGATCGTAGACGATCCGGTCGTCCGCATCCTGCGCCGCCGCGCCCACGACGAACGCATTGGCATTGAGCGGCCCCGTGGCGAGACCGGCGAACACCGCGTCGTCGAGGGCGATCAAATCGGTGCCCGACAGGAAATCGGCGATCGCATCGACATTGCCGCCGCCCAGGGCCGTGGTGAACGCGAATGTGTCCGAGCCGGCATAGCCGACCAGATAATCCGCCCCCGCCCCACCGTTCAGCACATTGGCGCCGTCATTGCCGAAGATTTCGTTGGCGATGTCGTTGCCGGTGAGATCGAGTGCATTGGTCGCCGACTGCGACACGGCCGAGAGGACTTCCACGCTTTCGCTGCCGCTCAGAGCATAGCTGGCCCGGGCGAAGACGACATCCCGCCCGCCCCCTGCGCTTTCGGCGACATAGTCGTCCGCGCTGTCGACGACATAGAGGTCGTCGCCGCCGAGGCCGATGAGGGTGTCAGCGCCGCCGTTGCCCTCGATGAAGTTGGCCCCGGCATTGCCGAAGATGATCTGATCGAAGCCGTTGCCGATCAATGCGGTGGTCGCTGTCCCGCTCTGGCTGACGGTCGACATGATCTCGACCTCCGCGCCCGCGCTCAGCGTGTAGCTGTCGCGCGCGAAGACGACATCCGTCCCGCCGCCGACAGCCTCGACGATCACGTCGTCATTGCCCTCGACGACATAGACGTCGTTCCCGCCCAGCCCGATCAGATAGTCGACCCCACCGGCGCCCTCGAGGAAGTTGGCGCCCTCATTGCCGTAAATCTCCTGGCCGAGCGCGTTGCCGAGCAACACCAGTCCCGCGGTTCCGGACTGCGCGAAGGCCGAGAGAATCTCGACCTCCGAGCCGGCGGCGAGCTGGTAGGAAACGAGCGAATAGACGACGTCGCGCCCCTCGCCCGCGGCTTCGTTCACCACGTCCGCCGCATTGTCGACGCCGTAAGAATCGTCGCCGGTTCCCCCGAACATATTGTCCGTACCGACGCCGCCGACCAGCAGGTCGTTGCCCCCCAGGCCGCGGATCGTGTCGTCGCCGCCGAAGCCGTCGATCAGGTCGGCGCCCGCGCTTCCCGTAAGGATCTCCGAAAAGTCCCGGAAATTGAACGAGGAGAGGCCCGGATCGTGATCGGAGAGTGGCGTGGGATCGCCCGAGTTGAAGCCGGTGTTGAGGTGGACGACGTCGTAGCTGGCGACCGCGGTCAACGTGCCGTTGACGATGATATGGTCGATCGCCTGGCTTCGCCCGTCGAAATTGTAGGTGTAACGCTCGGCCTCCGGAAGGGTCAGCGTGAGGTTGTCGAAGCGGGCGCCGCCGACGCGCGCGGTGCCGTCGGCCATCGTGTAGCCGGTGACGGTGGTGAGCGGCCGGTAGAAGTAGAAATCGTTATAGTCGCCGCCCGAGACGATGCCCGATCCCGGCGCGTTCGTCTCGATCAGGTCGAGCATCGAATAGACGTCCTGGGCGACCGCGTTGCGCGAGGTCCAGCCGGCGTTGGTCGGCTCACCGGCCGCGGGGTTCTGGTTGAACTGCCAGAATTCGTCCGAGCCGCCCTTGGCCGGGAAATGGTTGGCGGTGACGAAGACGGTGTTGCCGTTGAAGGTGAACTGGCCGAGCAGCGAGCGGCGGGTCCCCGACCAGTCGGCGGTCTGGATCTCGCTCCCGAGCATGTCGTCGGAGAAGGCGATCAGGTCGCCGGCATCGCGCACGCCGTCGCCGATCCGGTCGGTATATTGGCGCCGCTCGGTGAGCGTGGCGTCGGCGGCGAGGTCGCCGAGCTGGACCCGGTCGGTATTGTAGAGGAAGCCGACCCGGATGTTGCCGCCCGGCTCGCCGCCCTCGGCATTGTTGACCGGCGCCTGATCGACCCACTGGTAATGCGCGCCGGTGAGCGTGTTGAGGGCGTCGACGAGCATCTGCCAGGTCGTCGAAGCGTCGGTGGTGCCGTCGTTCGTCGCGCCGTTATTGTCCTGCATCTCCTCGATCGAGATGATGTCGGGGCTGTTGAGGTTGTTGGCGATGGCCGAGGCGAGCGCGGCGAAGCGCGCCGCGCCGTCGCCCGGATCGAGATTCTCGACGTTGAAGGTGGCGACGGTGAGGCTTCGGCCGTCATCGCCGAGCAAAGTCGTCTCCTGGCCGGTCGTATGATCGACGAACGTGCCGGAATCGATGTCGGTGACGAACAATTTGCGGTCGGTGAAGTCGAAATCGACGATTCCGGTAACGTCGCCCAGATAGTCGCCCATGGAGGCGTTGTTGGTGAGGCCGGCGGGCGCGTCGATCGCGAAGCCCGAGAAATCGACCTCGATGATGTCCGGATTGACGTCGCCGTCGGACAGGTGGCGGCCGCCGGAGATCGTGTCGTCATTGGGATCGAGCGTGTCGGGCGGGCCGACCGGCGGATCGCCGGCGATGGTGTAGCCGCCGCGGCTGTTGATCTGGTCGGCGTCCGCATGCTGCTGCGAATAGGCCTGGAAGATCGGCTGGCCGCCCGAGGTGGAGACGAAGCCGTCGGCGACGACCATGTCCGGGATCGTGACTAGCATCCCCTCGACCGTCTCCCAGAAGGAGAGCGCGTAGAGCGAGGCGTCGAACGTGTCGCCGGCGCCGTCCGAAGAATCGGTATAATCCGGCTGGACCAGAGTCATGATCGCCGTCGGCATCGGGTGCCCCGCGTCGAGCACCAGCGCCGGCAAGCCGTTGCCCGAGCTTTCGACGACGATCGAGCTCGGGCTGGTCAGCGCCGTTATCGGCATGTTGTTGGCGAAGCCCTGATATTCCATCACGTGGGCGGTGACGGTGACGAGATCGCCGACCGCCACTCCGGCGGCCTGGGTGCCGACGCCGGCGTCGTTGCGGGTCATCACGAAGATGCCCTCGGAGGTGAAGTTGTTGCCGTCCCAGTCGGTGATTTCCTCCTGGATGTAGAAGCCCTGGCGGGTGCCGTCGTTATCGACCGCGGTGACGATCGCCCGGACGATCACCGTTCCGGCCGACTGAATGTTGAAGCCGGTGATTCCCTCACCGGCCAGGATCGGGCTGAAATAGGCCGTGCCCTGGATGTCGTGGATGAAGATCGGGTCGTCGCCGGCGATCGTGCCGATTCCGGTGCCGTCGGTGATCAGCGCGAAATCGGTCGCGTTGGAAAGGACGAGTTGAAGAGTCTCGGCGAGCTCGGCGTCGGTATCGCCGTTGATCGTGACGCTGACCTGCTGCGACATCTGGCCGTCGGCGAAATGGAGCGTTCCGGAGTCGGCGACATAATCCTCGCCGGCAATCGCGGTGCCGTCGGCGGTGTGCCAGTCGACGTCGAACGCGCCGGTGCCTCCCGTGCGGGTGACCGTGAAGGTCATCAGGCTGGTGCCGCTGTCGCCCTCCGCGATGGTGACGTCGTCGATCGTCACCAGCGGCGGCGGGCCGTCGTCGTTGACGATGGTGCCGGTGGCGCTGCCGTCGCCGATCGCGGCGCCCGCGCTCGGGTTGGAGAGGAGCACGGTGAAATTCTCGTCGCCCTCCGGCCCGACGTCGCCGTCGATGCTGAGGGTGATCGTAGCCGTCGTCTCGCCGTCGGCGAAGCTGACCTGGCCCGACAGCGGAGTCGCCGGGGTGAAGTCGCTTGCATCGGCGTCGAACGGCCCGCCGCCGAAGGAGACCGAATAATCGGCGGTGACCGCGCCGCTGCTGTCGCCGGCGCGGGTGACCGTGAACGTGATCAGGGTCGGGCCGGCATCACCCTCGATCGCCGCCGCGTTGGCGATCGACAGGCTTGGGCCGCTGACCTGGCTCGAGACGACGATGTCGTCGATCCCGACCCATTCGTCATTGCCCGCCGCATTTGTGGTCAGGATCCGGATTTCCAGAGTCGCCGCGTTGTTCGCGTCGGCCGGAAGGGTGACGTCGAGCGCCGTGACCTGGGTGGCGCTGCCGCCGGTGGTGACGTCGGCGAAATAGCCGCCCGGGACGTTGGTCCAGGCGCCTCCCGGGCTGGTCCGGTACTGGACGTTCACCTGCTGGGCGGAATCGTCCGCGGTGGTGTCGATGTCGCGAAGATTGGCCTGGAGACGGACGCCGCTGCGGCCGGTCGCATCCATGTAAAGGACGATCGACGGCGCGTCGGCGGTGCCCGAGCCCTGCAGGCCGATCGTCGGATCGGCGATCTGGAACTCGCCGACGCCGCCCGACGTGCTGGTCGTCGCGCTCAAATTGGCGATGACGTCGATCGCGCCGAGATTGGCGTCGGTCCGCAGACGCGGATCGACGTTGGTTGTGCTTCCGGCGTCGATGTCGCCGAGATAGCCGATGATGTAGGGAACGCCGCTCCAATTGTCGTTGGCGGTGATCTGGTTCGTGTCGGTCCAGTTCTGGCTGAACGAGCCGCTCGCGAGCGAATAATAAGCCGAGCCGTCGTCGTTGGTGATCGTGCCGGTCGCGGCGCCGTCGCCGATCGAGCCGCCGACGGGGTTGGAGAGCGTGACCGTGAGAGTCTCGTTATTCTCGGGCGAATCGTCGCCGATAATGGGCACGCTGATCGTCTGCGAGGTTTCGCCGGGAGCGAAGCTGATCTGCCCGGCGACGGCGACATAGTCGCTCCCCGCGAGCGCGGTGCCGTTCGAAGTGGCGTAATCGTAGGTGACCGCCCCGTTCGATGCGTGGTCGAGAGTAACGGTGAAGACGAGATAGGTGACCCCGTCGTCGCCCTCCGCCAGGGCGGCGTCGCCGATCGTTGCGACGGGCGGCGAATCGTCGTTGGTGATCGTGCCGGCGCCGGTGTCGTCGGTGATCGTCGCTCCGCCGGTGGGGCTCGACAGGGTGACGGTGAATCCTTCGTCAGGCTCGACCAGGGCGTCGCCCTGGACCTGGACGGTGATCGTCTTGCTCGTCTCGCCGTCCGCGAAGCTGACGCTTCCGCTGAGCGGCTGGGCGCCGGCGAAATCGCCGGCGTCGGCATTGGCGCCGCCCGGCAGGTTGAGCGTCCAGGTCGCGCCGACCGCGCCCTCGCTGCCGCCGCTGCGGGTGACGGTGAAGGTGAAATCGGTGGTCCCCGAATTGCCCTCGGCGAGGGTCACGTCGTCGATCGCCAGCGTTCCCGGCGTGTCGTCGTTGGTGATCGTGCCCTGGCCCTGGCCGTCGCCGACGGTCGCTCCGGTGACGTTGGTGACGTTGACGAAGAAGGTCTCGTTGGCCTCGGGCGCGTTGTCGCCGTTGACGGTGACCTGGAACGAATAGGTCGAGCTGCCCGCGGGGATGGTCTGGCCGGTCAGCGAGATGCCGACATAGTCGTTGTCCTCGGCGGCCGGATTGTCGTCCTGAGCGGTGCCGTCGGCGGTGGCGATGTCGAAGGTGACCCCGCCCGGGCCGGCCGGCGCGCTGAGGCTGACGGTGAAGGTGTAGGTCACAGTCCCCGAATCGCCCTCGGACTGGGTGACGTCGTTGACCGTAAGCGTCGGAAGCCCGCCCGAGCTGGTCGGCGTGATCGAGAAATTGTCGATCGCCAGGCCGTCGTCCGATCCCGTGGCGTCCTGATCGACCCAGCGGATCCAGAAGGTCGCGCCGTTGGCGATCGTCAGGCTGGAGATGGTCGTGGCGATGCCCGCGACCCGGTTGGCCGCGAGGTTGCCGTCGAGCGAGGTTGCCGAGCCGGCGACGACGGGCGGCGAGAAATCGAGCGCGTTGACGTCGATCCAGGTGCCGGTGGTCAGGCTGGTCGCGTCGAAGCTGATCTGGAAATCCAGCTTCTCGGGAACGGTGGTGTGGACTCCGCCGAAGCGCCACTGCTCGCCGTCATAGCTGATCGCCAGCGCGGTGATGGTGCCGCCGGTGGTGTTCGTGAACGCCGCGCCGATGGTCGAGATCAGGGTGCCGCTGCGAAGCTGGCCGAATGCACGCTCGCTGCTCGCCTGGCTGCCGTAGCTGTAGGTGTCGCCGGTCGTGCTTCCGCCGCCGACCGTGGGATCGACCGCATATTGCTCGTTGTCGCGCGCGCCTCCGCCGGTTTCGTTGAAGGTCCAGCCGTCCGGCGTCGTAGTGTTGTTGCTGGTGTTGGCCGTGTTGGCGAGGCTGTCGAAATCCTGGCTGTAGGTGGCGCCGGAGAGGTTCAGGGCGATCGTCGGCGGGACGGCGTTCTGCGGAACGGGGCCCGCCGCGCTCTGCGGCGCGGGCGTGGTGGAGAAGCTTCCGCCGATCCAATTGTCCGGGTTCAGCGAAACGCGGAAATCGGACTCGTTCTGATTGGCAAGGCTGGAGGCGAGCAGCTTCGACTTCATCGGAAATCCCCCTTGAGGTGGCACGCGCGCAGGCCGACGGGCCGCGCGACTCCATTTGGCATAAGGCGGAGGATGTCAGCCGATCATGACGGCGGCAAGACGCTAAGTTCGGAATTTAGGGTTATTTTTCCGCGCGGGGCGCATTCGGCCCGGCGGCACGGAAGGTAGGCGAGGCCCCGGCATGAAGGGCCTCGCCTATCACTGTCAGATCATTGTGAAGTCGCCGGCGGCGATCGGCGGATGGCCCAGCAAGGTAGCGAACTGCACCGCCGCGCCCGCGCCGTTGCCGTCGGCGTCGAAATAAAGCGCGCCGGTCGCGCTGTCGTAGACGATGCGGTCGTCGGCATCCTGCGCCGCCGTGCCGGTGACGAACGCATTGGCGTTGAGGGCCCCGGGGGTGAGCCCGGTGAACACCGCGTCGTCGAGCTGGATCGTGTCGGTGCCCGAGAGGAAATCGGCGATCTGATCGACATTGCCGCCGCCCAGAGCGGTGGTGAAGGCGAAGGCGTCCGCCCCGCCATAGCCGACCAGATAGTCGCCCCCCGCGCCGCCGTTCAGCACGTTGGCGCCTTCATTGCCGTAGAGCTCGTTGCCGAATTCGTTGCCGGTGAGGTCGAGCGCGCCGGTCGCGCCCTGCGACTGGGCCGAGAGCACCTCGATCTGCTGGCCGGCGCCGAGCGCGTAGCTCGAACGGGCGTAGACTACGTCGTGGTTCCCCTCGCCGGCGCCCTCGATCACCACGTCGCCCTGAGTCTCGACGACATAATTGTCGTTGCCGCCGAAGCCCTGCAGATAATCGGCCCCGCCGCCGCCATCGAGGAAGTTGGATTCGGTGTTGCCGTAAAGCTCCTGGCCGAGCTCGTTGCCGGTCAGATCGATGATCGTCCCGCCGCCCTGCGAGATCACCGACAGCACCTCGACCTCGGCCCCGGCATTGAGCGTGTAGCTGGCCCGGGCATAGACTACGTCGCGCCCGCCGCCGGTTCCCTCGACGACCCGGTCGCCGGCATTGTCGACGATATAGACGTCGTTGCCGCCGAAACCGACCAGATAGTCCGCGCCGCCGCCGCCATCGAGGAAATTGCCCCCCGCATTGGCATAGATTTCGTTGGCGAAGCCGTTGCCGGTCAGCTGGAGCGCCGTCGCCGCGGCCTGCGACTGGGCGGAGAGCACCTCGATCTCCATTCCGGCGGTCAGCGTGTAATTCGCCAGCGCGATGACGGTGTCGCGGCCGGCGCCCAGGCCTTCGACCGTCACGTCGTTGCCGTTATCGACGACATAGGTATCGTTGCCGGAGAAGCCGACCAGATAATCGGCCCCCGCCCCGCCGTCGATGAAATTGGCGCCCTCATTGGCGTAGATTTCGTTGGCGAAGCCGTTGCCGGTCAGCTGAAGCGCGGAGGTTCCGGCCTGCGAGAGCGCCGAGAGGACCTCCACCTCGGAGCCGGCGGCCAGCGAAAGGCTGGATCCGGCATAGACGACGTCGCGGCCGCCGCCCACGGCCTCCATCACCACGTCGCCCTCATTCTCGGCGATATAGACGTCGTTGCCGCCATAGCCGGCGAGATAGTCCGGCCCGGCGCCGCCATCGATGTAATTGGCGCCGTCATTGCCGTAAATCTCGTTGGTGAAGGCGTTGCCGACGAGCTGGAGCGGCGCCGTCCCCGCTCGTGAGGAGGCGGCCAGCACCTCGATCTCCTGCCCCTCGGCAAGCACGTAATCCGCCTGCGTATAGACCACGTCGCGGCCCTGGGCAGTGAGCTCGAACACCCGATCGTCGCTGCGGTCGACGAGGAAGATGTCGTCGCCGCGCCCGCCGCTCATCGTATCCCGCCCGGCGCCGCCGTCCAGCACGTCGTTGCCGGCAAGGCCGGCCAGCTGGTTGTCCGCCGCGTTGCCGATGATCTGGTTGTCGAGGGCGTTGCCGGCTCCGTTCAGCGCCGTTCCGGCGAGGATCAGATTTTCGACATAATCGGGAAGCGTGTAGTCGATCGAGGCCAGCGCCGTGTCGTTGCCGTCATATTTCAGCTCGGTGATCGTGTCGCCCGCGTGATTGACGACATAGACGTCGTCGCCCTTGCCGCCGGCAAAGGCGTCGGCGGCGCCGGTCCCTTCGAAGCGTTCGTCGCGAACGGTAAGATCGATCAGCTGGAGCTTGCCGGTGGAATTGTCGTGGATGAGCAGGGTCTTGCCGTCGGCGCTCTGTACGATCTGGTCGCCCGATCCGGGATTGTTGTGCCAGTCGGTGGTGCCGACGGCAAAGCTGTCGACGACGAGGCCGGTGGCCACCTCGATCTTGTTGAGCTGGCCGGAGTCGAGGCGGGCGTAGAGGAACTTGCCGGTGGGATCGAAGGCGAGGCCGTCGACGGGGCCATCGATCGTCATGCCGCGAATGAAATGCAGGTTGAGATCGTAGAGGTTGATCGTGCTGTGGTAGATGAACTGCGCGACGAGGCCGCCCGCCTCGCTGATCGCCTGATGGCCGTAGTTGAAGCCGACACTTCCGCCGTTTGGACCGCCCGTCTGATAGTCATCGCCGTGGGCGACGACCGTTCCGGTGCGGTCGTCGTAAATGGCGAGCGGCCCATTCGAGATGCCCGACTCGGCGAAGAGGGTGAGATGCCTGTCCTCGACCATCACCGAGCTGTTGCTGTAGTAGACGCCGCCCGGCAGCGTCGAATAGGTTTGGTTCACAAGGTCGAAAACCGTGACCTGCTGCTGTCCGCCGGTGAGGATCGCCTTCTGGCCGTCGACGATTTCGATGTCGAGATAGGCATTGCCGGCGCGGGTGAAGGTTGTGACGGCGCCGGAGCCCGTGTCGATGCGATAGAAGGTCGAGCTCTGGGACGCGGGAGGGGGCGTATAGCCGCCGCCGGGCGTGGAGGGCGGCCCGAAGCGCTCCACCGCGAGCAAAAAGCCCCCGTCTTCCGAAAGCGTAAGCGCTCCGAGCGACGTCCCTACGTTCCAGGTGGCGAGCTTGGCATGGCTGGCCGCATCGAAGACGTCGACCTTCCCGTCATATTTCGACACGTAGATGCGCGTTTGATCGGCGCTGAACGCAACCGAGGCCGCGCCGCTCGTCTCGAGCGTGAAAATTCCGTAGGCAGAGCCGGTTCCAGGCATTCTATCCCCCAAAGCTGATGGACCTTGAAGTGCCAATCAAGGCTTCTTCGGTCAAGATTTGTTTGAAACTCAAACGGTTGAACGGATGAAGGGGACCGGCGCGAACCTATCCCCTTTCCGCTTCAAGGTTAGACCTTCGGGCCAAGGGACATTTTTGCAATGCGCGACACCGATTTGTCCGTTGGCGACAGCCGCGCCAGCACAACCGAATCCCAGAGCATGCGATATTATCGCGGTAAAACGGTGCGTTAGGCGAGCGGCAGCTCGCGCTGCTCGGGATCGAAACGGTGCCAGCCGCCGGGCCCGAGCTTCTCGAGCGGGCGGAAGCGGGACTTGTAGGCCATGCGCTTCGAATCCTCGACCCAATAACCGAGATAGACGTAAGGAAGGCCGGCGCGGCCGGCGCGGAGAATGTGATCGAGGATGATGTAGGTGCCGAGGCCCGAGCGGTGCCCGTCGTCAGGCTCGAAGAAGCTGTAGATCATGCTCAGCCCGTCCGACTGCTGGTCGGTCAGGCAGGCGCCGACCAGGCGCCCGGGCCGGCCTCCGACGGAAGGCTCGCGATATTCGACGATGTAGGTCTTGACCGGGCTCTGCTCGACCATGTCCGAGAAATCGTGCTCGTCCATCTCGACCATCCCGCCTTCGGGGTGGCGGACGCGCAGATAGCGGCGAAGCAGCTCATATTGTTCCTCGGTCGCCCACGGCTTGCAGGCGGTGACCTCGAGGTCCGCGTTGCGGCGGATGACCTTGCGCTGGGTCCCGTTGGGCTGGAACTCGCCGGCGACGACCCGGACCGAGATGCACGCGGCGCAATCGAGGCAGGAGGGGCGGTAGGCGACGTTCTGGCTGCGGCGAAAGCCGATCCGGCCGAGCGCGTCGTTCAGATCGCCCGCATGGGGCCCGTTCAGCTCCGTGAACACCTTCCGCTCCGTCTTGCCCAGCAGATAGGGGCACGGCGAGGGCGTCGTGACGAAGAAACGGGGAAATCTGAAGGGTGCGCTCAAGGCGACTCCGCATCGGTGTTTTGGCCCGCGCCTTTATGATCCCGGCGCGCCTCGTTGGAAAGCGGTTACGGGCTCGACAACCAAGGATCGGGGCCGCCGTTCCACGATGGCACGGCCGCCTATTCGATTGCTACCGGATGGACGATGAACCCGGCAGAAACGAGCGCCTCGGACAGCCGGTCGAGCTGCGCCGAATCGCGCGCCTCGCACTCGACGTCGATCGCCGCATCCTTGGCCGGAAGGCTGGTGAACACGCGCTGGTGATAGACCTCGACGATGTTGACCCTGTGCTCGTCGAACAATTTCATCACCGCGGCGAGCGCGCCGGGCCGATCCTGGAGCTGGATGCGAAGGCGAGTCATCCGCCCGGAGCGGGCCAGATCGCGAAGCAGCACGTTGGCGAGCAGGTGAGTGTCGATGTTGCCGCCTGAAAGGACCAGGCCGACGGTTCGGCCGCGGAAGCGGTCGGGATGGGCGAGCAGCGCCCCGAGCCCGGTCGCGCCCGCGCCCTCGGCCACCGTCTTCTCGGCCTCGACATAGAGGACGATCGCCCGCTCGATGTCGCGCTCGGGGACGAGCAATATGTCGTCGACGAAATGGTTGATGACCCCGGCAGTGATCATCCCCGGCGATTTCACCGCGATGCCCTCGGCGATCGTGTCGCCGGCGCAAGGCATCTGCTGGCGGGAGAATTTGGCGTACATGGACGGGTAGAGCTCGGCCTGGACTCCGACCAGCTGGATGCCCGGGTTCAGCGCCTTGGCCGCGACTCCGATCCCGGAAATCAGGCCGCCGCCGCCGATCGGAACGACGAGTGTGTCGACGTCGGGCGCGTCGGCGAGCAGCTCGAGCCCGACCGTCCCCTGCCCGGCCATCACCTCGAAATCGTCGAACGGGTGGACGAAGGTCAGTCCGCGCGCGTCGGCGACGCGAAGCGCCTCGGCGTAAGCTTCGTCGTAAACCTCGCCGTGGAGGATGACCTCCGCGCCATGGCCCTCGGTCTGGCTGACCTTGATCGTCGGCGTGGTGGCCGGCATCAGGATCGTCGCCGGCACGCCGAGCCTCGCCGCGTGATAGGCGAGCGCTTGGCTGTGGTTGCCGGCCGAGGCGGCGATCACGCCCCTTGCGCGCCTGGCTTCGTCCATCAGCAGCAGCTTGTTGAGCGCGCCGCGCTCCTTGTAGGCGCCGGTATGCTGGAGGTTCTCGAACTTGACGTAGACGGTGGCGCCGGTCGCTTGAGAGAGCGTTCGGCTGAGCATGGTCGGCGTCCGCACCACGGCGCCGGCGATCCGCCCCGCCGCGGCTTCGACGTCGGCGAGGCCGATCGGCAGGTCTGACTGGGGCGCCGGGCTCGCCATCGCGCCCGTCTAGAGCATCTGGCGCCTCGCGCAAACAAGCCTTATCGCCGCTTCATGCTCCGCAAGATCCTCGCTTTCCTCGCCCTCGCCTTCGCCGCGCCCGCGCTGGCCGACACGCTCGTCGACAACGTCAACGGCTACACGATCCGCGCCGACGGGCACGCCTTCCGCTTCAACGGCATCTGGATCGGAGACGACGGGCGCGTGCGCCAGCTCCTGAATCGCGGCGACCGCCGGCCGGAGCGCCCGCGCTATCTGCTGAACGGCCGCGGGCGGACACTGCTGCCGGGGCTGATCGACGCTCACGGCCACGTCATGGGCCTGGGGCTCGGCGCTCTGGTGCTCGACCTTTCCGACACGACTTCGCTTGCGGAGGCGCAGGAGCGGATCCGCGCTTATGCCGCGGCCAATCCGACGCCGCGCTGGGTGATCGGACGCGGCTGGAACCAGGAGCGCTGGGGCCTCGGGCGCTTCCCCACCGCGGCCGATCTCGACGCGGCGGTTGCCGACCGGCCGGTGTGGCTCGAGCGGGTCGACGGCCATGCCGGCTGGGCCAACGGCGCGGCGATGCGTGAGGCCGGGATCACGCCGCAGACGCAGGCGCCCAACGGCGGGCGGATCGAGCGGACCGGGCGCAATCCCAACGGCATCTTCGTCGACGCCGCGACGGGCCTGATCGAGCGCGCCGTGCCGCCGCCGCTGCCGATCGTTCGCGACCGCGCCTTCGCCCGGGCGCAGGAGATATTGCTGTCCTACGGAGTCACCGCCACCGCGGACATGGGCACCACCACCGAGGATTGGGCCGTGATGCGTCGGGCGGGCGACGACGGGCGGCTGAGCGTGCGCATCCTCTCCTACGCGTCGGGAATCGACAATCTGCTGGCGGTGGCCGGCACGCGCCCCACGCCCTGGCTCTATGACGGACGCCTGAGGATGGTCGGCGTGAAGCTCTATCTCGACGGCGCTTTGGGCTCGCGCGGCGCTTGGCTCAAGCAGCCCTATCGCGACGCGCCGGGCCAGCGGGGCCTGCCGTTGCTCACCGACACGGTGCTCAAGAATCTGATGAGCCGCGCGGCGATGGACCATTTCCAGGTCGCGGTGCACGCGATCGGCGACCAGGCGAACGCCACCCTGCTCGACGCGATCGAGGAGATGTCGCACACCTATGACGGCGACCGGCGCTGGCGGATCGAGCACGCGCAGATCGTCGATCCCGCCGATCTGCCGCGCTTCGCCCGGCATGGCGTGATCGCCTCGATGCAGCCGACCCACGAGACCAGCGACTGGCGCATGGCCGAGGCCCGGATGGGGATCGACCGGCTGCAGGGCAGCTATGCCTGGCGCTCGATGCTCGACAACCGCGTTCCGCTCGCCTTCGGCTCCGACTATCCGGTCGAAAGCCCCAATCCCTTCCCCGGCCTCGCCGCCGCGATCAGCCGCGAGGATGCCCAGGGCCAACCGCCCGGCGGCTGGATGCCCGCGCAGCGGCTCACGCTGGAGGAGGCCTTCGCCGCCTTCACCCGCGGCGGCGCCTATGCGGGCTTCGCCGAGGACCGGCTGGGAACCTTGGAGCCCGGCCATTTCGCCGACTTCATCTTCGTCGACCGCGACATTTTCGCCGAGGGCACGACTGCGCGGCAGATCGCCGAGACGCGAGTGATGGAAACCTATCTGGGCGGCGCGAAGGTCTGGGAGCGCGGGGCTAGCCGCCCAGAGCGGTAAGACGCCCGACGGTCAGGATTTGCGGCAGCACTTCGGCGTCGCGGCCGGGCGGGTAATAGAGGTAGAGCGGAACGCCCGAGCGGCCCTGGCGCTCGAGGAAGCGGCCGATCGTGGGGTCGCCGCGAGTCCAGTCGCCGGCCAGCACCTTGATGCCCCGCGAGCGGAAGGCCTCGGCGACCCCGGCGCCGGCCATCGCGCCGCGCTCGTTGACCTTGCAGGTGAGGCACCAATCGGCGGTGAAATAGACGAACACGGGTGTCCGCGAGGCCCGGAGCGCGTTCAGGCGCGCTTCGCTGAAGGGCTCGGCCGCCAGCCGCCCTTCCGCGCTTGCGGCGGCTGGCGCCCCCGTCGGCAGCAGGAGGAAAGGCGCGGCGATCGCGGCGAGCGCGAAGAGCAGCGCCAGCAAGCGTCCGCCCCGGCCGACCCACCACAAGGCGAGGCCCAGCAGAAGCGCTCCACCGAGCCCGATCGCCATCCCGTCGATTCCACTCTCCGCGCCGAGCACCCAGGCGAGGCCCAGAGCGGTGAGGAACATCGGCACCGAGAGGATGCGCTGGAAGGTCGCCATCCAGGCCCCCGGCTTCGGGAGCAGCCGGCGCAGGGGCGGCACGAATCCGAGCAGCAGGAAAGGAAGAGCGAGGCCGAGGCCGAGGCCGGCGAAGACCGCCAGCGCGCCGGCCGCCGGGAGGACCAAAGCCGCGCCAAGTGCCGCGCCCATGAAAGGCCCGGTGCAGGGCGTCGCGACGAACGCCGCAAGCGCGCCGGTGAAGAAGGCGCCTGCGAGGCCGCCCCGCCGGGTCAGCGCTTCGCCCGCGCCGATCGCCGGCAGATGAAACAGACCCGCCAGGCCGAGCGCGGTGGCCGTGCTCAGCAAGAGGAGGACGAGGATCACGCGCGGGTCCTGCAGCTGGAAGGCCCAGCCCACGGCCGCGCCCCCCGCGCGCACCGCAAGCAGCACCGCTCCGAGCGCGACGCAGGTGGCGATCACGCCGGCCGCATAGGCCAGCGCTTCGCGCCGCGCTCCGGCCGCCGTCTCGCCGGCCCGGGCAAGGCTCAGCGCCTTGAGGCTGAGGATGGGAAAGACGCACGGCATGACGTTGAGGATCAGCCCGCCGAGCAAGGCGCCGAGCAGCGCCCAGAGGATGCCGCCGCCTCCGTCGCCGGAAGCGGTGGACGTTTCGCCTTCCGGCGCCCCCGCAGCCGGCACCGCGCCGCGCGTCGCGGTGAAGGCCAGCCCGCGGCCCGGCCCGACCTGGAGAACCCCCTCGAGCGAAGTAAGCGATGCCGCGCTCGGCCCCGCCCCGGTCTCGACGATCACGAAGGAGCCGTTCCGCGAGATGCGCTGGGGGGGAGCGTAGCGCAGCGCATCCAAGGTGGCCGCGTAGAAATAGGGCGTCTCGATCGGCGTTTCGGCCGGCAGCGGCAGCGCGATCCGGATTCGGCCGCCCGCCGTCTCGAACCGCCCCGCAGTCGGCACGGGCGCGGGGAGCGCCCGGCGGTAGCCGTCGAACGCCGGGTTGGCCGCCCCGGGTGCGCCGATCGCGACCTGGGCGGTGACCGCCGCAGTCTCCGGCACGCACACCTCGTCGGTGCAGACGAGATAGTCGATCCGGGCGTCGATCGGGAAGGTTCCGCCCGGCTCGGCGCCGTCGGGGACCCTCACCCGCGCCAGCACAGCATAATCGCTGTCGAAGACGTAGTTCATCAGCCCCGCGACCGTCAGCCGGCCCGGCACCGGGAACTGGAGGGCGCCGGCCCGCCAGCCCTCCGGCAGGCGCCAGGTCACGCGCGGCGTATCGCCGGCATCCCCCGGGTTGAGCCAATAGCCGTGCCAGCCGGGTTGCGGGCGCATGACGAAGGCCAGGGTGAGCGCAGAGCCCGGGGCCACGGCGCCGGTCTCCGGCACGAGGCGCACGGCCATGTGGCGGCTCGCGGGCTGGGCCAAAGCCGCGCCGCCGAGCATCATCAGGATGAGAAGGAGCAACCCCCGGGACCGATTCATCGTCGCGCTATAGCCCGCCGCGAGCCCGCGAGGGAGTGGCTTCCCAAGCGGCCGGGCGCGCCCTAGCCTTTTGGTCATGCCGACCCATGCCGAGACCCTCCCCGACCGAATCAGGCTGCCGATCGATTTCGACCCGAAGCCGCTGGCGGCGGACCTGGAGCGGTTCGAGCCGGCCGATTGGACGCGCCACTACGTGCGCGACAATTACGAGGGCGAATGGAGCGCGGTTCCGCTACGCGCCGCGGCCGGCGAAACCCACCCGCTCCGCATGATCGGGGTCCATTCGTCTGACAAGGGATTCATCGACACGCTTTATCTCGATCGCGCACCGGCGCTTCGGGCCGCCCTGTCGCAGTTTCATTGTCCGCTGAAGGCGGTGCGGCTGATGCGTCTCGGCGCCGGCTCGATCATCAAGGAGCATGACGACCACGACCCCGAAGCCGAGCGCGGCGCCGCCCGCCTCCATGTTCCGATCACCACGAACCCGGAGGTCGAGTTCCTGCTCAACCGCAGTCCTGTGCCGATGACGCCCGGCAGCGCATGGTATCTGCGCCTTTCAGACCCACACAGCGTCGCCAATCGCGGAGCGAGCGATCGCGTTCACCTGGTGATTGACACCTGGAGGAGCGACTGGCTCGACCGGATGCTGCACGCGGGCGCCGCCCGGGCCGCCTGAACGCGATGAACGCACGCGCCCTCATTCCGATCGCCTTGCTGGGCGCGGCCGCGCCGCCCGCCGGCACGGCCTATTATGCGGTCGTCGCCGACGACGGAACGATCATCGGCTATGCCACGCACGAGGAACGGCGAAGCGGCGACGGACCGGAGAGCGTGGATCGCTCCGAAATGCGCCTGCAGGAGCAGGATCAGCCGGAGTTCCGGGTGCTGTCGGAAACAATCGTCCGCCGCGACGCGTCGGGCCGGACAATCTGGATCAGCGAGCATTCGCAAACCGAATCCGGCTGGTCGCGGAGCGAGGCGCGGATCGCGGACGGCGCCGCCGAGATCACCTACCGCAGCGGGCCCGAGCGCTTCGCCGTCCAGGTACCTTTGCCCGCCGGCGTCCGCTTCGACGGCGGGCAGGGACTGCTGCACGGGTGGGACCGGCGCGCGCCGCTGGAGTTCGAGGATTTCAACCTTTCGGCGATGGCGGTCGAGCATGTGGTGATCGAGGCGGCGCCCGGCGCGGCGGTGGATGAGGAGGGGCGGATCGCGGTCCTGCGCAGGCGCTACGACGGCCGCGACCTGCGCGCGATCTCGCGGCTATTGCTGGATCGCGGCAATCGCGTGGTCGAGCTTACCCAACCGAGCTTCGGCACCGGCATCACCTTTCGCCCGACCGATCGCGCGACGGCGCTCAGGCCGCGGCCGGCCTACAGCGTGATGCGCAATGCCGTCGTCCAATCGCCCTACCGCATATCGGACAACGCCCTGCGGGGTCATATCCGCTATCATTTCCGCTTCCGCGACGACCTTCGTTTCGATTTGCCCCAAACCGGCGAGCAACGGGTGACGGCCGCTGAGGCCACGACCCCCGGCGAGGTGACGGTCGACATCTGCGCCGCCTGCGGACCCGGCCTCGCCGGCGACGATGAAGCCTTCCGGGCGCGGGCGCTGCGCCCGACGCGCTGGCTGCAGAGCAATCATCCGCGGCTGCGGGCGATCGCGGCGCCGTTCGCCGGGATGGACGTTTCCGGCACGCGCAAAATGGAGCGGCTCGCGGTCAGGGCGCGGCAGCTGATGCCGCGGGTGGAGTTCGGCGGCCATTATTCGGCGCTCGAGACTCTGGCGCGCCGCGCAGGCGACTGCACCGAGGCGGCCGTCCTGCTCGCCGCCTTGGGCCGCGCCGCAGGCATCCCCACCCGGGTCGCCAGCGGCCTGGTCTATTCACGCGACGCCTATCACGGCGTCGGCAACGTCTTCACGCCGCACAGCTGGGTGCTCGCCTATGTCGACGGCCAATGGCGCAGCTTCGATGCGGCGCTCGAATATTTCGACGCCACCCATATCGCGATCGTCGTCGGCGACGGCGACGCGCGCTCGATCGAGGCGGCCAACCAGCTGGCCAGCCTGCTTCAGTGGAACGGGATGACCGAGGTCAGGGCCCGTCCGGCGATAGGCAACTAGGGACAGTTACGAGTAACTGTCCCCAATCACTCCACTCACACTGCCTATCTGCCCGGCTGCGCGTCCTCATAGGAAACGGGCAGTTCGGGCAGGCGCCGGTCCGACTGACGGTCGGCCGGACGAGCCGCGCGCCGGTCGCGCATCGCGCCGATCACGGTGATCGTCTGGATCCGGCTCCCGGTCTGGACCTCGCTGGGCCCGGTCGGAGCCGTCGGCTGCTCCTGCGCCGCCGCCGGGAGCGCCAGGGCGAACCCGATTGCGCCAAGTGCGGCAATCCGAAGTCTGGAAGATTTTGTCATGGTCTATCTCCTTTCCGGAACGGCAAGGATAACAGATTTTTCGAGCGAAATCAGTCCAAATTCGGCCGCAGCCAGCGCTCCGCCTGCTCCAGGCTGACGCCGCGCCTCGCGGCATAGTCTTCGAGCTGGTCGCGGCCGATTCGGGCTACTCCGAAATACTGGCTGTCCCTGTGGCCAAAATAGAAGCCGGAGACGGCCGAGGTCGGAAGCATCGCGAAATTGTCGGTCAGGGTCACGCCCGCCGGATCGCCGCCGAGCATCTTGAACAGCATCGGCTTCAAGCTGTGGTCGGGGCAGGCCGGATAGCCGGGCGCCGGGCGGATGCCGGTGTAGCTTTCGCGGATCAGGTCCTGGTTGGTCAGGTGCTCCACGCCGGCATAGCCCCAGACGCTCTCGCGGACATGGCCGTGGAGGCGCTCGGCGAAGGCCTCGGCGAGCCGGTCGGCAAGCGCTTTCAAGAGGATGTCCGAATAATCGTCATGCTCGGCCTTGAACCGCTCCAGATGCGGCTCGATGCCGTGGACGGCGACCGCGAAGCCGCCGATCCAGTCCTCGCCCGCCGGGTCGATGAAATCGGCCAGGCACATATTGGCGCGGCCCTCGCGCTTCTTCACCTGCTGGCGGAGCATCGGCAGGCGAGTCTCGTCGTTTCCGGCGAGGACGAGCAGATCGTCCTCCTCGCGCCGGCAGCGCCACAGGCCGACCGTTCCGCGGATCGTCAGCCAGTGCTCGGCGACGATCCTGTCGAGCATCGCCTGGGCGTCGGCGAAGAGGCTCTGCGCGCTCTCGCCGACCACCTCGTCGTCGAGGATCGCCGGGTAATTGCCGGCCAATTCCCAGGCGCGGAAGAAGGGGGTCCAATCGATATGATCGCGAAGCTCGCGAAGCGGCCAATCGTTGAAATGATGGATTCCGGGGCGCTGCGGCGCCGGCGCCTTGCCTTCGGCATCCCAGGGGAAGGCGTTGGCACGGGCCTCGGCGAGCGTCGAAAGCTCGTTTTGGCCCTTGTTGGCGCGGGTTTCGCGGATCTGGGTGTATTCGGCCGCGGTGCGCTCGATCAGCGGCTCCTTCTGAGTGTCCGAGACGAGGCTGGAAGCGACGCCGACCGCACGGCTGGCGTCGAGCACGTGGATCACCGGCCCTTCGTATGCGGGGTCGATGCGGAGCGCGGTGTGGACCCGGCTGGTGGTCGCGCCGCCGATCAGCAGCGGCAGGGTCAGCCCCTCGCGCTGCATCTCGCTGGCGACCGTGACCATCTCGTCGAGCGAGGGCGTGATCAGGCCGGAGAGGCCGATCATGTCCGCCTCGTTTTCGTTGGCGGCCTTGAGGATGTCCTGCCACGGCACCATCACGCCGAGGTCGATCACCTCATAGCCGTTGCACTGAAGGACCACGCCGACGATGTTCTTGCCGATATCGTGGACGTCGCCCTTGACCGTGGCCATCACGATCCGGCCCTTGGCGGTCGATATCCCGCTCTTCTCCTTCTCGGCCTCGATATAGGGGATCAGGTGGGCGACCGCCTTCTTCATCACGCGGGCGGACTTGACGACCTGCGGAAGGAACATCTTGCCCGATCCGAACAGGTCGCCGACGACGTTCATCCCGTCCATCAGCGGGCCTTCGATCACCTCGATCGGGCGCGGCGCCTTGAGGCGGCACTCCTCGGTATCCTCGACGACGAAGGCGTCGATGCCCTTGACCAGCGCGTGCTCCAGCCTTTTCTCGACCGCCCAGCCGCGCCATTCGGCCTCGGCCTTCTCGCGAACCGGATCGGAGCCGAGATATTTCTCGGCGAGCGTGACGAGACGCTCGGTGGAGTCGTCGCGGCGGTCGAGGATCACGTCCTCGCAAGCCTCGCGAAGCTCGGGGTCGATCGTGTCGTAGACATCGAGCTGGCCGGCGTTGACGATCGCCATGTCGAGCCCGGCGGGAATTGCGTGATAGAGGAAGACCGAGTGCATCGCCCGGCGCACCGGCTCGTTGCCGCGGAACGAGAAGCTGAGGTTGGAAAGACCGCCCGAGATGTGGACGTGCGGGCAGCGTTCCTTGATCTCCGTGCAGGCCTCGATGAAATCGAGCGCATAGCGGCGATGCTCCTCGATGCCGGTCGCGACCGCGAAAATGTTGGGATCGAAGATGATGTCCTCAGGGGGGAAGCCCTCGGCGACGAGAAGCTTGTAGGCGCGCTCGCAAATCTCGACCTTGCGCTCCTTGGTGTCGGCCTGGCCGGTTTCGTCGAAGGCCATGACGACCACTGCGGCGCCATAGCCCTGGACCGCGCGGGCGTGGGCGAGGAACTCCTCCTCGCCTTCCTTCATGCTGATCGAATTGACGATCGGCTTGCCGGAGACGCACTTCAGGCCCGCCTCGATCACGCTCCATTTCGAGCTGTCGATCATGAACGGGACTCGCGCGATGTCGGGCTCGGCGGCGATCAGCTTCAGAAAGGTGACCATCGCATGCTCGGCATCGAGCAGGCCCTCGTCCATGTTGATGTCGAGAACCTGGGCGCCGTTCTCGACCTGCTGGCGAGCGACTTCCACCGCGGCGGCATAGTCGCCGGCCATGACCAGCTTCTTGAACCGGGCCGAGCCGGTGACGTTGGTCCGCTCGCCGATATTGACGAAAGTGGCGGTTGCTCCCTCTCCCCTCTCGGGAGAGGGTTGGGGAGAGGGGGAGTCGTCGGACATCGCGGTGAAGGTCATGGTGTCTCTGGTTGAAAAATGGCGGGGCACTGCCCCTCTCCCAACCCTCTTCCCGGAGGGGAGAGGGCTTTAGGCGGCGAGGATCATCGGTTCGATGCCGGCGAGGCGGGTGCGGCGTTCGGGCGTCGGAATGGCGCGCGGCGGATAGTCGCATACCGTTCGCGCGATGGCGCCGATATGCGCGGGCGTGGTTCCGCAGCAGCCGCCGACGATGTTGACGATGCCCTGCTCGCACCATTCGCGGACCTGCCGCGCCGTATCCTCCGCCGCCTCGTCATAGTCGCCGAGATCGTTGGGAAGGCCGGCATTGGGATAGGCCATGATCAACGTGTCGGCGATGGCCGAGAGAGCGGTGATGTGCGGGCGTAGCTGGGCGGCGCCGAACGAGCAGTTGAGCCCGATCGACAGCGGCCTGGCGTGGCGGACCGAGGCCCAGAAGCTCTCGATCGAATGGCCCGAAAGGTTGCGCCCGGAAAGGTCGGTAATGGTCATCGAGAGCATGACCGGAAGCTGCGGCGCGGCGCTCCGCGCGGCGTGGATCGCGGCCTTGGCGTTCAGCGTGTCGAACACCGTCTCGATCAGGATGATGTCGACGCCGCCTTCGACGAGGCCCTCGATCTGCTCGGCATAGACGTCCGAGACGAGATCGAAATCGACCTCGCGATAGCCGGGATCGTTGACGTTCGGCGAGAGCGACAGGGTCTTGTTGGTCGGCCCGAGAGCGCCCGCGACCCAGCGGTCCGGCCCCGCGACCTCGCGCATGATCCGCGCCGAGGCGGCGTTGATGTCGCGCACCAGGCTTTCCGCGCCGTAATCGGCCTGGCTGATGCGGTTGGCATTGAACGTGTTGGTGGCGAGGATGTCGGCGCCAGCGTCGGCGAAGCTCTGGGCGATCTCCCGCACCAGCTCCGGGCGGGTCAGGTTGAGGAGGTCGTTATTGCCCTTCTGTTCGCGCGACAGGCCGAGGTCGCCGGCATAATCGGCTTCCCTCAGGGCGCGCTGCTGAATCTGGGTGCCGTAGGCGCCATCCTTGACGAGGATTCGCTTGCCGGCTTCGGCCCTAAGCCGTTCGGCGATGTTCATGACTCTCTTCCTTCGGCCTCAGGCCGAGCAGGTGACAGATGGCGTAGCTGAGCTCAGCCCGGTTGAGCGTGTAGAAATGGAATTGCCGCACCCCGCCCCGGTAGAGCTGGGCGCACAGCTCGGCGGCGACGGTGGCGGCGACGAGCTGGCGGGCGGCCGGCAGATCGTCGAGCCCCTCGAACAGCCGATCGAGCCAGGCGGGGATGCTCGCCCCGCACATCGCGGCGAACTTGCGGGTCTGGGCGACGTTCGAAACGGGCAGGATCCCCGGAGTCATCTCCGCCGAAATGCCGGCCGCTGCGACCTGGTCGCGGAACCTCAGGAAGCAATCGGGCGAGAAGAAGAACTGGCTGATTCCGCGGTCGGCTCCGGCGTCGATCTTGCGCTTGAGATTGTCGAGATCGGCCACCTGGGTCGGCGAATCCGGGTGGCATTCGGGATAGGCGGCGACCGAAATCTCGAACGGCGCGACCTTCTTGAGGCCGGCGACCAGCTCGGCGGCATTGGCATAGCCCTGCGGGTGCGGGCTGAACGGCTTGCCCGCCTCGGGCGGATCGCCCCGCAGAGCGACGATGTGGCGGATTCCGGCGTCCCAATAGGCTCGCGCGACATCGTCGATCTCGCCCCGGCTCGCCTCGACGCAGGTCAGATGCGCCGCGGCCTGAAGGCTGGTCTCGCGCTGGATCCGGGCGACCGTGTTGTGGGTGCGCTCGCGGGTCGATCCGCCGGCGCCGTAGGTGACCGAGACGAAGCGGGGGGCGAGCGGCTCGAGCGTCTTGACGCTCTCCCACAAGACCTGCTCCATCTTCTCCGTCTTGGGCGGGAAGAATTCGAAGCTGACCTCGATGTCCCCGGCCGCATCCTCGAACAGGGGCCGAGCGGGCTGCGACAAGGCGGTGGCGAGCGGGCTCATGCGACCTGCCTGATTCGCGTTTCGGGCTGAAGCCCGAGCCAGATGGTGACGGTGAGCTCCCCGCCCTCGAGATGCTCGACCACGCGGCCCTCAAGCCCTGCCTCCTCGAAATGCCTGAGGATCGCCTCGTCGGCGAAGCCCAGGCGGACATGGGCGTCGGTCGCGCGCAGCTCCTCGCGCTCGTGCGGCGCGAAATCGACGATCAGCAGGCGCCCTCCGGGGCCCAGCAGCCGCGCCGCCTCGGCCACCGCCGCCGCCGGGTTTTGCGCGTAATGAAGCACCTGGTGGATGATCACCGTGTCCGCGGCGGCCGAAGGCAGCGGAAGCGCGTACATATCGCCCTGCCTGAGCTCGACCGCACCCAGGCCCGCCTCGGCCAGCTTGGCGCGGGCGAGGCGGAGCATCTCGGGGCTTCGGTCGATGCCCAGCGCCTTGTCGGCGGCGGGACCGAACAGCTCGATCATCCGTCCGGTGCCGGTGCCGATGTCGACCAGCCTTCCCACCGGGGCGCCTTCCAGCGCTCGGCGGCAGGCGGCCTCGACCTCGCTTTCGGCGACGTGGAGCGAGCGAAGCGCGTCCCAGACGCCGGCGTGGCTGGCGAAATAGCGTGTCGCGGCGGCGGCGCGGTCGGCCCGCACTGCGGCGAGGCGGGCCGCGTCGGCGGCGACGGAGGGATTGTCCCCGTCCAGGTCGCTCCACCGGTCGAGCAGCTGAAACAAGGGCTCGGTGCGCGCGCGCGAGCCGAGGCTGAGGAACACCCAGCTCCCCTCCTTGCGCCGCTCGGCGAGGCCGGAATCGATCAGGATCTTCACATGGCGCGAGACCCGCGGCTGGCTCTGCCCAAGCACCTGCGCGAGCTCGCCGACCGAAAGCTCCATCGCGCGCAGCAGCATGAGCATGCGAAGCCGCGTCGGGTCTGCAAGGGCAGCGAAGATGGAAGAGGCGAGAGCCATATATGCAGACATAAAGATATCTTTATATCGGTCAATGGCCAAGTGCGGCTTGTGACGACAGAACGGTCGGCGCCACTTGGTAGACAAGCCGATCCGTGAGATAGCTTAGTGGGGACGGTGCAGAAGCGTCAGAAAGCTCTCTTGCGTAAGAATGGGCGAGGTTGCCTTCTCGGAAACCCATTGCTCCAGAGTAAGCGGCGGATCGCCATAATGCCCGATAACCTCGGTATCTCCACCTGCAAGACGCTCAATTGCGGCCCGGAAGGCCGGATTGTCGAATCCGTATGCCCGCGAGAATTCGAAGACCGGACCGATCGGGCTTTCGGTGGCCGGCTCTCCGTTAATCCATCGGAGCAGTTGGCGCGCGCAACGAGGTACGCGCCACGGGGACAGCGCAAGATGTCGAACGCGCTGGGATGCATTAGCGGAGAGGGCATGCTCGTGCATTTCCAAGGGGATCAGCGAAAGTTCCTCGAAACCATTGCGAAGCAGGACGCGGGCGCTCTTGGTGGAAGTCTCATAATGCTCCGTCGTGATCAGTGTGCCGGGCTCATAAAGTGAAGCCAGGACAGCCCTGAAGCAGACCGACACGTCCGCGCCACCCAGACCACGATAGGCTTCGAGCCAGCAACTGGAGCCCAGTTCAGTGAAACGGCCCTTCGCATAGGCATAAAAGCCGCCGGTCGCTATGATATCCTCACCCACCTTGAAGACTTGCAGCGCACCGGATTCGAGCGCCTCCGCCGAACCCCGGACATCAACATTATGCTCGCCGCTGTCGAGCCACAGGTCCCGGACCTTCGGATAGTTGTTGTCCGTTGCCGGCTCGACTTTTATCACGAGGCCGCGAGGACGATGGTCCATCTGCTTTCTCCCAAGCCAAGAGCCAACCGAATTCCACCACACTCCGAAGGCTTTCAGGAGTGGACCCCTGTCGATACAGGCGATTGACCTTTGCGGCAAGAGGTTTCTCGCATGCTGCGAATCTTTTGCACTGTGGGTTGATTTTCTCCTTGAGGAGGTTAAGGGTGCGCGTCCCAAGCTCGTGCGACTGCCGCGCGATGTTTTTTGGCAACTTTTGAACAACGTGGAGGCTAACATGGACCAACGTGCCGAGACGGACCTAGGCGCTGAAGTGCACAGTTGCGATTACTCCCAACTAGCGTCGCTGGCCGTGTTCAAACTGGAGAACAGGGACTTCGAATCTTTTCGCTCGGCGGCCCGCCAGGCTTCGGAACTGGAGTTCCGCATTTGGAGCCAAATGGTCCAGTTGTACGACCCCCGCAATTCGGACGGCTTTGCCGATCTCATCGAGTTTTTCTCGCGCCAGTTTTCGGACAAGCGCGATGCAGCCGCCGTCTTCGGAGTGGCGCTGAGCACCTTCTATCGCTGGAAGAATGGGGATACGATCCCGCATGCGCTCGTCCGCGCAACGGTCAGGGATACGATCAAAAGCTATCTCAGCGAGCGGAGCTTTCCGCTGATCGAGCCAGAGGCACAGCGCGGAGATCAGAAGGCGTTTAGCAACCGGCGCTCTACGCATTAAAGTGGGATCGAGGGCTTCCTAACCACAATAGTAGAGAAACTCTAGACTCACCCGCCGGCATCCCCTAATATCGCCGCCTGCTGGGAGGCCTGAGGAGGGCCTGAGCTGCTCTTTCGGCGCCTCGTCCAGCGATTAGGGGTTCTCCTCGCAACACTCGCAACCAATCGAAGGAACTATCCAGTGAAGAAGATCGCTCTCACCCTCGTCGCCGTTTCCGCGCTGGGCCTCGCCGCCTGCGGCGGCAACACCGCCGCCAACAACACCACCGCCAACGAGACCGACGCGATGAACGCCGCGACCGACACGCTCGAGAACGCGTCCGCCGACGTCCAGAACGCTGCCGGCAACGTCAACGACGCCGCCGCCAACCTGACCGACGCCACGACCGGCGCCGCCGCCAACGCGAGCGCCGACGTCGGCAACGCCGTCAGCAACGAGACCAAGTAAGCTTCTTTCGAGCTTATTCGGGACGAGGGCCGCGCGCCGCCAAGGCGCGCGGCCCTTTTTCTTTGCCCGCCGATCGGGTTAGAGTGCGCTCGATGCGGTGGAGAAACCGGATATGAAGCGCCTGACGACCGCCGGCCTGGCTGCCCTCCTCGCTCTCGCGGCCTGCGGGCGCGGCAACGACCGCGGCGGCGGCCTCAGCGAGGAGGAGGAGCGCCAACTCGACAATGCCGCGGCGATGCTCGACGACAATGTGTTCGACGTGTCCCCGGATTCGCTGACCGCCAACGAGGCGGAGATCGCCGCCGAGGAGAATGCGGCGGAGGCGAACGAAGCGGCCGGCAACGGGCAGTGACGGATCGAGCCGGCAGACGCGCCCGAGCAAGGCGCGTCACGCTTGCCGCCGTGACTTCGCTTTTGGCCTCGCCCGCGGCGCTCGCCCAGGACAGGGCGGAAGACGCCGTCGCCCGCTTTCGCGTGCTGGACAGGATCGATCCGTGCAGCGCCTCGCGGCCGGACGACGAGATCGTCGTGTGCGGCAACAGACGCGACCGCGACCGCTACCGCCTTCCCCAGCTCGGCCGGACAAACGCGCTCTTCGGCGCCGGGAATATGAGGGGCGAGGTCCCGAGACCTTCGGCCGACCCGATCGCCACCGGCGGTTGCGGCATATTCCAGGACCAGCACCGCTGCAGCAAGGCGGAAATGGCGGATGCCGGCTATGGCGGAGGCAGGAATCCGCTGACGTTCATCACCAACCTCGCCGTCCGATTGGTCGATCCTGACGCCGAGACAGGATCGCCGCCGCTTATTCCCGTGCCCCCTCCCAGGTGAGGAAACGCGCCGCTTGCGGAAGCGACGGACAATAAGAAAGGGCCGGAGATTTCTCCCCGGCCCTCTTTTTTTCGGTGCGGCGGCGCGGAGTGAATCCGCGCCGTCGGTCGGGTTCGGTCGGCTTCGGGCCGACCGCCCCGCCGTCCGTTCCGATTTCGTCTCCGGCGCAGCGCCAGAGCGCTGCGCCGGTGCGAAATCAGAAGTCCATGCCGCCCATGCCGCCCATTCCGCCGCCGCCCATGCCGCCGGCGGGAGCCTTGTCTTCGGGCATCTCGCTCACCGCGGCTTCGGTGGTGATGAGCAGGCCGGCGACCGAGGCTGCGTCCTGGAGCGCGGTGCGGACGACCTTGGTCGGGTCGATCACGCCGGCGGTGACCAGGTTCTCGTAGACGTCGGTCTGGGCGTTGAAGCCCTGGGTCTCGTCGTCCCCGTCGAGCAGCTTGCCGACCACGACGGCGCCGTCGCTGCCCGCATTCTCGGCGATCTGGCGGATCGGCGACTGCAGAGCGCGGCGGATGATGTCGATGCCGCGGGTCTGGTCGTCATTGGCGCCGCTGAGGCCCTTCAGCGCCTTGGTGGCGTAAAGGAGAGCGGTGCCGCCGCCGGGGACGATGCCTTCCTCGACCGCGGCGCGGGTCGCGTGGAGCGCGTCGTCGACGCGGTCCTTGCGCTCCTTGACCTCGATCTCGGACGAGCCGCCGACCTTGATCACCGCCACTCCGCCGGCGAGCTTGGCAAGGCGCTCCTGGAGCTTCTCCTTGTCATAGTCGCTGGTGGTGTTCTCGATCTGCTGGCGGATGGCCTCGACCCGCGCCTTGATCCGGTCGTGCTCGCCCGCGCCGTCGACGATCGTCGTGTTGTCCTTGTCGATGGTGACTCGCTTGGCCTGGCCGAGCATGGGGACGGTGACGTTCTCGAGCTTGATTCCGAGGTCCTCGGAGATCATCTCGCCGTTGGTCAGGATCGCGATGTCCTCGAGCATCGCCTTGCGGCGATCGCCGAAGCCCGGAGCCTTGACGGCCGCGACCTTGAGGCCTCCGCGCAGCTTGTTGACGACGAGCGTGGCCAGAGCCTCGCCCTCGATGTCCTCGGCGATGATCAGCAGCGGACGGCCCGACTGGACGACCGCTTCCAGGATCGGGAGCATCGCCTGAAGGTTGCCGAGCTTCTTCTCGTGGATGAGGATGTAGGGATCGGTAAGCTCGACCTGCATCTTCTCGGGGTTGGTGATGAAGTAGGGCGAGAGATAGCCGCGGTCGAACTGCATGCCTTCGACGACGTCGAGCTCGAACTCGAGCCCCTTGGCCTCCTCGACGGTGATCACCCCTTCCTTGCCGACCTTCTCCATCGCCTCGGCGATCTTCTCGCCGACGACGGTGTCGCCATTGGCCGAGATGATTCCGACCTGGGCGATTTCGTTCGAGCCGGCGACCGGCTTGGAGCGGTTCTTGAGGTCCTCGACGACCTTGGTGACGGCGATGTCGATGCCGCGCTTGAGGTCCATCGGGTTCATGCCGGCCGCGACCGACTTCATGCCCTCGCGGACGATCGACTGGGCGAGAACGGTGGCGGTGGTGGTGCCGTCGCCGGCCAGGTCGTTGGTCTTCGACGCGACCTCGCGCAGCATCTGCGCGCCCATATTCTCGAACTTGTCCTTAAGCTCGATCTCCTTGGCGACGGTGACTCCGTCCTTGGTGATCCGGGGAGCGCCGAAGCTCTTGTCGAGGACGACGTTGCGGCCCTTGGGACCGAGAGTGACCTTCACCGCGTCGGCGAGGATGTCGACGCCGCGCATGATGCGCTCACGGGCGTCGCGCGAAAAACGTACGTCTTTGGCTGCCATGTTGGCTTACCTTTCAGGTTTGAATGTTCCGAATGTTCGCACTGACCATGGGCCAGCGCGCTCTCAAATTCAGCCGACGATGCCGAGGATATCGCTCTCTTTCATGATGAGCAGGTCCTCGCCGTCGATCTTGACCTCGGTGCCCGACCACTTGCCGAACAGGATCTTGTCGCCGGCCTTGACCTCGAGCGGGTGGATCTCGCCGGCTTCGTTGCGGGCGCCGGTGCCGACGGAGACGACTTCGCCCTCCTGGGGCTTTTCCTTGGCGCTGTCGGGGATGATGATCCCGCCGGCCGTCTTCTCCTCGGCCTCGACGCGACGGACGAGGACGCGATCGTGGAGCGGTCGAAACTTCATAGAGTCACCTTTCTCATGGGCGTAGAAAACTTGTTAGCACTCACGCGGGGCGAGTGCCAATGACGCCCATGTAGGGCTTGCGCATGACAGGTCAAGGACTCGACGGCGGCACTTGGCTCGGCTCGCCGCGCCTCCCATTTACAGCGCACGGGGCCTCGTCTAGCCCCGGAAGGGCAAAGGAGCGGCGGAACGATGAGGTTTCTGGGCAAGGCGTGGAAGGTGCTGGTCGGGATCAAGGACGCGCTCGTCCTGATCTTCATGTTGATCTTCTTCGGCGGCCTCTACGCGGCGCTTTCCGCCAGCCCGCACAAGGACAGCGCCGAGCGCGGCGCCCTGCGCCTCGAGCTTTCCGGAGCGATCGTCGAGCAGCCCTCGCAACGGAACCCCTTCGACCTGGTCGGCGGAACGCCCGTGACCCGCCAATATCGGGTGAGCGAGCTGATCCACGCGCTCGACACCGCCGCGGCCGACGACGACATCCAGGCCGTCGCCCTCGACCTCGACCTGTTCACCGGCGGCGGCCAGACGGCGATCGCCAATGTCGGGGAGGCGCTCGACCGCGTTCGGCGCGCCGACAAGCGCGTCGTCGCCTACGCCACGGGCTATAGCGACGACACCTACCAGCTCGCCGCCCATGCCGACGAGATCTGGCTCGATCCGCTGGGCGCGGTGCTCATCGCCGGCCCGGGCGGAAGCAACCTCTATTATGCCGGCCTGCTCGAGCGGCTCGGGGTGACCGCCAACGTCTACCGGGTCGGCGCGTTCAAGTCGGCGGTCGAGCCCTATACGCGAAGCGACATGTCGCCCGAGGCCCGCCGCGCCGCCCAGGCCCTCGCCGACGCTCTCTGGGGCACCTGGCAGCAGGACGTGCGACAGGCGCGGCCGCGCGCGCAGATCGCCCAATATGTCGCCGACACGCCGGCCGCGATCACCGCCGCGGGCGGCGACATGGCCCAGGCGGCGCTTCGCGCCGGGCTGGTCGACCGCATCGGCGGCCGCGCCCAGTTCGGGCAGCGGATGGCCGAGCTTGCCGGCACCGACGACCCGGACGAGCCCGACAGCTACCGCGCGGTCCATTACGATGCCTGGATTGACGACCATCCGGCGAGCGATTCGGGCGGCGAGATCGCGGTGCTGACGGTCGCCGGAGAGATCGTCGACGGCAACGCGCCGGCCGGGACGGCGGGCGGCGAGACCGTCGCCGGCAATCTCGAGCGCGGGCTGGAGCGCGGCGACATCAAGGCGCTGGTCGTCCGGATCGATTCGCCGGGCGGATCGGTCACCGCCTCGGAGCGAATCCGGCGGGCGGTGGTCGGCGCCAAAAGGCGCGGCATCCCGGTGGTCGTCTCGATGGGCTCGGTCGCCGCCTCGGGCGGCTATTGGATCGCGACCGCCGGCGACGTGATCTTCGCCGAGCCCTCGACGATCACCGGCTCGATCGGCGTGTTCGGAATCCTTCCGAGCTTCCAGGGAACGCTCGAGAAGCTGGGGGTCGGCGCCGACGGCGTGCGAACGACTCCGCTCTCGGGCGAGCCGGACCTGCTGCGCGGCCCCTCCCCCCAGGCGAGCCAGTTGCTCCAGATGGGGGTCGAGACGACCTACCGGCGCTTCATCGGCCTCGTCTCCCGCTCTCGCCACCTGCCGCCGGCGCGGGTCAACGAGATCGCCCAGGGCCGCGTGTGGGACGGCGGCACTGCCCGCCAGCTCGGCCTCGTCGACCGCTTCGGAAGCCTCGACGACGCCATCGCCGAAGCGGCGCGCCGGGCGCATATCGACCCCGCCGACGCGCAGCCGCGGTTCCTGGAGCGCGAGCCCGGCTGGCTCGGCCAGATCCTCGCCGACGCGGCCCGCGACGAGGAGGACCAGGACGACCAGGCGCGCGACGCCTTCGCCCGGCTCGCCCACCGCCCCGAGATCATGATCCAGCGCGCGCTCCACGACGCTCAGCAGCTGCTTTCGGGACCCGCGATCCAGGCCCGCTGCCTCGAATGCCCGCCGATCGCCCCGGCCCCGCGCGCGGCGGCGAGCGGGTCGCTGTGGACGCAGTTGATGGCGATGGTCTGGCGGGGGTGAAGATCCGGCGCGCCACCGCGGACGACGCGGCGGCAATCGCCTCGATCTACGCGCCCTACGTCGCCGGCACGGTCGTTTCGTTCGAGACCGAGCCGCCCGACGAAGCCGAGATGGCGCGGCGAATCGCGGAGGGCGGGGACCTCTATCCATGGCTGACCGCCTGCGGCGAGGATGAGGCCGCGATCGGCTACGCCTATGCCTGCCCGTTCCGCGCGCGGCCGGCCTATCGCTTCACCGTCGAGACCACGGTCTATCTCGCCGACGGGATGAGCGGGCGCGGCACCGGCACCCTGCTCTACCGCGCCTTGCTGCCTCTGCTGGAAGGCCAGGGCTTCGCCCAGGCGATCGCCGCGATCACCTTGCCCAACGAAGCGAGCGTCAGGCTCCACGAAAGCGTGGGCTTCCGGCAGGCGGGAACCTACGAGAAGGTCGGCTTCAAATTCCGCGAATGGCGCAGCGTCGGCCTGTGGCAGCGCGCGCTGGCCCCGCTTTCGACCCGGCCCGAAGAGCCGAAACCGGTCTCAATGGTCTGGCGCGGCTAGGGTCCGCACAGGATTAGAAATTCAGGTGGATGGTCTGACCTTGGGAGTCATCCCGGCGGAAGCCGGGACCCATGAACTCGGACAGTGCAATTGCGCTTCCGAAGCTGAGCGTCTCCTCAATGACCTGTGTTCATAGGTCCCGGCTTTCGCGGGGATGACTCTGAAATTGTACGCAGATCGGTCGAAGCCCATCGAGCCGGACTCTAGCGCGAATAGGCCGGCAGCGACCAGCCGCGCCAGATGGCGGCGCCCCTCAGCGCGAAGCCGGCGAGGAAGGCGGCGATGCCCGCAACGCCGCCCGGAACCCCCGCCAAAGCGAGGCCGACGAACAGCGCCGCCGACAGCGCCGAGGCGGTGACGTAGAGCTCGGGCCGCATCAGGATCGAAGGATCGCCGGCGAGCACGTCGCGTATGATTCCGCCGAGGCAGCCGGTCAACACCCCCATCGCGAAGGCCGGAACCGGCGCGATTCCGAAGGCGAGCGCCTTGGCAGCGCCATAGGCCGAGAAGGCGGCAAGGCCCGCGGCGTCGAACCAGAGCATGGCCCTGGCCGGCCACAGCCGCGCCGACACCAGCCACACCGCCGCGGCAGCGCCGAGGCAGATGGCCAGCGTCGCATTGTGGTGGACCCAGAAGACCGGCGCGCCGATCAGCAGGTCGCGCACCGTCCCGCCGCCGACTCCGGTCACCACCGCGAAGAAGACGAAGGTGACGAACGTCTGCTTGCGCTGCGCCGCGAGCATCGCCCCCGACGCGGCGAAGACGGCAATTCCGGCATAGTTGAGCCAGTCGAGGACCGGCCCGAGGGCTTCGGGGAGGGAGGCGGGGGGCATGAGCGCCACGCTACCACATCTGCGTCACCCCCGCGAAAGCGGGGGTCCAGCTTCTTCCGAAGAGCAGCGGGATTCCCGCTTTCGCGGGAATGACGGGGCGGTTGCGACGCCGCGTCAGATATGGATCGGCTTGCCGGTCACCGCCATCGCCGCTTCCTTGACCGCCTCGCTGTGGGTCGGGTGGGCGTGGCAGGTGTAGGCGATGTCCTCGCTGGTGGCGCCGAACTCCATCGCCTGGGCGGCCTGGGCGATCATCGTTCCGGCCACGGAGGCGATGATCCAAACGCCGAGCACCCGGTCCGATTTGGCGTCGGCGATCACCTTGACGAAGCCGTCGCCCTCACGGTTGGTCTTGGCGCGGCTGTTGGCCATCATCGGGAACTTGCCGGTCTTCACCTCATAGCCCTGCGCCTTCGCATCCTCCTCGGTGAGGCCGACTCCGGCGATCTCCGGCATGGTGTAGACGACCGACGGGATCACCTCGTGGTTCACGATTCCGGTCAGGCCGGCGATATTCTCGGCGACCGCGATTCCCTCGTCCTCCGCCTTGTGGGCGAGCATCGGGCCGGGGATGACGTCGCCGATCGCCCAGATGCCGGCGACCGAGGTGCGGAAGTCATGGTCGGTCTCGATCTGCCCGCGCTTGTTCACCGCGAGCCCGGCCTTGTCGAGCTGGAGCCCGTCGGTATTGGGCCGGCGGCCGATCGAGACCAGGACGACCTCCGCCTCGATCGTCGAGGCGTCGCCGCCCGCGGCGGGCTCGACGGTCAGGGCTACGCCCTTCTCGCCTGCCTTGGCGCCGGTCACCTTGGTCGAGGTGCGGATGTCGAAGCCCTGCTTCTTGAAGATCTTGGCGCATTCCTTGCGCACCTCGCCGTCCATTCCGGGGAGGATCTGGTCGAGATATTCGACGACAATGACCTTCGCGCCGAGCCGCCGCCAGACGCTGCCGAGCTCGAGCCCGATCACGCCGCCGCCGATGACGACCATCGTCTCCGGAACCCGGTCCAGCTCGAGCGCCGAGGTGGAATCGAGGATCCGCTCGTGGTCGATCTCGACGCCCGGCAGCGGGGTGACGCTGGAGCCGGTGGCGATGACGAAGTTCTTCGCCGTGTAGGCCTTGCCGGCGACGTCGATCGTATCCTTGGCGGTGAACTTCGCGTGGCCCTTGAGCCACTCGACCTTGTTCTTCTTGAACAGGAAGGCGATGCCGCCGGTCAGCCCCTTGATCGCCTCCAGCCGCGTGCCGTGCATCGCGCCGAGATCGAGCTCCAGGCCCGAGGTCTTCACCCCCCACTGGGCGAGCGCGCCCGAATGCGCCTCCTCGTAGAGCTCGGAAGCATGGAGAAGCGCCTTGGACGGGATGCAGCCGACGTTGAGGCAGGTGCCGCCGAGCGTCTCGCGGCTCTCGACGCAGGCCGTCCTGAGGCCCAGTTGCGCGGCCCGGATGGCGGCCACATAGCCGCCGGGCCCGGCGCCGATCACGATCACGTCGAAGTCAGTGTCTGCCATTTTCTATCCTTTGGTGCTCCGGCGAAGGCCGGAGCGTTGGCCACCCGCGCAATTGGACGAGGGTTTTCTCTCCCGGTCGCATCGCGCTCCATCCAGCGCTCCGGCCTTCGCCGGAGCACAATTTTTCTTCTCACAAATCGATCAGCAACCGCGTCGGGTCTTCCAGCGCCTCTTTCATCCGCACGAGGAAGGTGACCGCCTCGCGGCCGTCGACCAGGCGGTGGTCGTAGCTGAGCGCGAGGTACATCATCGGCCGGGCGACGATCTGGCCGTCGCGGACGACCGGGCGCTCCTCGATCCGGTGCATTCCGAGCACCGCGCTCTGCGGCGGGTTGATGATCGGGGTCGAAAGGAGCGAGCCGAACACGCCGCCGTTGGAGATGGTGAAGGTCCCGCCCTGCATCTCCTCGATCTTCAGGGTGCCGTCCTTCGCGCGCTTGCCGAAGTCGGCGATCCTCTTCTCGATTTCGGCGAAGCTCAGGCCTTGCGCGTCGCGGAGGACGGGGACGACGAGGCCGTTGGGCGCGGAGACAGCGACCGATACGTCCATATAATCGTGATAGACGATCTCCTCGCCGTCGATCGACGCGTTGACCGCGGGAACGTCGCGCGCGGCGAGCGCGGCGGCCTTCACGAAGAAGCCCATGAAGCCCAAGCGGATTCCGTGCTTCTTCTCGAACAAATCCTTGTAGCGGCTTCGCGCGGCCATGATCTCGGTCATGTCGACGTCGTTGAACGTCGTCAGCAGGGCGGCGGTGTTCTGCGCCTCCTTGAGCCGCTTGGCGATCGTCTGGCGGAGGCGGGTCATGCGGACGCGCTCCTCGCGCCGTTCCCCGGCGGAGGCCGGGGTCGAGGCCCTGGTTGGCGCGGGCGCGGCTTGCGGAGCCGACGGGGCTTCCGCCTGCGGCGCCTGGGCCCCGGCCTTCGCCGGGGAACCATTTTCCTGGCTCTCGGCGGCGGCAAGCACGTCGTCCTTGGTCAGGCGGCCGTCCTTGCCGGTGCCCTTGATCTTAGACGGATCGAGATGGTGCTCGAGCACGATCCGGCGCACCGCGGGGGAGAGCGTCAGATGCGGCGCCTCCTCATCCTCCTCTTCCGCGGGAGCGGCAGCGGGCGGCGCCTCCTTCGGCGCGATATTCTCGCCCGCGCCCTGGGGGTTGACCGGAGTCGCGGCGGCGCCGGCCTCCACGGTGGCGATCACCGCTCCGACGGCGACCGTGTCGCCCACGCCCGCACGCTGCTCGCCCATCGTGCCCGCGACCGGCGAGGGCACTTCGACCGCGACCTTGTCGGTCTCCAGGCTGGCGATCGGCTCGTCCTGGGCGACCGCGTCGCCAGGCTGCTTGAGCCACGCGCCGAGCGTCGCCTCGGTGATCGATTCGCCCAGAGTCGGGACTTTGACTTCAGTCGCCATTTAGCTCGCTTTCCTTTGTGCAGTCGTCGACTGGCCGAGCGCGTCGGCGATCAGGGCCGCCTGCTCCGCCGCGTGGCGCTTGGCAAGACCGGTCGCCGGCGACGCGGCGGGCGAGCGGCCGGCGTAAACGGGACGCTTGGGCTTCAGCCCGGCCTCGCCGAGCCGGCGCTCGATGCGCGGCGCGACATGGGCCCAATAGCCCTGATTCTGCGGCTCCTCCTGCGCCCAGATCACCTCTTCGAGGTTGGTCATGCGCTTGAGCCGCGCCAGCAAGGCCTCGCCCGGGAAGGGATAGAGCTGCTCGATGCGGACAATCGAGGTGGTTGCGTCTCCCGCTTTGTCGCGCGCCTCGATCAGCTCGTAGGAGAGCTTGCCGGTGCACAGCACCAGCCGCTTCACGTCCGAATCCTTCGGCGGGCTGGGATCGGAGAGGATGCGCATGAAGTGGCTCTCCCCGGCGAAATCGCCGAGGCTCGACACGGCGCTCTTGTTCCGAAGCAGCGACTTGGGGGTCATCACCACCAAAGGCTTGCGGAAATCGCGGTGCATCTGACGGCGGAGCAGGTGGAAATAGTTGGCCGGCGTGGT
This sequence comes from Alphaproteobacteria bacterium, assembly GCA_005883305.1. Lineage (NCBI taxonomy): Bacteria > Pseudomonadati > Pseudomonadota > Alphaproteobacteria > Alphaproteobacteria bacterium. Next base: position 30,720 of record VBAC01000001.1, on the reverse strand, counting down.
GCAGTTGGCGACCTGCATATTGTCCTCGGCGCACAGCTGGAGGAAGCGCTCGGGCCGCGCCGAGCTATGCTCGGGCCCCTGCCCTTCGTAGCCGTGCGGAAGCAAGAGGACGAGGCCAGACGCGCGCAGCCACTTGGCCTCGCCGGCGGCGATGAACTGGTCGATGATCACCTGAGCGCCGTTGGCGAAATCGCCGAACTGCGCCTCCCACAATACGAGCGTCTGCGGATCGGCGAGCGACCAGCCATATTCGAAGCCGAGCACGCCGAATTCGGACAGCGGGCTGTCGCGCACCTCGAAGCGGGCGGGGCCCACCTGGGTCAGGGGGATAAATTTGTGCCCGTCGCTTTGATCGACCCAGACGGCGTGGCGCTGGCTGAAGGTGCCGCGGCCGCTGTCCTGGCCGGACAGGCGTACCGGATGGTTCTCGCGCAGCAAGGTGCCGAAAGCGAGCGCCTCGGCCGTCGCCCAGTCGAATCCGGCGCCGCTCTCGAACATCTCCCGCCGGGCGTCGACGATCCGGCCGAGCGTCTTGTGCACCTGGAGCCCCTCGGGGATCGTGGTCAGAGTCCGGCCGACGTCGCGCAGAATCTCCTCGGAGCAGCCGGTGGCGACGTTGCGCCGCTCGGTGATCGCCGCCTTGGGCTTGCCGAGGCCGGACCAAGCGCCCTCGAACCAGTCGGCCTTGTTCGGCAGATAGGATTTGGCCGCCTCGAACTCCTGCTCGAGCAAGGCCGTGAAGGCCGCGACCTCGCCGTCGACCCAGCCCTTGGCGATGACCCCTTCCGGCTCAAGCCGCGCGGCGTAGAGCGCGGAGACCGGTGGGTGCTGCCGGATTTCCTGGTACATCAAGGGCTGGGTGAAGCTCGGCTCGTCGCCCTCATTGTGGCCGAAGCGCCGGTAGCACCACATGTCGATGACGATGTCGCGGTTGAACTTCTGCCGATATTCGATCGCAAGCTTGCAGCAGAAGGTGACCGCTTCGGGATCGTCGCCGTTGACGTGGAGGATCGGCGCCTGGATCGCCTTGGCGACGTCCGAGGGATAAGGCGAGGAGCGGCCGAACTGGGGCGAGGTGGTGAAGCCCACCTGGTTGTTGATGATGAAGTGGAGGCAGCCGCCGGTCGAATAGCCGGGGATGCCGGAAAAGCCGAGGCATTCGGCGACGATGCCCTGCCCGGCGAAGGCCGCATCGCCGTGGAGCAGCACGGGGAGCACCGTGTCGCCCTCGCTGTCGCCTTTGGCGACCTGCTGCGCGCGGGTCTTGCCGAGGACGACCGGATCGACCGCCTCGAGATGGCTCGGATTGGGCACCAGGCTGAGATGGACCCTGATCCCGTCGAACTCGCGGTCCGAGGAGGTTCCGAGGTGATATTTGACGTCGCCCGATCCGCCGACGTCCTCCGGGTTCGCGGCGCCGCCCGCGAACTCGCTGAAGATCGCGCGGTAGGGCTTGCCCATGACGTTGGCGAGGACGTTGAGCCGGCCGCGATGGGCCATTCCGAAGACCATCGAGGCGACTCCGTACTGGCCGCCATATTTGATCACCGCCTCGAGCGCCGGAACCATCGCCTCGCCGCCATCGAGGCCGAAGCGCTTGGTGCCGACATATTTGCGGGCGAGGAACTTCTCCCACTGCTCGGCCTGAACGACCTTGGTCAGGATCGACCGCTTGCCCTCGGGGGTGAAGCTGATCTCGGCGTCCTTGCCCTCCATCCGCTCCTGGAGGAAGCGCCGCTCCTCGAGGTCATTGATGTGCATATATTCGAGGCCGACACGCCCACAGTAATTGCGGCGAAGGATCTCGACGATCTCGCGCACGCTGGCCTTCTGCAGGCCCAGCGCCCCGCCGAGCCAGACCGGCCGGTCGAGCGCGGCTCCGGCGAAGCCGTGGAACTCCGGCGTCAGGTCCGCCGGCATCTCGCGCTGGCTGAGGTGGAGCGGATCGAGATCGGCGGCGAGGTGGCCGCGCACCCGATAGGTGCGGATCAGCATCATCGCGGCGATCGAATCCCGCGCGGCCTGCTCGATCTCGGCCTGCGAAGCGGCGGGGCCGGCGGCGTCCTTCGCTTTCGCCGCCACGCGCTGGATCGTCGCCTGGGTCGGATCGAGCCCGGCATTGACCTCGTCGAGCTCGACCAATGGCCAATCGTCGCGCGCCCAGCTGGGGCCCTCGGCTTGGTCAGTCATCATACTGCTCCCCGGCGAAGGCCGGGGTCCGGGCCCCGGCGACAGCCGGGTTTGAAAGCCACAACGTCATAGGAAAGCCTTCGGCTCCTGGACCCCGGCCTTCGCCGGGGAACAGCTCAGAAAAGCGTCGGATAGAGATCATCCCACTCAAGGTTAGCTTCCTCGATCAGCCTGATCTTCCAGGCCCGTTTCCATTCCTTGATCTGCAATTCGCGGCGACGCGCCTCCTGCAGATCGTCGTGCGCTTCGAACCACACCAGCAATTTGCAGCCATATTCCTTCGTGAAGCCCTTCACCAACCCCTCACGGTGCTCATATATCCGTTTCGGAAGGTCGCTGGTCACGCCGGTATAGATCGTCCCGTTCTTCCGGCTGGCCACGATGTAGACGAAGCCGCCGTTCATCTGTCCTTCCTTTTGTTCCCCGGCGAAGGCCGGGGCCCAGGCCGGCGAAAGCCGGACGTTCTTCCTGATAGTCGAAGCGCCTCACGGCGCTCCTGGGCCCCGGCCTACGCCGGGGAACTAGTCCTTCAAAAGCGCTGCGAGCGTGCTCCCAAGCTCCGACGGGCTCGGCGAGACCCGGATCCCCGCCGCCTCCATCGCCGCGATCTTGTCCTCGGCGCCGCCCTGCCCGCCCGAGACGATCGCCCCGGCATGGCCCATCCGGCGCCCCGGCGGCGCGGTTCGCCCGGCGATGAAGCCGACGACCGGCTTGGAGCGGCCCTTCTTCGCCTCGTCGGCGAGGAACTGGGCGGCCTCCTCCTCGGCCGAGCCGCCGATCTCGCCGATCATGATGATCGACTTGGTCTCCTCGTCGGCGAGGAACAGCTCGAGCACGTCGATGAAGTTGGTGCCGTTGACCGGATCGCCGCCGATGCCGACCGCGGTGGTCTGGCCGAGGCCCGCATTGGTCGTCTGGAACACCGCTTCATAGGTGAGCGTGCCCGAGCGGCTGACGATGCCGACGCTGCCCTTCCTGAAGATCGATCCGGGCATGATCCCGATCTTGCACTCGTTCGGGGTAAGCACGCCGGGGCAGTTCGGCCCGATCAGCCGCGACCTGGAGCCCGAGAGCGCGCGTTTGACCTTGACCATATCGAGCACCGGAACGCCCTCGGTGATCGCGACGATCAGCGGCACCTCCGCGTCGATCGCCTCGAGGATGGAGTCGGCGGCGAAGGGCGGCGGCACGTAGATCACGCTGGCGCTCGCGCCGGTCGCCTCGACCGCCTCGGCGACGGTGTCGTAGACCGGCAGCCCGATATGGGTCTGCCCGCCTTTGCCGGGCGTCACGCCGGCGACCATCTTCGTCCCGTAGGCCAGCGCCTGCTCGGTATGGAAAGTGCCGGTCTCGCCGGTCATCCCCTGGGTGATCACCTTGGTGTTCCGATCGACAAGAATGCTCATGCCTGTCCTTCACGTTCCCCGGCGAAGGCCGGGGTCCAGTCCTAAAACAAAGAGCGGCGCGATAGCGCCGCCTGGGCCCCGGCCTTCGCCGGGGAGCAGGTTCAGCTCAGCGAGCTATCGATCGCCTTGCACGCCTCGAGCAGCTCCTTCACGGCGTCGACCGAGACCTGGAAATTGGCCCTGGCCTCGGCGTTGAGCTCGATCTCGACGATCTTCTCGACTCCGCCCGCGCCGATCACGCAGGGGACTCCGACATAGAGGTCGTTGACGCCGTACTGGCCGGTGAGGTTCACCGCGCAGGGGAGCAGCCGCTTCTTGTCCTTGAGATAGGCCTCGGCCATTTCGATTCCGCTGGTCGCAGGCGCGTAATAGGCCGATCCGGTGCCGAGCAAAGCGACGATCTCGCCGCCGCCTCCGCGGGTGCGCTTGACGATCGCGTCGATCCGCTCCTTCGTCGACCAGCCCATCTTGACGAGGTCCGGTATGGGGATTCCGGCGACGGTCGAATATTCGACGATCGGGACCATCGTGTCGCCATGGCCGCCGAGCACGAAGGCGGTGACGTCCTGCACCGAAACGCCGAACTCGTCGGCGAGGAAGGTGCGGAAGCGGGCCGAATCGAGCACTCCGGCCATTCCGACGACCATGTGGTGGGGAAGGCCCGAAAATTCGCGCAGCGCCCAGACCATCGCGTCGAGCGGGTTGGTGATGCAGATGACGAAGGCATCGGGGGCGTTCGCCTTGATCCCCTCGCCGACCGCCTTCATCACCTTCAGGTTGATTCCGAGCAGATCGTCGCGGCTCATTCCCGGCTTGCGGGCGACTCCGGCGGTGACGATGATCACGTCCGCGCCCTTGATGTCGGCATAATCCTGCGAGCCTTTCAGCTTCGCGTCGGTGCCGTCGATCGGGCCGCATTGCGAGAGATCCAGCGCCTTGCCCTGCGGCACGCCTTCGACGACGTCGAACAGGACGATGTCGCCGAGCTCCTTTTGCGCCGCGAGGTGGGCGAGCGTGCCGCCGATATTGCCGGCGCCGATGAGCGCGATCTTGTTCCGAGCCATGGGCCCCTACCGATCCTTTCCAAGACGAGAGCGCCGCGTGCGCGCGGCCGAACGTGGCGCTGCGCTTAGACGCCTCGCGCGCGGGGGGCAACGGGCAACGAACCGCCGCCGGATCGACCCCGGTTGCGCGAATCGGGGAAAAGGGGAAGTCTTGCCGCCTTCACTCATCCGGTCATGGCGAAAGGGGAAGAAAATGAAGAAGATCGCGATCTATTTCGGCTGCGCGCTCGCGGTTGCCGGCTGCTCGATGTCCAGCGACGAGGACAGGATGGAAAACGCCATCCGCGAGGAGCTTTCGAAGAACGGCACGGTCAACCAGGTCGAGATGACCCGGGAAGGCGACAATATGGTCGGCTTTGCCGAGATCAGGACCGCCGACGGCAGCGAGGGCCGGCTGCGCTGCAACGCGACACCCGACACGACCAAATCCGGCTCCTACAATTGGCGGTGCCTGCCGGCGATCGACCAGCGCGTGATCGACCAGATGAAGAACACGATCAGGCAATCGCTCGCCCAGCACGGCGAGGTCAGGGAGGTCGAGCTGTCCCGGCAGGACGACATGCGCATGACCGGCCACGCCGTCGTCGTCGACAGCGGCGGCACCGAGATCCGCGCCAACTGCACGGTCACCCGCCAGAACGAGGCGAGCAACCAGTTCGACTGGCGCTGCAACCCGGCCGATTCCGCGGCGGTGGAACCGGCGGGTGGCGACGCGGGCGGGAAGTAGGCGATCCCCTAGACGGTCATGGCGGCACCGCAGGCTCCCTCTCCCAGGGGGAGAGGGTTGGGGTGAAGGGGCCCCACGTCCGCGAGTATTCGCAGACTCCGTAAACCCCCACCCTACCCTCCCCCTCAGGGGGAGGGGAAAAGCAGTCCTACCGCGCCAGGCGGCGGATCAGGTCGGTCCAGTGGTCGACGTCGTCGTAGAAGGCGCGGACGGGCAGGCGCTCGTCGCGGCCGTGGGCGCGCTCGTCGGCCGGGATCACGACCCATGAGCCGTCGACTCCGTAGACCGGAACCCCGCGCGCCCGGAAATAGAGGCCGTCGGTCGCCCCGGTGCTCATGTCCGGAGTGATCGCCGCGCCGGGATGGCGGGCGCGGACCGCCTCGGTGTAGGCGCCGACCACGTCCTCGCGCAGCGGCGAGGCCTCGGTCGGGTGGGCGGGATCGACCGGCTCGACGGTGACGTGATCGGGGGCGCTGAGCTCGCGCATCGTCGCCAGAACGGTCGCCGGATCGACTCCCGGGAAAATCCGGCAATTGACCGTCGCCCTTGCAAGCTGCGGCAGCGCATTGTCGGCATGGCCGCCCTCCAGCCGGGTCGCGACGCAGCGCGTGCGGGTCAGCCCGACCTCGGTCTCCGAGGCTTCGATGAAGTCGGCGGCCTCGCCGTCGTTCGGGTTGGCGAGCCAGCGGTTGATCGCCGCGGCAAGCTCCGGGCCGGCGCTCTCGGCGCGGTGGCGGAAATAGGCGCGCGTGGTCTCGTTCAGCATCGGCTGGAACCGGTAATGCTCGAGCCGGTCGAGCGTGTGGGCGAGCGCGTAAATCGCATTGTCCGGCCGCGGGCGCGAGCTGTGGCCGCCGGGATTGGTCGCGGTGAGGAAGTAGCTCTGGTAGATCTTCTCCGCGGTCTGGATGCCGAAGCCGAGCAGCCGCCCGTCGGCGAGGAAGGCGCCACCGCCGGCGTCCGCGTTGAGCGCGAAATCGAGCGTCGAGGCGTCGATCCACTGGTTCGCCGCCTGGTTCGCGCCGTTGCCGCCGGTCTCCTCGTCGCCGGTGAACAGGACGACGATGTCGCGGTTCGGCCGGAAGCCCTCGGCCTTGAGCCTGAGCAACGCCGCGGTGACCGCGACGACGCCCTGCTTGTCGTCCAGCGTGCCGCGGCCGTAGAAATAATTCTCGACCTCGCCGAGCTCGAACGGATCGCGCGACCAATCGGCCCGCCGCGCCTCGACCACGTCCATATGGGCCATGATCAGCATCGCCTTGCGGCCCGACGGACGCGCCGCCGGCCAGCGCAGGATCAGGGCTGCGGTGTGATCGGCGGGGCGGACCACGTCATAGGGATGGATGGTGACCTCGGTCAGGCCTGCGGCGCGGAACTGCTCCTGCAGATATTGGGCGAGCGCCGGCACCTGGCCGCGCCCCTGAACGGTCGGGATCGAGATCGCATGCTCGTAAATCTCGCGCGCCTTGGCGTGCCAGCGATCGGCCGGAACCTCGGCCGTGGCGGCGGCCGCGGCGGTGGAGAGCAGGGCTGCGGCGATGAGTGCGAGGCGCATGGCGGAACTCCCTTGGAAGGCGGCGGGAGATTTGGCGCAAAAAGAGAGCCGGTCAAGCGATGCGTTCGAAGACGATTTTGCGGGTCTCCGGCTCGGCGGCGAGGAGCTTCACCCGGATCGCGTCGCCGGGATCGGCATGGTGGGCCGTCGCCCGGGCGACGATCGGGAAGTCGCAGAGCTGGATTCGGGCGCCGCGCTCGTCCTGGTCGATGACGACCGCCGCGAACGTCTCGCCGATCCGGTCCTGGAGCATGGCCGCTTCGGCGAGGTCGATCACCGCGCGCTCGATCTGGCTGCCGCGCGCGTCGGCCCGGGCCATAACCTCGGGCAGCTTCTCGAAGGCGGCCGCCGCGGTCTCCGGCACAGGGCTGTCGTTGGCGATGGCCAGAGCGGCCTCGACCACGTAGCGGTCGGCGAGGCGGCGCAGAGGCGCCGTGGCGCGGGCGTAGGGCGCGGCCATCGCGGCGTGATAGGGGACCATATCGGGCCGGTAAGGCACGTAGGCGGCGCCCGTTCCGGCTCGGCGGATCGCCGTCATGAAAGCGGCCTCGCGCGGCTTGGCCGGATCGAGCCTCCTCTCGAAGGCCGGAAGCGGCTCGGCGGCCGGCCAATCGAGAGCCAGCGCGCGGGCCGTGTGGCGAAGGCGGCGGACCGCCCTTTCATCCGGCCCGGCCATGACCCGGAACAGGCCCGTGCGATGGCTGAGCAGAGCGTCGGCGATCGCCAGGTTGGCGGCGAGCGACAAAGCGGCGTTGCGGTCCTCGGCCGCGGTGCGCTCGCGGAAACTCAGCCGGCAGCGCCCTTCCTCGCAGGTCACCTCCTGCTCCGGCGGATCGACCCGCGACGCGCCCCGCGCCCGCTCCGCCGCCTTTACCCGCGCGGCGAATTCATCGAATTCCGGCGGCAGCTCGGCCTCGGTCACCGTCGTGTAGGCCAGCTTGGACCGGCTTCGGACGATCGCCCGCTCGGCGCCGTCGAGGCTGGCCTTGCCGTCGGGCGAGAGGCGCACGGCGAAGACCACGGCTGGCCGGGGCCCGTCCGGCAACAGGCTCGCCGCCTGCTCGCTCAGCACCGCCGGATAGAGCCGCGCCTTGCCGTCCGGCAGATAGAGTGTCGCCCCGCGCCGCCAGGCCTCCGCGTCGATCGGCCCGCCCGGATCGACGAACCAGCCGACATCGGCGATCGCGTAATGGAGCAGCAGGTCGCCGCCGGAGCGCTCGATGGCGAAAGCCTGGTCGAGATCGATCGAGGAGGCGGGGTCGAGCGTGACGAACGGCCGCTCGGTACGGTCCGCGTGGGCGTCGGGAGTGCGCCGCGCCGCCTCCGCGGCCGCCGCCTCGACCGTGGGCGGGAAGCGCTCGGGCACCTGGAATTGCGCGCGGATCGCGGCCAGCCCGCCGGCGAGCGCGGCGTCGGGATCGCGGAGAGTCTTCATTCCTCCCCGTGGCCGAGCGCGAGATAATCCGCGCTCTGCATCTCGATCAGGCGCGAGGCGGTGCGCTCGAACTCGAACGCCCCGTCGCCGGCGACGTAGAGATCGTCGGGCGCGGCGTCGGCGGCGGCGAGCAGCTTGACCTTGTGCTCGTAGAGCGCGTCGACGAGCGTGACGAAGCGCGCCGCTTCGTTGCGGTTCTCCGGCCCCATGCGCGAAATGCCGACGATGATCACGCTGTGATAGCGCCGTGCGATGGCGAGATAGTCGGGCGCGCCCCGCGGCTCGCCGCAGAGCCGCTTGAACGAGAAGACGGCGACGCCCTTGACGCTCTTGGGCACGTGCAGGGTTCGCCCGCCGCCGAGCGGCAAATCCTCGCTCGGCACCTTGGCCCGATCCTCGACCGGATAGTCGGTCAGCCGGAAGAAGGCCTCACTCAGCGCCTTCGTCGCCTCCGGCCCGTTCGGCACGTACCAGGTCGGCATGCCGCCGAGCCGCTCAAGCCGGTAATCGGTCGGCCCATTCAGCGGCACGACGTCCAGCTTCGCCTCGATCAGGTCGATGAACGGCAGGAACAGCTCGCGGTTGAGCCCGCCGAGATAAAGATCGCGCGGGGGGCGGTTCGAGGTGGTGACGACGGTCACGCCCTCCTCCAGCAGATGGGCGAACAGCCGCGAGAGAATCATCGCGTCGGCGGGGTTGTTGATCACCATCTCGTCGAAGCAGAGCAGTTTCGCTTCGCTGGCGATCGCCGCCGCGACCTCGGGGACGGGGTCACTCTTCTCCTTGGCCCGCTCCTCGCGCAGCCGGTCGTGCACTTCGAGCATGAATTCGTGGAAATGGACCCGCCGCTTGGGCGAGACGGCGATCGTCTCGAAAGCGAGGTCCATCAGCATCGACTTGCCGCGGCCGACCCCACCCCAGAGATAGACGCCGCCGGGCGCCGGCTCGGACCGCCCGAACAGGCCGAGCAGGCCCGTGCGCGGCCGGGCGAGCCGCGTCGCCAGCGCGTCGAGCGCCGCCACCGCCCCCTCCTGATCGGCGTCGGGCCTGAGCTCGCCGGCCGCGACCAGCGCTCGGTAGCGCTCCGCAAGCGCCGTCATTCGGCGCGGCTGGCCTTGCGCAGCGCGCCCGAGAAGGAGGCGACCAGTTCGCTTTCCTGGACGAGCTTGCCGGAGAGGAAGACCAGCCGCCTGGTCTCGCGGAGCAGCTCGACCTCGGCGTCGAGCGGCACGCCGATCCGCCCGCGGCTGAGGAAGCGCACAGAGCAATCGAGCGTCACCGCACGGGCCACGTTCGCTCCCGCCAGCCGCCCGCCGGCGAAGAAGGCCATGTCGATGAAGGTCAGCAGAGCGCCGCCATGGACCATGTCGCCGAGGTTCGAATGGCGCTCCTCCGGAAACATCCGGCACACGGCGCGCCCCTCGCCAGCGGGCCGAACCAGCAGCTTGCCGATCACGCCATGGAACCTGGCGTCGTCGGGCAGGTCCCAGGTCCACCAGCCGGGGTGGTCCGGATCGGGCGCGTGCTTGATCAGCGGGTGGACGTCCATGTCGGCGCAGTGCCGGGAAATACGCGGCCTTTCAAGGAAGCCATTTGCGCCCAACCAAGAGCCAGATTGTGATAAACAACTCTCCCGGGCAGCTCTGGGCGCCGACGGACAACGGAAGGAGAGAATCGTGGGACTTTCAGGACGAATGGTGGCCGCGGCTGCGGAATGTGTACGCGCTCCTGGCCGGCCGTCGGTTTGGTCAGACCGGCACGGAAGCTACGTTTGCAGCAATCACCCGGAATATGAGGGCGCAGCCGCTGAGCAGCGGCAGTCGGTCACGAGCGGCCATGCCCCTTTGAGCGCAGCCTTCAAGCTGGTGTTCCTGTCCGCCTTTGGAGGCACGGTCCTGTTCACTGCAATCTGCGTGGCCACCACTCTTCTCGCCGGCAGGGACCCTCCGCCTCTTACGGTAGAGGTGGTAAGATGGTTGGCGGATCTCGCGAAGATAGGATTTGGTGCGATCACCGGCATGCTGGGAGGGCAGTCCTTGCGACAAAGTAGCTAGCTTGAAGGCGTGGTGTTCCAACGCCACGACGAGCTCAAGCGGCGCGTATAGCTGTCAAACAGCCCGTTCCAGCAGCAGCTTCTTGGTCTCGGCGATCGCCTTGGCCGGGTTCAGGCCCTTGGGGCAGACGTTGGCGCAGTTCATAATCGTGTGGCAGCGGTAGAGGCGGAACGGGTCCTCGAGATCGTCGAGCCGCTCGCCGGCATATTCGTCGCGGCTGTCGGCGAGCCACCGATAGGCCTGGAGCAGGATGGCGGGCCCGAGGAACTTGTCCGAATTCCACCAATAGCTCGGGCAGGCGGTCGAGCAGCAGGCGCACAGGATGCATTCGTAGAGGCCGTCGAGCTTCTCGCGGTCCTCGGGGCTCTGCAGCCTTTCCTTCCCCGACGGCGTCGAAGTCTTGGTCTTCAGCCAGGGCTCGATCGAGGCATATTGCGCGTAGAAGTGCGTGAAATCGGGGACCAAATCCTTGATCACGTCCATGTGCGGCAGCGGCGTGATCCTGACCTCGCCCTTCAAATCCTCGATCGCGGTGGTGCAGGCGAGGCCGTTCTTCCCGTCCATGTTCATCGAGCAGGAGCCGCAAATCCCCTCGCGGCAGGAGCGGCGGAAGGTGAGCGTCGAATCCTGCTCGGACTTGATCTTGATCAGAGCGTCGAGGACCATCGGCCCGCAGCTGTCGAGATCGACCTCGAAGGTATCGTAGCGCGGATTCTCGCCGCTATCGGGATCGTAGCGGTAGATTCGGAAGCGCCGGGTCCGCTTCGCGCCGGAGGGAGCGGAATACGCCTTGCCCTTCCTGATCCTGCTGTTCTTCGGGAGCGTGAATTCGGCCATGGTCCTGGTTCCTCGTCGGGCCGTTAGCTTCAGGCGGCGCGCCTGTCGAGAAGGCCCGCGGCGATATCGTAGGTGCGCCGGTTGTCGACGTCGATCGCGTGGGCGCCGTCCTCCAGCACAATAGCGGACGCGCGAACATCGAAGCGCCGTCCCAGCCGCGCGATCGCGTCGGCGAGGGTGACGAGGCCATAACGCAGGCGCAGTAGATTGAAGAAGCCGACGGCGCGGGCGATCCGCATCGGATTCTTGGCGAACTGGCCGCCCTCGCGGAAGGTCTCGGCCAGCGCCAGCCCGCGCCGCGACATTCCGTAGAGGTTGCAGTTCGAAAATTCGCCGTCGCGGAAGCGGTAGAAGCGGCGCTGGCCCTCGGGATGGGCCGAGAGCACGTCCTCCTTGCGCGCCAGCGCCGCCACCGCGTCGTCCCCGGCGAGCAGCCGGTCCGCCACGCGGCGGACCGCGGTGGCCGTCAGAAGCACGTTGTCGGCGGTGGTCACGACCACCGGGCCGTCCGCGCCTTCCGCGCCGGCATAGACGCTGTCGGCGATGCTCGCCGCGGCAGGCACGAAGGCGACCCGAAGCGAGGCCGGCATCGGCACCGCGCGGAGCAGCCCCTCGGCGCCCGGCTCGACGACGATTCGGACGCTGTCGATCCCCTCGACCTCGGCCAGCGCGTCCATGACATGGGCAAGCAACGGCCGGCCGCCGATCGGCACCAGGCATTTATGGCTGACTCCGGCCTCGGCCGCGAGCGGGTCGAGCCGGCCGTCGCGCTGGGCGGCGAGGACGATAATCGTGAAGCCGCGATCAGTCATCGAGCAGCCCGTGCCGGCGCAAGCCCTCGTAGAGAATGGTCTCGATCAGCTCGGCCTGGGTCAGGCCGGCGCGGACCGCCGAGCGGCCGAACACCTTCTGCGACCAGAGATTGGCCTGGAGGTTGAGCTCGAGGAAGTTGAGCGTTCCGGTCTCCGCATCGAGCCGGAACTCGAAGCGGCCGTAATCGAAGGGGCGGAATTCCTCGGCGATGCGCCGCGTATATTCCGCGATCTGCGGCATCCAGCGCTCGTCGTCGAACGGCACCAGCTCGTATTTGTTCGCCCGCTCGACCAGGTCGCGCTTCTCGTAATAAGTGCGCAGGTGCGTCGGATCGGCCTGCTCGAACAGCATCATCGGCATCACCACCGGCGCGCCGTCGATGGTGATCACCGGCACCTCGACATCGCTTCCGTTGAGGAAGGGCTCGACGATCGCGTCGTGGCCTTGGGAATGGATGTCGGCGATCGCCGCCTCGACCCCGGCCCAGTCGCGCGCGTCCTGAACGCCCCAGCTGGCCGAGGAGGCGTTGGGCTTGATCACCATACGCTCGCCGACCGGGCAGCGCGCTTGGCTGACCGGCGCTCCGCGGCGGTAGATCGCCCAGGGCGCGGTCGGAATGCCGCGCGCGGCGGCGCAGAGCTTGGAAAGATGCTTGTCGTCGGCAAGGCCGCGAAGGATCGGAGTCGCGCCGAGATAGGGCAGGCCGAGCCGCGTGCAGAGCAGGGGCAGCATCATCTCGCTGTTGAGAAAGCCGCCGCGGTTGAGCAGGGGAAAGACGAAATCGGCGTCCGGGCCCTCGAACAGCTCGGCATAATCGTCGGCAAGCGCCAGGTTCAGCCCCAGCGACTCGAGCACCTCGCGGGTCTCGACGTGATAGAGCGCGTGGTTGCCGTCGTCCGGGTGAAGCCCGCCGCCCCATTTGGCATGCTTGGCGATGAACAGGATTCGCAGCCGCTGCTTCGCTCGCTCCGGGATGGAGCGCGGCTCGATGGGGGCGATTACGGGAGGCATTGCAACCTTTTGCGACATGAATGTGTGCGGCGGCCCCCTGTTCCCCGGCCGCCCCGGCCGATATGGAGGGCGTTAGTCCAGCCCAAAGGTCTGTGCAAGATTGATGAGAGTAAGCGTTGACCTGCCGGCCGCCGCCCAGCTGATGACGACCGGCGGGGACGCCCGCCTGTTCCTGGATGCGGAAACCGGCCTCAACCGCTATTTCAGCGTGCCGCGGCCGCGCGACATCCTCGCCTACGCCTCCTCGACGGCGAACGACATCTCGCCCGCCGCTTATGCCCGGGCCGAAGCGGTGCTCGCCGAAATCGGCGCTTCCCCCTCTCCCGCCGCCTACGCCGCAAGCCTCGAAGCGCTCAGGGGCCGAATCCGCGCCGCTTATGGGGTGGCGGGCGGTGTGGAGATCGTCTTCGCCCCTTCGGGCACCGACCTCGAATATGTCGCTTTGGCCTGCGTCGCCGGGCGCGCGCCGGGCGGCACTCAGGCCGTCCTTCTCGGAGCGGACGAGGTCGGATCGGGGTGCATCCACTCCGCGCACGGCCTCTATTTCGCCGGCGAGACCGCGCTCGGAGTCCCGGTCGAGCCCGGTCAGTCGGTGCTTGGCCTCGGCGGGGTCCATGTCGCGCTGGCCGATATCCCCGTGCGTGACCGCATGGGCCGGGTGCGTCCCGCGACCTACCTCGCGGAGCGGATGAAGAGCCTGGTCGCGGCGGCGCGCTCGGCAAGCAGGCACAGCCTCGCCCACATCGTCCACGGCTCGAAGACTGGCCTGATCCTTCCTTCGCTTGCCGACGTCGACCGGCTGATCGCGGCGCACGGCGATCATGCCACCTTCGTCGTCGACGCCTGCCAGGCGCGGATCACCGGGGCGGCGGTGAACGATTATCTCGAGCGCGGGGCGATCGTCTTCGTCACCGGCTCCAAGTTCATGGGCGGCCCGCCGTTCAGCGGCTTCGCCCTCGTCCCCGCCGCCTTTCGCGAACAGGCGCAGAACCTGCCCTCGGGCCTCGCCACGATCTTCCGCCGCGCCGAATGGCCCGCCGGATGGCCGGGCCGCGAGGACCTTTCCGAGACGGTCAATCTCGGCCTGCTGCTGCGGCTCGAAGCATCGGTGTTCGAGCTCGAGCGGTTTCAGGCGATTCCCGCGGCGGCGGCGGAGCGTGTGATCCTCGCCTTCCACGCCGCCGTGCGCGGCGAGATCGTCGAGCGGACCGCGGCGCGCCGGGTCGCGCCCTACCCGCCCGGCCATGTCGAGGATGCCGACACGCATCCGATCGAGATGCGCACCCTCTCGACCCTCGATCTCAGCGCGCTGACCCCCGGCGGCGCGCGCTTCGAGGACGCGCAGGCCTGGCACAAGGCGATGGCGCTCGCCGGCGTTCGGGTCGGCCAGCCGGTCAAGTGCGTCCGCCTGCGCAACGGCGATTGGGGCGCGACCTTGCGCATCGGTCTGACCATGGGCCAGATCGCCGACGCGGCCGCCCTGCCCGATGCCGCGCTCGCCGCCCGCTTCGCCGACGACATGGCGCGGATCCGCGAGGCGCTGCTCGCCGCCGAAGCGCGCCGGTGAGGATGGCCTCGCCGGGGCCTATGCTTTAGACTCCGGCAATGCGCTCCGCCCTTCTTCTGGTCGCCGCCCTCGCTCTCGCCGGCTGCCGTGCGGGGGCGCAAGAGCAGGCGACGATCCTCCCCATCGATGCGGCCGTGCTTCCCGGATCGGCGGCCGGCCAGATGCTGCACCAATGCTCGCGCGCCGTGCCACAACCGGGCGAAACGGCCTGGCAACCGGGCGCCGGCGATGTCGCCGCGCTCGAGCAGGCGCTTCCGGGCGCCCTGCGCGGACGGCCGGAGATAGGTGGGCCGCTCTACCCGGCCGACCGCGATTGGGCGCGCGTGCCGCTCGGCTGGCAAAGGCAATATGTCGGCTTGGTCAGGGACGGTCGGCGCTACGTCTACGGCAATTACTTTCCCCGGCGGGGCGACCAGCCTCTCGACTGGCACACCCAGCCGGTCGTGGTATGCGACGGCGGCCCGGTCTTCTTCGGGGTCGAATGGGACGTCGAAGCCCGGCGCTTCACCCACATCGCGTTCAACGGTTCCTTGGGCTAACCTTTATCGAGGCTCGGGCTGTTGCTCGACCCCCCCGGCGCGCCGGCCTCTCGGCGGACATGGCGATCCGCTTCGAAAAGGCGTTCGGCGTGAAGGCGGACTCCTTGCTGCGGATGTAGACAGCGTTTGAGCTTGCACAGGCGCGGGCGACGAGGGGGAGATACGGGTGGATAGGTTCAAGAGGGCTGCATGACCGATCCTCCCCCGCTAGTCCTGCGTGCTTTGCGGGTTAGTCAAACGCGCGGAACCGCGCTTCGCGCTATTTCCAACGGTCCGCTCTCTGCCGGGCGAGGAATGCGGCCGGAATGCTTCCCATCGACGCAAAGATCGCCATGAACGGTACTGCGGCCCCTTCGGTAGACGATTCCGGCGGTCGCGAGTTCAGCCAGAACACGACGCCGATGGCAGCGAGGATCGGCACGGCGCAGCCAATTACCATTGGGTGAATGCGGACGAACCGAGCTAAGGGATAGGTGATTAGGAATGCCGCGACGATTATCGTGAGCTGAGACGCTCCCTCACTCATCAGTACACCCGCGCCTTGGGCTTGATGTAGTCCACCTCGTCGGTCAGCGTATATTCGTGCACCGGGCGGTAATCGATCCGCACGTCGCCGCTTTGCCCGCCCCAGCCGTCGAACCAGGCGATCGTGTGCTTCATCCAGTTCCTGTCGTCGCGCTTGGGGAAATCCTCATGCGCGTGGGCGCCGCGGCTTTCCTTGCGGTTGACCGCGCCGGCGATGGTCACGCTCGCCTGGGCGATCAGGTTGTCGAGCTCGAGCGTCTCGACGAGGTCGGTGTTCCAGATCAGGCTTCGGTCGGTGACCCCGATGTCGCTCATCTTGCGGTAGGTCTCGGCGAGCTTCGCCACGCCCTCGCGCATCAGCTCGTCGGTTCGGAAGACGGCGCAGTGCGTCTGCATGTTGCGCTGCATCTCGACGCGGATCTCCGCGGTCGGAGCGGCGCCCTTGGCGAAGCGGAAGCGATCGAGCCGGGTCAGCGCCAGCTCCTCGCCGCCCTTGGGCAGCGTGGCGTGGCGGGTCTGCGGCCTGATCGTCTCGGCGAGTCTCAGGCCCGTGGCGCGGCCGAAGACGACGAGGTCGATCAGGCTGTTCGAGCCGAGCCGGTTGGCGCCGTGGACCGAGACGCAGGCCGCCTCGCCGACCGCGAACAGCCCGGGCACCACGCTGTCCGGATCGCCGCCCTTCAGAGTCACCACCTCGCCGTGGAAGTTGGTCGGGATTCCGCCCATATTGTAGTGAACCGTGGGTGTGACCGGCAGCGGCTGCCGCGTCAGGTCGACGCCCGCGAACACCTTGCCCGATTCGGTGATCCCCGGCAGCCGTTCGTGCAGCACCTTCGGATCGATATGATCCAGGTGGAGATGGATGTAATCCTTGTTCGGGCCGACTCCGCGGCCTTCGCGGATTTCCAGGGCCATCGAGCGCGAGACGACGTCGCGGCTGGCGAGGTCCTTTGCGCTCGGCGCGTAGCGCTCCATGAAGCGCTCGCCCTCGGAGTTGGTGAGGTAGCCGCCCTCGCCGCGCGCGCCCTCGGTGATCAGCACGCCGGCGCCGTAGATCCCGGTCGGGTGGAACTGGACGAACTCCATGTCCTGCAGCGGCAAGCCGGCGCGCAAGGCCATTCCGCCGCCGTCGCCGGTGCAGGTATGGGCCGAGGTCGCGGTGAAATAGGCGCGGCCGTAGCCGCCGGTCGCAAGCACCACCGCGTGGGCGCGGAAGCGGTGGATCGCGCCCGTCTCCAGGCAGAGCGCGACGACCCCGCGGCACGCCCCGTTCTCCATGATCAGGTCGAGCGCGAAATATTCGACGAAGAAGTCGGCGTCGTACCTGAGCGACTGCTGGTAGAGCGCGTGGAGCATCGCGTGCCCCGTGCGGTCGGCGGCGGCGCAGGTGCGCTGCGCGGGCGGCCCCTCGCCCATATTCTGCATCATCCCGCCGAAGGCGCGCTGGTAGATCTTGCCCTCGCTCGTCCGGCTGAACGGAACCCCGGCATGTTCGAGCTCGTAGACCGCGGCCGGGGCCTCGCGGACCATATATTCGATCGCGTCCTGGTCGCCGAGCCAGTCGGACCCTTTGACCGTGTCGTACATGTGCCAGGTCCAATGGTCCGGCCCCATATTGCCGAGGCTGGCGGCCACCCCGCCCTGCGCGGCGACCGTGTGCGAGCGCGTCGGGAACACCTTGGTGATGTTCGCGGTCCTGAGGCCCCCCTGAGCCGCCCCCATCGTCGCCCTGAGGCCCGACCCGCCCGCGCCGACGACGACCACGTCATAATCGTGGTCGATGATCTTGTAGGCGGCGGTGGACATGCCGGGCTCCAGTTCCGGTGGGACGGCCCGCTATTAGCCTTGGCGGAAGAGGTTGCAAGGGCCGCCACCCCCGGTCGGCTGCGCGGATCGAAGGAAGATCGGTTCACGCGAAGACGCGAAGGCGCGAAGGGGCCGAACCGGTCGCCCGCCCCGAGCATAGTCTCGGCTTTCCGGCGGCAACGGGCCTTCGGCCCACTCTTGCCTTCTTCGCGCCTTCGCGCCTTCGCGTGAAATAAAGCGGAGACCGAGCCGCGCGAGCCTAGGGGGTAGCCCCCGTCGCCGCGGCGGCCGCGAAGGCGATCTTGAGCACCGAGAAGGCGGCGAGCGCTCCGGCGCCCACGCTGGCGAAGCGGATCAGCATCAGGAGGAGCAGCTTGTTGCCCTCCTCGTGAACGTAATCCTCGACCACGACGGCGAGACCCCAGTCGAGATGGCGGAACGTCGCCGCGATCAGGAGCAGCATCGGCACCGCGGCGAGCGGATTGCGAAGCCATTCGCTGACCGTCTCGAGATCGAGCGCGGGCAGCCGCAGCAGCGACACGGCGAGCCAGACGAACAGCAGCAAGGTGGCGACCGACAGCGCGCGCTCCTGCCCCCAATGATGCCCGCCCTCGCGCGCCGAGCCGAGCCCGCGCACGCGGCCGAGCGGGGTGCGGCCGACATCGGCCGAGCCCGCGGCGTCGCGCCCCCCCGCCGATCCCTTGGCGCTCGCCTTCGAGCGCGCCACGTCCGTCATGCGGCCCTCCCGTAGATGATCCAGGCCCAGAGCAGGGCGGTGAGGACGAGGGCGAGCGCAAGCACCGCCCAGGCCCAGAATTTGTTGGTGTCGAGCGCGAAGCCCGCGCCCGCGTCCATTACAAAGTGGCGCATGCCCGACAGCGTGTGCTGGAAGAAGGCCCAGGAAAGCGGCACCCACACCAGCAGCGCCCATTTCCAGCTCGCCCAGCCGGCGAACGTCCCATAGGCCTCGGCGCCCGAGGCGGCCGCGACCAGCCACCAGGTGAACAGCCCCATGCCGACGAGCGCGAGGCCGACGCCGGTGATCCGGTGGAGGATCGAGATGGCCATGTGCGGGCCCCATTTCCAGATGGTGAGATGGGGCGAGAGGGGTCGGTCTGGATTGCGGGTCATGCGGCGAAAGGCCCCTGGTTTGTGGCTGGGGCCGCTTTTACGGCGTGGGCGGGGGGATGCAAGGGTGGGTCGGCAATCTCGCGCCTTACCGGCTGCCGCGACACTACAGGCTAGCTCGAACCTTCCGCCTTTCGCTTGAACCACGGTTCCCCCGTCCGCTCCATCGCGATCAGCTCATCCGGAAAGCACCGCCCCTGAAACCCCATCACGTCGTCGAGGCTCCCGCGCAGCCACAGGTCGTAATCCTCCTCGTGAAGCAGCACCGGCATCCGGTCGTGCACCGGGCGGATCGCCTCATTGCAGTCGGTCATCAGCCCCGAATAGACCGGCCCCCATTCGGCGCTGTCCTTCCACATCCCCGCCCAGGCGAAGAGCGGCCGCTCGTGCAAGGAGAACCAGGTCTGCGTCTTCGCTCCCTTCTCCCCTTCGGCCTCGCAAAAGCCGGTCATCGGGATGATGCAGCGATGCTCGGGCTTGCCGGCGATGAAGCGCCACATGAAGCTCGAAAGGTCGGCGATATTGTTGACCGGCTTGGGCTTGGTCCCGGGCTTCATCGATTTGAGCCGCAGCGGAAAGCCCCAGGTCATCGCCTGAAGCACGCGCGTCCCATTGTTCTCGCGCACCACCATGCCCGGCCCGCCCGGATAGACCTCGTCCGGCCCGGCGTTGAAGGCGATTGGAAGCTGCGCCCGGAAATGCGCAGCGACCTCCGCGGCGCTCTTCTTATTGGTGTAGAGGTTGCACATTCCGTGAGGATAACATTGCGGGCGGCAATGTCAGCTATGGTGGGGGTTTACGTTCACCGTCGATGAACGCGATAGCCGCTCTCTTGCAGAAACGCGCTCAAGTTCCGCCAATATGGCCGCCACGGCACCAGTGCGTCGTAATAGCATGTTCGCCGCACGCTTATGCGGGCGCGGCTGCTGCGGTTCGATGTGCTTACGGTGATCGCGACGCTTACGTCCGGACTCTGGAGGATGAGGTCACTTCGTCGGAGCACGGGCTGCTCATAAGGGTCCTCGAAGGTGCCCCCGCTGACGCTCATCCCCAGACGGGTTTCGGCTATCGCTGTAATCTGCTCTTCAAGTTGAGCGGCTCCTCCGCTTGGCAAGTCCACGCTCATTGAGGCTCGGATGCCTTCTCTTCTTGGATTCGAACATCTTGAGTCGTCCGCGGCGGCCGGCGTCGTTCCCGCCAATAGGGCGAGTAACGATATTAGACTGATGACGCGAAACTGTTTCACACGACATTTGTGCGCCAAGAGCCGCCGGTCAGCAATGGGCTCGCGCTCCTTAATTGTTCCCGCTATGTTCTCTCGCCTCGAGTCCAACCCGAGCGAGAAGCGTGCCCGATCTCCCGACCGTGAACCCGTTCCGGGACCTGTACGACGCCGCGATCCGCTACGGCGCGATCCGCCTCACCTGCTGCCGCTGCCGCCACCAGACGATCGTCAGCGCGGTGGCGCTCTGGTATTACTACCACAAGAAAGGTTGGGCCGACCGCTTCCGCGAGGTCCAGCGCCGAAGCATTTGCATGGTCTGCTGGTACGAACGCGGCGAGAGGGTGCGCATGCCCGACATGGAGTTCGGCGACTGGGAGCCGACCGACACGAGGTTTCCGATGCCCTCGGAGTTCGAGTGGAAGGCGGAGCGAAGGCGGCGGCGTTAGGCGAGCAAGCAACCCAGTTGCGCTTTTGTTCTTGACTAATAATCACCTATTCGGTAAATTACGATCCCCGAGTCGTTGCCCGGGGTGCGAGGCGGGGCCTGTCGCTCCGCCGAAGCGGCCCGTCGAGGCCGTTCGAAGGCATAAGTCTTCGTGACAATCATTGGGGGGAAGCGGGGCGGCCGTCGGCCGTGCCGGGTCTTTGGTCCCGCGCGATCGGCGCGGAGCGGGAGGGTCGATGGGCAAGGGAAAGAAGCGCGGTATCTGGACGCCGCAAATCCGGGAGCGGTTTCTGGCCGCGCTGCGCGAGACGGGCAATGCGCGGGCGGCCTACAGGCGAATCGGGCACCAGAACATGTTCATGCGGCGGCGGCGGAGCGATCCGGAGTTCGCGCGGGACTGGGCCGAGGCCGAGAAGGCGGCGGACGGGAAATGGAGCGCGGCGACCAGCGCGTTCGCCGCGGCGCGGAAGCGGCCGTGCAAGCTCCCGAAATCCGCGCCCGATCCGGACAGGCTGCTGCGGCCGATGCCGAAGCGCAAGCCCGAACAGCGCGAGCAGGTGATCCGGCGGACTCGCGGGGGGCGCGTGCAGATCGCGCTGGCGCCGGAGCGGAACATGACCTCCGAGCAGGAGGGCGAGTTTCTCACCTTGCTGAGGGCCACCGGCAATTTCAGCCAATCGGCGCTGGCGATCGGATTTCAGCCCGCCTCCCTGTTCCAGCGGATGCGGCGCTGGCCGGCCTTCGCCCAGGATTGCGACTCGGCGCTGAAGGAGGCTTCGATCCAGCTCGACTACAGGCTGGCGGCGCATGCCCATATGCTGCTGAAGGCGCCGGGGGCGGCGGACGAGCCCGAGGACGACGGCACCCCGTTCGATCCGGACAAGGCGATGCGCATCCTTTCCTTCCTCGACCGGAGACGCGGCGGCGGAACGACGCGCGGGCGGCGGCGCAAAGGGCCGCCCGAGCGCAGCTTCGAGGAGGCGGTGGAGAGCGTGCTGGCCAAGATCGAGGCGATCGAGCGGCACGAGGCGATGCTGGCAGCGGGCGAGCGTGGCGACGAAGAGAGCGGTTAGCCCTCTCTCCCCTTTGGGGAGAGAGTGGGAGAGAGGGGCGCGAGCGAAGCGAGCCCTTAGGCGTCTTCGGCGGCGTCGAGCCGCCTCAGCCGCAACCCCTCTCCCTACCCTCTCCCCTAAAGGGGCGAGGGGTTTTGCTTCAAACACTCGGAACCAGGAATGATGACAGACGAAAAGGCGGTCCTCCAGCGCCTGCGCAAGATTGCGCCGGAGAAGCGGGGAATGGCGCTGTTCGCGATCGGCGAGGCGCTGGTGAAGACCCTCGACGGATATTGGCCGACCTGGGCGCATGAGGGTCAGGCGCCGCCGAACGACGATTGGGACGTGTGGGTGATGCTCGCCGGGCGCGGGTTCGGCAAGACGCGGGCCGGGGCGGAATGGGTGAGCGCCCGGGCGCGGGAGAATCCGGAAGCGCGGATCGCTCTGGTCGCCGCGACTCCGATGGAGGCGCGCCGGGTGATGGTCGAGGGGCGCGGCGGCCTGTTCGCCGCCGCGCGCGACGGCGAGGAACGGCGCAAGATGCACTGGGAGCCCTCGCTCGGCCGGTTGACCTTCGCCAGCGGCGCGGAGGCGTTCGTCTATTCAGGCGCGGACGGGGAGACTTTGCGCGGTCCCGAGCATCATTTCGCCTGGTGCGACGAGCTCGCCAAGTGGAAGCAGGCCGAGATTGCGTGGGATAATTTGCTGCTGGGGCTGCGTGCGGGCAAGCGACCCCGCGCGATCGTGACGACGACTCCGCGCCCGGTGCCGGCGCTTCGGCGCGTGCTCGCCATGTCCGGGGTTGTTCTGACGGGCGGAGCGAGTCGCGACAATCCACACCTCGCCGCCGCCTTCATCCGGATGATCGAGGAGGTGCACGGAAAGACCCGCTTCGGGCGGCAGGAACTGCTCGGCGAATTGATCGAGGATCTGGGCGGCGCGCTATGGCCGCGCGCCCTGATCGAGGCGAGCCGAGCCGAGCCGCCGCCACGGGAGGCGCTGAGGCGGGTGGTGATCGGGGTCGATCCGCCGGCCACGGCCGATGGCGATGAATGCGGGATCGTCGCCTGCGGGATCGACGAAGGCGGAACCGCCTATGTGCTCGGCGACCACAGCGCCGGCGGCCTCTCGCCCGAGCAATGGGCGCGCAAGGTGGCCGGAGCGGCGGAAAAATGGGCCGCCGACCGGGTGATCGCCGAGGGCAATAATGGCGGCGAGATGGTGGAGAGCGTGCTGAAGGGCGCGGGGCTGAGGCTGCCGGTCAGGCGGGTCCACGCGCGGACGGGAAAGAGCGCGCGTGCCGAGCCGATCGCCGCCTTCTTCGAAAGCGGCGAGGCGAAATTCGCCGGGCGGTTCCCGGCGCTCGAGGACCAACTGGCCGGGCTCGTGGCCGGCGGCGACTATCAGGGTCCAGGCCGCTCCCCCGACCGCGCCGACGCCTGCATCTGGGCGCTGACCGAATTGCTGCTCAGCCCGCGAAGGGAGCCGCGGATCAGGGCGCTTTAGGAGGCGGCTTCTATCCTCCCCTCGATTCCCGAGGGGAGGGGGACCATCCGCAGGATGGTGGAGGGGCACCCCCTTCAACAGAAGGTCCCCTCCACCGCGCTACGCGCGGTCCCCCTCCCCAGGAAATCCTGGGGAGGAACTGGAAGCCGTCCCCGCCTCCCGCCCACCAAATCCGCAGCTTTTGGCTAACACCATCTTAACACCTTGCGCCTTAACTCGGCGGCGAAGAGACGCGTGCACGAAAAGGGATGGTGACGATGACTGAGGCGTCGGGCAAGGGCCAGGGCATCAGCTACGAGAAGAGGCTCGCTCTGTTCGCGGCCGACAGCGACCTCGTCGCCGACTGCCGCGAAATCTGGGAGCTGATCGTCCACGGCAGGGAAGACATCGCGCGTCAGTTCTGGATCCAATATTCACGCTCGGAGGACGTCGCGCGCAAGATCGAGGGCGACAAGCTCGACGAGCTCACGGCACGGATCGTGCCCTATCTCGCCGCCAAATATGGAAACCTTTCCGATCCCGCCTGGACGGATTCGGTCAGCGCCTATGTCGCCTCCGCGGCCTCGGCCGGAATCTCCCTGACCTCGCTCTTCGCCGGAGTCGCCGCGGGCGCTCAGACCGCGCACGACCTGCTCATCCGGGCGCTGATCGGCGAGCCGGAGCGGTTGGCGCGGCTCGGCAAGGCGCTGACCCAGGCGACGGTGCTCGAGATCGACGTCTTCTCCGACCATTATGACGCGCTTCGCAAGCGCGCCGAGGCCGAGCGGCGCACCGCCCAGGGCTCCGACTTCAACAAGGAAATCATGACCGTGGTCGAAAAGACCACCAGCGGCAGCCGCAAGGTGCGCACCCAGGCGGCCGAGGCGAGCAATGCGGCGCGCGGGATGCTCGGCAAGACCAGCGAGGTCGCCGCCGCCGCCGAACAGTCGGCGGTCGCGATGCGCGAGGCGGCGCAGACCGCGGCGGGGCTGATCATGGCCATCGAGGAAGCTCGGAACGAGGTCGAGGTCGCCGCCGGGGTCGCGGTGCGCGCCGGCGACCAGGCGAGCCAGGCGGTCAAGGTCAGCCAGGCCCTTTCCGCCCATGTCGAGGCGATCGAATCGATCCTGGGGCTGATCCGCGACATCGCCGGCCAGACCAATTTGCTCGCGCTCAACGCGACGATCGAGGCGGCGCGCGCTGGCGACGCGGGGCGCGGCTTCGCGGTCGTCGCCCAGGAAGTGAAGAGCCTCGCCAGCCAGACGGCGCGGGCCACGGACGATATCACCTCGAAGATCGCCGCCATCCAGTCGGCCACCAAGCAGACCCTCGAGGCCAACGATTCGATCCAGGGGACGGTCGAGGAGGTTCAGGTCAGCGCCGACCGGATCCGCAAGGCGATGGAGATGCAGGCGCAGACGGTGACCATGATCACCGCGGCGGTCGACGAGACCGCGCTCGCCGCCGATTCGATGAGCTCGACGATCGCCGCGATCCGCTCCGACACCGAGAATGTGGCGAGCGAGATCGACGAGGTCGCCAAGAGCTTCGGCGAGGTGGATGAGCAGATGGCCAAGTTCAAGCTGAGCGCGGGCCGCTTCGTCCAGAATTTCGCGGCCTAGGCTTTTCAGCCCCCCACGGCGCGCCTATCCCGCGTGCCATGAGCGAACCTCTCCACATCCTCGTCACCGGCACCAGCCGGGGCATCGGCGAATCCATCCTCGAAGCGTTCGCCGGGCACCGCGCCGTCGGCCACTCCACCGCGGGAGGCGGCGGCAGGATCGCCGCCGACCTCTCCCGCCCGGGCGTCGCCGAGGGGCTGTGGGGCGAGGCGCTGGAACGGCTCGAGGGGCGGATCGACGTGCTGGTCAACAATGCCGGCGTTTTCGAGGCGGCGCCGATCGATCTTGCCCACGGCGAATGGGTCGCGGGGTGGGAGCGGACTCACCGGATCAACCTGTTCGCCGCGGCCGAGCTCTGCCGCCTCGCGGTGCTTCACTTCCGCGGACGCGGAAGTGATGGCCGGATCGTCAACGTCGCCAGCCGCGCGGCCTATCGCGGCGACAGCCCCGACCATTGGCATTATGCTGCGTCCAAGGCCGGCATGGTGGGAATGACCAAGACCATCGCCCGGAGCTACGCGGCCGAGGGAATCTACGCCTTCACCGTGTGCCCCGGCTTCACCGTCACCGGAATGGTCGAGGATTATATCGAGAGCCGCGGCGGGCTCGCCTCGCTGGGCGACCTGCCGATCGGGCGACCGGCGACGACGGCGGAGATCGCCGAGACGGTGCGCTGGCTTGCTCTCGACGCGCCCGCATCGGCCACCGGAGCGGTCATCGACGTCAATGGAGCGAGCTTTGTCCGCTAGCGCCTGGAAGGTCACCCTCCCCTGCACCAAGGCGGAGGCCGAAGCGCTGACGGGCGACATCGCGCAGCTCGCGGCGATGGATTCGCCGCCGGTGCTGATGACCAGCGAGGCCGACGGCGAGAAGTGGCGGCTCGACGCCTATTTCGAGCTCGCGCCGACCCGCTCCGACGTGGACCTGCTGCACTTCCTCGTGCCGAGCTCGGCGGCGACCGATGCGGTGATCGAGCGGCTGCAGGAGCAGGATTGGGTGACCTTGAGCCAGCAGGGGCTGGAGCCGATCCGTGCCGGGCGCTTCTTCGTCCATACGCCGGCCCATCGCGATGCCGTGCCGGCGGGCGCCGTGGCGTTCGAGATCGACGCCGGGCGCGCGTTCGGCACCGGCCAGCACGAGACGACCACCGGCTGCCTGCTCGCGCTCGACCGGCTGAAGGCGACCGGCGCCAGCTTCTCCGACCTCGCGGACATCGGCACCGGCACCGGGCTGCTCGCCTTCGCGGCCATGCGGCTGTGGCCCGCGGCGAGAGCCGTCGCCTCGGACATCGACCCGGTGGCGATCGAGGTCGCGGCCGGCAATGCGAAGGTGAACCGGATCCCGGTCGGACGGGCTCGCGGCCAGGTGGAGCTGATCGTGGCGGCCGGCCTCGACCACCCGCGGCTGAAGGATCGCGCGCCCTACGATCTGCTCATCGCCAATATCCTCGCCGGGCCGCTGATCGCGATGGCGCCGGCGCTGGCCGGCGCGCTGGCGCCGGGCGGCCGGCTGATCCTCGCCGGCCTGCTCGATTCGCAGGCGGGCGCGGTCTCGGCCGCTTATCGCCGGCAGGGCATGATGGCCGCGGGCAGGATCGACCGCGGCGATTGGCCGACCCTGGTGATGCGCAAGCGGCGGGCGACGGGCTGGCGGTAGATTTGAGCAGTCATTGCGAGGAGCGAATCCAGCGGGCCTCGGATGCCGCACTGGATTGCTTCGCTACGCTCGCAATGACGGGGTGAGGCTTAGCGGGGGCCCCACTGCCGCCGCTGCTCTTCGCTGATCAGCACCGCTTCGTGGCAGCCGTCGACGACCCGGTCGACCGCAAACAGGGCGCGGCCGGGCGGCTCGCGGTCGAGCCGGGTGCCGTCCCGCCGCTCGCCCCGCGCGACCTGCTGCTGGATCGGGGTGCAGCGCGGGCGCTGCTGAAACCGGTTCATCCGGTCGAGGCTGGGCGGGGCCTGTTGCGCCGCCTCCGCGCGAGGCCCGGCCTCGGGCGCGGCGGGTGGGGCGGCCGTGGCCGTCAGGGGCAGAAAGGCCAGGGCCGCCGCCGCGATGATACGCATGGCTCGTCTCCTTTGCTGGCGCGCTTATAACGCACGAAGCGGCGAAAATCAGCCGCCCGCTTCGGCGACGATCCTGAGCCAGGCCGCCTCGTCGATCACCTCGATACCCAAATCGGCGGCCTTCTTGAGCTTCGAGCCCGCGCCTGGGCCGGCGACGACGAGATCGGTCTTCTTCGAGACGTCGCCCGCCGCCTTGGCGCCGAGCTTTTCCGCCTGGGCCTTGGCCTCGTCGCGGGAGAGCGCTTGGAGGCTGCCGGTGAAGACCACCGTCTTGCCGGTCACGGGGGACTGGCGGACCTCGTGGACGACGTCAGCCACGGCGACGCCCGCCGCGAAGATCGCCGCCAGCGCCTCGCGGTTATGCTCCTCCTCGAAGAAATCGAGCAAGGCATTGGCGACTTCGGGGCCGATATTCTGCGTGGCGACGGCCTCGACGATCGCCTTGTCGCGCCGCTGGCTGAATTTCCGCTCGTCCTCGCCGAGCACCGGCTGCATCTCGCGCCGGACCCCGAGCGCGGCCTCGATCATCGCCACCAGGCCGTCCCAGCTTCGGTAGCGGCGGGCGAGATCGCGCGCCGTGACCTCGCCGACATGGCGGATGCCGAGCGCATAGAGGAAGCGGTCGAGCGGCGGATTGCGCTTCGCGTCGATCGCATCGATCAGATTCTGCGCCGAAATCTCCGCCCAGCGCTCGCGGCTCAGCAGCTGTTCCTTGGTCAACGTGAATATGTCCGCGGGCGACTGGAGCAGGCCGTCGCGGAAGAAGCTTTCGATATTGGTGATCCCCAGCCCCTCGATATCGAGCGCGTGGCGGCTGACGAAATGGCGCAGCCGCTCGACGCGCTGGGCCGGACAGATCAGACCGCCGGTGCAGCGGACGTCGACTTCGCCCTCCTCGCGCACCGCGTCGGAGCCGCATTCGGGGCAGGCGCGGGGGAAGATGTAGGGCGGCCGCTCCTCGCCCGGCGTGAGATTCTCCAGCACCTGCGGGATCACGTCGCCGGCGCGCTGGATCAGTACCCGGTCGCCGACCCGCACGCCGAGCCGGGCGATCTCGTCGGCATTGTGGAGCGTCGCGTTGGTCACGGTCACTCCGCCGACTCCGACCGGCTTCAGTCGCGCCACCGGGGTCAGCTTGCCGGTCCGGCCGACCTGGATATCGATCGCCAGAAGCTCTGTCTCCGCCTTCTCGGCCGGGAATTTATGGGCCAGCGCCCAGCGCGGGGCCCGGGCGACCTGGCCCAAGCGGCGCTGCCAATCGAGCCGATCGACCTTGTAGACGACGCCGTCGATGTCGAACGGCAGGTCCGCCCGCCCGGCGCCGATCTTCTGGTAGTGCGCCATCAGCCCCGCAATGTCCGAGACGCAGGCGATATCATCGGCGATCGGCACGCCCCAGCTCTCGATCGCGCGCATCACACCGAGTTGGGTGTCGGCGGGAACCGCCGAGGCCTCGCCCCAGCCATGGGCGTAGAAGCGCAAGGGGCGCGAGGCCGTGACTGCGGCGTCCTTCTGGCGGAGCGAGCCGGCGGCGGCGTTCCTCGGGTTGGCGAACTGACGCGCCTTGTCCGGGTCCTCCGCCTCGGCCAGCAGGCGAGCGTTGAGCGCGGCGAAATCGGCCTTGGACATGTAGACCTCGCCGCGGACCTCGAAGATTTCGGGGATCTCGTTCCCCGAGGGCAGTGGTCCGGCTGCGCCGGACCCTGGGCCCCGGCCTTCGCCGGGGAACAGGTGCTGGGGAATGTCTTCGATGGTCCCGACGTTGGGCGTAACGTCCTCGCCGGTGGTGCCGTCGCCGCGGGTGGCGGCGAGCACGAGCGCGCCTTTCTCGTAGCGAAGCGAGCAGGAGAGGCCGTCGATCTTGGGCTCGGCGGTGAGCTTCACATCCTCGCCTTCGGGCAGGCTCAGGAAACGCCGCACGCGGGCGAGGAAGTCGGCCACCTCGTCTTCCGAGAAGGCGTTTTCCAGGCTGAGCATCGGCAGCGCATGGCGGACCTTGGCGAGCGCTCCCGTAGGCGTCGCGCCAACGACTTTGGACGGGCTGTCGTCACGCACCAGATGCGGAAACTCGGCCTCCAGCGCGGAATTGCGCCGAACGAGCGCGTCGAACTCGGCATCGCCAATCTCGGGCGCGTCATTGTCGTGGTACAGGCGGTTGTGCCGCGCGATCTCGTTGGCGAGACGCTCCAGCTCGGCGGCGGCTTCGGCGTCAGTCATCGCGCGGGCCGGGGAATCCAGATCGAGCAGGAAAGTCCCCACGTCGCGGGGGTGCCATCGGGCATGCGGACGCGCTTGAAGCATCCCCCCAGCGGGAAGTCGCGGCTGAGCCAATAGCCATCCTGGCCGGCATTCTGCTCATAGGAGTGGACATTCGCGCGCTCCAGAAAGGTCCAGAACCGCTCGGCAGCCTCGTCGGTGCAGGTATATTTGTGGCTGTCGTCCGTTTCGCTGACCTCACCCGTCTCGATCGCGTTCGCGAGGCATGCCTCGATCAGGCCCGGCACGTGCTCCGGAAATGGCGTGGGCGCCGGGTCGGTAAGGGCCATGGCAGCGATCAGCAGCAACATGTCAGCTCTCCCTCCGGGCCAATTGCGGGGCGCGCGCACATCCACCTACCGGCCCTCACGCAGCCTCCAGCAGCCGCGAGGCCTGCGCGCGCGCCTCGTCGGTCACCTCGGCGCCGGACAGCATCCGCGCGATCTCCTCGCGCCGCCGCCCCGCGTCGAGCAGGTGGACGCCCGTTCGGGTAACCAGGCCGTCGTGGCTCTTTTCGATCAGCAGGTGGCGCGCGCCGCGGGCGGCGACCTGGGGGGAGTGGGTAACGACGAGGACCTGGCCGCGCGTCGCGAGGCGATGCAGGCGCTCGCCGACGGCGCTTGCGACCGCGCCGCCGACTCCGCGGTCGATCTCGTCGAAGATCATCGTCGTCGCCCCGCCTTTCTCGGCCAAAGCGACCTTGAGGGCGAGGATGAAGCGCGACAGCTCGCCCCCCGAGGCGATCCGGATCAGCGCCCCGAAGGGCGCTCCGGGATTGGTCGAGACTTCGAACTCGACTCGGTCGCGGCCCGAAGGGCCGGGCTCGGCCTCCGCGAAGGCGGTGCGGAAGCGCGCCTGATCGAGCTTGAGCGGCGCCAGCTCCGCCGCAACCGCCGAGTCGAGCCTGGCCGCGGCCGCCTTTCGCGCCTCGCCGAGCGCGGCCGAGGCCGCATCATAGGCGCTCCTCGCTTCAGCCAGATCGGCCTCGATCGCCGCGGTCCGGGCGCCGCCGGCCTCGATCGCTCCGAGCCGGCTTTTCAGGTCCTCGAGCAAGCCCGCCAGCGCGTCGGCTTCGACCCGGTGCTTGCGCGCCAAAGCGCGGATCTCGAACAGCCGCGCCTCGGCCTCTTCGAGCCGGGCCGGATCGTAGGCCAGAGCCTCGGCCGCACGCTCCAGCGCCGCTTCTCCGTCGGACGCCTCGATCAGCGCGCGATCGAGCGCCGCGAGCGCCTCGGCGAGCGCGGGATGGTCTGCCGCGATCCGGTCCAGCCGCCGCGCCGCCTGGCGCAGCTGCGCAAGGCCGCCTTCCGATCCCTGGAGCAAGGCGGCGACCGTTCCGAGCTCGTCGCCGAGCCGAGCGCCGGCCTGCATCGTCGCGCGAAGGCCGGCCAATTCCTGCTCCTCGCCGGGGCGGGGATCGAGGCGTCCTATCTCCTCCACTGAATGTTCGAGCCATTCGCGGTCGCGCGCCGCGGCTTCGGCCTCTGCCCGGGCGGCGGCGAGCGCGTCCTCGAGCGAGCGCATCCGCCGCCACGCCGCTTCGGCCGCGCCGGCGTCGACCCTGCCGTAAGCGTCGAGCAGGGCGCGGTGGCCGCGCGGGTTGAGCAGGCCGCGATCGTCGTGCTGGCCGTGGATCTCGACCAGGCTCGCGCCCAACTCGCGCAGCAGGCCGGCCGAGACGGGCTGGTCGTCGACGAAGGCGCGGCTTCCACCGTCGGACTTGACCGTGCGGCGGATGACGAGGGGTTCGCCGGGCTCGTGGCTCAGGCCGTTCTCGTCGAGCGCGGCGAGCGCGGGATGATCGGCGGCGACCTCGAAGGTGACGCTGACCGAGGCCTGGGGCTGGCCGGCGCGGACGAGGCCGCTGTCCGCCCGGGCGCCGAGCGCGAGGCCGAGCGCGTCGAGCAGGATC